>CAXTMV010000189.1:0-2461 GCA_964245425.1 uncultured Flavihumibacter sp. | reverse complement strand
CCTTACGGACGATCTTGAAAAAGACAGCAGGAACACCCTGTTTATTGTTACGGATGGCTATATGGACCTGGAAAAAGCAGAAGAGCAGCCCGCCCGGAATAACCGTTTCGCCTCCTGTTCACAAATCATCAATGCCTTAAAAAAATATCCCGACTGGGAAACGAAATTCAGCGAAGGCGATTACGGTATCCTCCCCGTTGAAAAAAAATTTTCCGGCCTGAAAGTAGTGCTGCTACAGGTTAACCCGAAAGAAGAATGGAACGGCGAATACAGCCTGCTGACCAAGATCTGGGGCAAATGGTTTGGAGAAATGGGCATCAGCAATTACCGCTTTATAAAAGACGATAATATCAACGAAGTAAAAGAATCGCTGGAAAAATTCATGGACATAAAACTGGCAGGCAAAACGGTGGCCGAGCACTGGACGCGCATTGATACCATCGACAGCACCCTGCTGCCAAAACCAGCTGCCGCAAAAGAAAAAAACAATATCCCGACGGTAGCCGCAACCAGCCTGCAGACTGAAAAGAAAAAAACAGCGGTATCAGCGCTTGCCCATACTGCCACCGCACCCGATGAATCAGGTGCCGGTGAATTAAATGCTAAAAAAAAAGATAATCCAGCCGGCAAAAAGGCGGTTACCGCCGGCAACGACGATATCCTGAAAGATGGTACACCGGCCAGTGGCTTCAATACCGGTATAAAAAAAGATCAAAAAAAAGAACCGTTTATTACCGGCAGGCGCAACCGCTAACCGGCTTCCCGGCCATCGATAACGCATATACAATTGCAAATGAAAAAATGCCTGGTATTGTTTTGCATGGGGTTGCTGCTCACCGCAGCTGCCGGTGCGCAGGACTATTACAAAAAAATAAACAATGGCCTGCGCTATATAAAACTGGGCAATACCCTGCGCGAAGCACAACAATACGACCTGAGCGAGAAATATTTACGACAGGGGTTGCAGATCATTACAGAACAGGGCGATAAATACTGGGAGGCGGCTACCTACGAAAACTTGGGGCTGCTGTACAAAGACCAGGACAAACCCGAAGATGCAGCCCGTTATTTTAATAAGGCACTTACCATCTACCGGCAGTTAAAAATGTCGCTGAGCGAAAAAGCACTGGAGCAAATGCTCAACGGCGCGGAAGGCCGTGAACAAATGTATGCAGGCATTGAAATTGGCGCCAAGGGTGTTAAGCTGAGTATCCTGAGCATCCAGCTGAACAGCAGCGGAGAAGTAGAATATATGCTGAAAGCTGATTCTTCCGTAAACCCAGAACCTGCGGCCCTTACCCCGCAGTCGCAGCAGGAAACAGCCGATGCCCTGAAGAAATTTATTGATATTGCAAAGACCCGGTATAATATCGGGTACGACCATCAGTACATTGTTATCAGCAGCGGCCTAAAAGCTGAACTGGATAAAAAGAACAAGGCGGCAGCTTTTACCAGGGCCATTACACCGGCTAATGCTGCGCCCGGCTTTAGCATTCAATCGGTCAGCTCTGCCGAAGAAGCTGAACTGGCTGTGCTGGGTACGGTTCCGCCGAAACGCCGGTACAGCACCAGCCTGATTGATGTGGGCAGCAATAAAACCAATGGCGGTTATTTTATGGATGCCTCACAGTCTTTTGACGCCGTTTATTTTCCGGTGGGCACCAAGAGTTTTGTATCGATGGTAAAAAGTAAAAATCCCGCCGGCATCCATGAATTTGCGCAACTGGCAGAGACGCTTTGGAAAGACAGCCTTTCGCAAGTGGTGCGAGATGAACTGAGCCGGCGGGCAGGCCTCCGGAACCGGAGCGCCACTTACCTGGGTGGGGGCATTGTTTGGTGTATCGCCACCTACCTGTATCCCGAGAAAACAGACGATAACTATGTAGAGCTAACGCCCGGGGATATACGCCGTTTTCATAACCTGGTACTGGCCAACTATACAAAAGCCATCCAGCCGGATATCTCCGGCATTACAAAAGAAACCCTGATGATGGACGCCCGGAAAACCATCAGCCGGGCGCAGAATACCTATGACCAGGAATCGCTGGTAGCCGGTGCCATCTGGATAGACGGGCTGATGACAGAACTGAACGCCACGCAGCCAATCAAGCGTTTTTATTTCTCCAAATATGCGTATGTGGGCTGGATCTCCGGTTATATTTCACGGGCAGTAGCAGAAGACTATAGAAAGAAAAGTGAACAGTAAACACAGGTGGCTCACCCTTATTCACTCCGCTGCCTTTAATGAAGACATGTATAGGTCATCCTTTTCGCGCAGCTCACTTTAACCAAGAAATAAGTGGGTCGCCCTTTTTGGGCGGCTCACTTTAATCAATAAATAAGTAGGTCGTCCTTTTCGCGCAGCTCACTTTAACCAATAATTAAGTGGGTCGCCCTTTTTGGGCGGCTCACTTTAACCAAGAAATAAGTGGGTCGCCCTTTTTGGGCGGCTCACTTTAAT
>CAXTMV010000188.1:6326-11594 GCA_964245425.1 uncultured Flavihumibacter sp. | reverse complement strand
GTACTTTTTGCACGCGTGCATTGATCTCTTTCCATTTTAATTTCCTGCCTGCAATCGCTTCTTTGATCTTTTGTATACTTCCGGGAATATCGCCGGGCAGGCAAAGCATGTCATTACCGGCGATCAGTGACTGGGCGGATGCTTCGCCATCCGGAAAGAATTTAGCAACCCCTTTCATTTCCAGGGCATCCGTAAACGTTAGACCGGTAAAACCCAGTTCATTTCTTAGCAGCGAGGTAACGTTGTTATAAGAAATGGAAGTAGGTCTGTTGGGGGTATTGTCGATGGCCGGAATAGATAAATGGGCAACCATCATACTGCCTACGCCAGCCTTGATCATTTCCCTGAATGGATAAATCTCTAGTGAATCCAGCTGTTCTTTTGTTTTATTGATAACAGGCAAATCCTTGTGCGAATCCACCGACACATCTCCGTGCCCCGGAAAATGTTTGGCGCAGGCCATTACACCTGCATCCTGCAGGCCGCGCATGTAATTAACCCCAAAAGAAGAGACCTTGTATTTGTCTTCGCCGAAAGACCGATCGTTAATGACGGGATTGTCTGGATTGTTATTGATGTCTACGACCGGTGCATAGTTAACCTGGATGCCGGCGCGCCTGCACTGCTCGCCCACTATTTTGCCATACTGGTAAATCAGTGCCGGGTCAGAAAGGGCACCCAGCATCATTTGCCTGGGCAGGCCTTCTACGCTGTCTATGCGCATTCCTACGCCGTTTTCACCGTCAATACAAATCAGCATGGGTGTCTGGGCAATGGATTGGAAATAGTTCACAAAATTGGCCTGGGTTACCGGTCCGCCCTGGAACAAACAGATGCCACCGATATTGTATTTACGGACGGCTTCTTCTACCTCTTTATTATGAAATACCACTTCTGTTTTGGCAGCATTGCCGGTAGACAGCCGCACTACCATCAGTTGGGCAATTTTCTGATCTTCATTCAGGGTTTTAAAAACACTGTCTACCCACTGGCTGGCGGCCTGCGGCGAAACCTGTTGTGCAGAAACGGTTACATACAGGAACAGTAAAGAGAGCAATGACATTTTTTTCATGGTAATCACTTGAATGGAATTGGCTTACAAATTAAGAAGAAATGAACAGAGCTAATATGGAAATGTGGCAAATGAGACAAATATGCAAATGTGATAAAGGTGGAAATCCATGGCGATCGTTTCTTCCCCGCTGCTTGTTCTGTGCGACCTTTTATTTCGTGTCGCGCGGTCTTTTTCGCTTTGTTCCCTTGGTTCTTTTTCTCCTTGTTCTCTTAGCTCTTTTAGTCTTATTTTCGCATCTTAAAACGAGGAGAAGATTTTGCCCGATATTATTCAATTACTGCCAGACAATATTGCCAACCAGATTGCTGCCGGTGAAGTAATCCAACGCCCGGCCAGCGCCGTAAAAGAATTAATGGAAAACGCGGTAGACGCGGGTGCCACGGAAATCAAACTGATTGTGAACGATGCCGGCAAGGCACTCATACAGGTGATCGACAATGGCAGGGGTATGAGCGAGACGGACGCCCGGATGGCTTTTGAACGTCATGCCACCTCTAAAATAGCCAATATCGACGACCTGTTCCGGATAAGAACCATGGGGTTTCGAGGAGAGGCACTGGCATCCATTGCTGCCGTGGCACAGGTGGAACTGAAGACGAGGCGGCCAGAAGACGAATCGGGCACCTGTATAGAAATCGAAAACAGCCAGGTGATTAACCAGGAGCCCGTTGCAGCAAATACCGGCACCAGCATCGCCATGAAAAATGTTTTTTTCAATGTGCCTGCCCGTCGCAATTTCTTAAAAAGCAATGCGGCCGAAACCCGTCATATCATAGATGAATTCATTCGCGTTTCGATGGCTTTCCCGGAAATATTTTTTTCACTCATTAATAACG
Source organism: uncultured Flavihumibacter sp. (assembly GCA_964245425.1). Classification (GTDB taxonomy): domain Bacteria; phylum Bacteroidota; class Bacteroidia; order Chitinophagales; family Chitinophagaceae; genus JACMLD01. Next base: position 9,683 of record CAXTMV010000188.1, on the reverse strand, counting down.
GCCAGGAAATTTTTCACCTGGAACGGGGCAGCCTTAAACAACGGATTGTACAATTACTGGGTAACCATTACAATTCAAAACTGGTTGCCGTTCAGGAACAAACTGATTACCTGAATATATACGGATTTGTGGGTAAACCGGAAACCGCAAAAAGAACCCGGGGCGACCAGTATTTTTTTGTGAACAACCGTTATATCAAAAGTGCCTACCTGAACCATGCTGTTATGAATGCTTTCCAGGAAATCATTACCGCCGACAGCTTTCCTGCCTATGTGTTATTTATAGACCTGGATCCTGCACAGATAGATATCAATGTGCACCCTACCAAACAGGAAATTAAATTTGAGGATGAAAAAATAGTCTATGCTTTCGTACACGCGGCCATTAAACATGCGTTGGCCCAGTTTAGTATAACACCTACGCTCGAATTCGATCTCGACATCAATATTCAGCAGCTGGATGCAGTGGCAAAGCCGTTTACTGCCGACAAGCAGGAAGCCGCCGCGTCTTCCGACCTCTATAAAAATTTTACACAAAAGAACCAGGCACACCTGATAACGCCTGCTAACAGAAATGAATTAAAGCACTGGCGCGATTTTTATGAAAGTCCGCCCGCAGGTGCACAACCGCAGAAGTTTGAGTCTTTGCTCGACAGCATTAAAAGCGAAGGAGCAGGCAACGAACCCGCCGGTATACAACAAAATTTCCCCTTTGGCTTGTTAGCCGATATACCGCTGCTGCAATTACACCAGGCTTATATTGTGGCATCCACTACAAGGGGTTTTATACTGGTGAACCAGCAACTGGCGCATGAGCGTGTGCTGTACGATCGGTTCAGTGAGGCATTAAAAGGAGTCGCCATGCCTGTACAGCAGAGCCTTTTTCCGGTTACCCTGCATGTTGCTGCACAGGATGCTGTATTATTGAACGATCTGCTGGCAGAGCTGCATTTGCTGGGCTACCAGGTAGAACCTTTTGGCAAGGATGCTTTTGTGGTACAAGGTACGCCTGCGGGCATGGAAGCGGGGGATGAGAAAAAGGTGATTGAAAACCTGCTGGAGCAGTATAAGCATTTCAGCAGTGATGTGAAATTTTCAAAAAGAGAAAAACTCCTCCGCGCGATGGCCTACCAGCAGGCGGTTAAAAGCGGTACTCCACTTGCAGAAAAAGAAATGCGATCGCTGGTAGCTGATCTATTTGCCAGCACGCAACCCAACAGCACTATTGGGGGCCATCCTACTTATATAGAGTTTAAGAACGATTACCTGGAGAAGCTTTTCGGAAGGCAATAAATTTATTTGAATTGACATCGCTGGCGAACATCCGATGCCCGGAAAGATCAGGAATTCAACCTTTATCATTCAACGTTTAAAATACAGCCTACTTCCCTTTCTTTCTGCTTTCAAATAAATTATAGCGCATAAAGAATATCATTGATTCATTGCGCAGGCTGCCGTTGGGCAGTGAAGCGGATGGATCTGCAACAAACAGTTTTTTCAAAGACTGGTTATAGCGCAACCCGATCGTAAACCTGTTCCAGTAATATTCGGCGCCTGCCTGCCAGCGCCATTCATTGGGCGCCAGTTTTGCGGCAATGGAATCGTCTTTAAATTTCAATACCGTATTACTGATGCTGGTAGGATGGTCGGGGCTCGAAGCGGTGGCATATTCCCTTTGTTCTATGTTTGCCAATCCGCTCTGGAAGGAAGAAAACTGCAGGCCGGCCGAAAAATATAAGTTATTAATTGGGCTGTAATGAATGCTGACGGGCAGGCTGAAATAATATAGCTTTTGTATGTAAATCGATTTTTGCAGGCTGGTAGCTGCCTGGGCCGTTGCATCATTGTGCTGGTAAACCAGTAATTGAGGGGTGTATTGCGGACTAACAAAATTCAACTCTGTCTGCGCATACACATAATCGTTCAGGTGAAACTGCAGGTACAGCGATGGTATATAATCAGTGAGCACGCCTGATTTTGCATTCATGGTATAGTTAAACCGGCTCTGGGCATTCAGGGGAATGCTGCTGCTGAATGCAATGCCCGCTGCCCAGCGCGGCTCGGGATCCGTACGCAGGCTGAAGGGCTTGAACAGGTTACTGAGGTCGAGGTGCAGGCCCTTTTTTTCTTTACGCGTCATGTCTTCCAGGTCTTTGTCTCTTTGTGCTTTTGCAACGGCTTTTTTGGTATCGTTGTTCAGCAGCGTGGCTGTATTCCGCCTGTTTTCGATACTGTCTGCTGTTAGAAGCGAAGTATTGGCTGAAGGAGCAACAGCCGGTATTTTCAGTCCATTCAACCAGTTTAACCAGTTTTCCTGGACATCGAGGGGCTGGTTAACGGGCAGGTAGCTACCTGCGCCACTGGCATAATTGCCAGGTAAATTTTTACCGGTGGGTATACCTTTCCGGGTCTTGTTTTGTAGGTTTTGCACAGCCGGCGAATGGATGGTTGTTCTCTGATCAGCTGTATTTTTTCCGGACTCACTTGCTGCCGGGTCGTTTACAAAAGAATTGCCGGTATTATTTTTTTTGGCAATCGCTTCTTTTTCCGGTATACCATTGCCAGTCAGCAAAGATGGATCTTTTGTTAACTGTTTTTTATTATTGTTACTGTTATGGCTGCCGGGGTTACCGGGGTGTAAAAAATAAGCTGTTCCTGCTGCCTTTTCTTTTTGAACCTTGTTTTTGGCTGTAGCGCTGCCGGCGGATACAACACTGGTGGTATTGTTGTTATTGGCCGGGCGATCACGGTTGATCCCCGCAGCAACAGTTGCATTTACAGGGGCATGTTTATTATCGTTGTTGAGTGAAGCGGCGGTTGTATTTTCTTTTAATGTAGTGTTATTATCGATAGTGGTTATTTTAGTTTTATTACTGGCGTTGCTGTTGTTTGAAGCAGGGCTTTCCGCGACAACAGTCGGTTGTTTGCCGGCAGCGGTGATAGCTGTTTCTTCGGGGCCTGTTTTTTTAATATACAGCCAGAACCCAGACAAAAGAACAATGGCTATGATGCCCAGTCGCCACCAGCCACCCGGCGGGCGTTTGCGACCACCCGGTCGGGTATCTTCGTCTTCATCCAGCAGGCGCTTCATCTGCAGCCAGGAAGCGTCCGGATCAGGTGCCGAGAGCTTCCGAAGCTTGTCGGCGATCAACTGCTCATAAGGTTGTCTGAGATTCATTTTACGGTATGCATGGTTAGTAATAATTGTTTTAATTGCCGCCTGGCTTCACTCAGGTGCCATTTGCTGGTGCCGTCGCTGATGCCCAGTATATTGCCGATTTCACGGTGGTTGTACCCTTCAATCACATATAAATTAAAAACCGTTTGGGTAGCCGAGGGCAGTTTCTGTATCAGCTTT
>CAXTMV010000188.1:0-6316 GCA_964245425.1 uncultured Flavihumibacter sp. | reverse complement strand
TTGTACAGCTGCATTGTCTATGCTACCCGCTTCATGGGTGTCTTTTAGTTCCACCTGGTTTTTAAATTTTTGCCGGGTGCGTAGAAAATCAATCGCGCTGTTTACCATGATTGTTTTTATCCAGGTATACAGGGAAGCTTTGCCTGCATTATAAGTGGCCAGGTGTTTAAATACCTTCAAAAAGCCATTGTGTAACACCTCCATCGCATCTTCTTCGTTTCGGGTATAGCGCAGGCATAAAGCAATCATGGGGCCATAGAATTGCTTATACAGTAATTCCTGGGCCTTGCGGTCGTTGTTCACACAACCCTCAAGCACATTTTTATCGATCCATTCTGCTGACAATAGTTCGTGGTTTTATTCCGGCCAGATAAAGTAACAAAGATGATCCTTTTCAACGGCAGTTATGGTTGGTTATTGCCGTTGACAGGCTGTTGTTCTGTTAAAGTTATACGCTAAAACAGGCCTGCAAGGTTTGCTGTCTGCGTACTTTTTATCCGGCACTGGCTACTGGTACCCCTGTCTTTTTTCTATTTGCTTGTTTAACAGGCTTTTTTATTCAAAAAATCAGCTAGCATCAGGTACGTTATTGATTTGCTAATGGTTGGCAACAGGGGGAAAAACCTTTTTTTTGGCTTTTCCATTTTGGGGTTCGGAGTTCGTTTGTTCCCCCTTCGTCTGCCCAGACGCAACAAGAAGATGGCGGACAAATTCCGGCCTTCGAACCCCGGGCGATATGAGCATAAAGGACTTAAACTTACTACGTAAAACCTGAGACTTTTCAAGCCTTAATAATTATCCCTGATGGACTGGATAAATTTTTCTATAGACCTGCGTACCAGCCTGCCGGTGCTTTGATGGTTATTGACCAGCACAGAGAAAATAAGGGTTTTATTCTTTTTTGTTACCAGGTAGCCGCTCAGGGCTACTACGCCGGAGAGCGTGCCGGTCTTTGCATAGATAAAACTGCTGTCAGTTAAATAATAGCCGGTGAGGGTGCCGCTGTTGCCGGTGGCAAAAATGGTGCTGAGGCGTTTCCAGGCAAATTCCTGTTTCATCTTATTTAGTATCCAGACAAAATCTTGTGGTGTAAACAGATTAAAGCGGCTGAGCCCGCTGCCATCGGCCCAGCTGGGTTTTTGCGGCAGGTCTTTAAAATCGGTTGCCAGCAGGGTATCGATAATTTTGCCGTCGTTCATGGTACCCAGCAAACGGTTGCTGACCATCAGCAGGGTTTGTTCTGCAAAAAAATTATCGCTGCGGTGCATCATGGGTGTAAAAACGGAATCCGCCGGCTGGCTATGAACAGCATGTAATTGGGAGTGAGCAGGAGGCATTTGAACCGCTACCCGGATTTCCCTGCCAATAGTATCTTTCAGCAATTCCAATGCAGATGAAATGCCCCCGGTAACAAAAGGAATATCAGTTGTCTTGTATTTTTCCTTGCCCTGGGTAACCGTAAATATATTCTCGGCGAGCTTCCGGCGTACGGAAAAACTACTGCCGGTATCGGTACTGAAATTTATTTTCCAGTTGATGTCCGGAATGCTGTAAACAGTGGCCTGCGGTTTTGTGCCGAATGTTTCCTGTTTGTCGGCTGTTGCAGACTGCACAAAGCGGATGGTATTTCCATATACCGGCAGGGCACTGCGCTCGGCCATAAAATCACCGTTATAATCATCCCATGACCAGCCAGCACCCCAGGCAGGTTCCTGCCAGCGGTTGTTAACTACATAAATATTTCTAGCGCTGTGTTGTAAAAAAGAAATCACCGGCTGGTTTTTAAAATCAGCGTGCAGCAGGCTGGGATCGCCGGTGGGTACGATATAAATATCCTGGTCGGTTTCCGTATACAAAAGACCGGTCAGGCTGTCGCCCAGGTATTTCATGCCCGCATAACAGCTGAAGATTTTTGTGTTGGAGGCGGGCGTAAAAAATTTATTGGCCTGGTAAGTATACCAGTTTTTGCCGGTGGCGGGTTCATAGATGCTGATACCGAAATGTGCGGATTTCAGCTCAGGCGCATTGAGCATATTTTCTTTTGCCGATGTATTGATTTTATTTTGCAATGAGCAGGAGCCTACACCCATGCAACCGGCAATCAGCAGCAAAGAAAGAAAAGCAGCGGCCGGTTGTTTGTTCGTATAATTGATCATGGAACATTGATTATTTGGCGTTGATAACTGCTGGTAAGATCAGGTCAGCTTCTTTCCTGCGCTCTTAGCCAGCGTTCGGGTATCTCATTGCTGCTGGCCAGCAGGTAATCTTTGTAAGAGCAGGCGATAAATTTGTTATCGGGCAACTGCATCCACCAGCGCCCGGTTTTTTTGCTTTGCAGAAAAACGGTTTGTACTTCTGCAAAAGCCATGTGGAATTCGTTAAAAGAGTCTTTTTCTTCCAGCGTTGCTTCCCGCTGTCCGCGGCTGCGCCCGTCCAGCAAATACCAGATCATATGGCTGATTTGTTTGGCTGTTAAATCGTCTTTGTCTTTGCTGGGGTCGTATCCGTAAATTCCGATGCTGCTGGTATTGGGGCTAAGCCCGGCATACCGCATCAGCCCGCAGCTTTCTTCTCCGTTAAAGCCGTTGGGAGAAACCGTGCTTGCCGGCGCATAGGCATTGGCGATAGCAGAAATATCAAAACTCAGCAGCTGGCAATTTCTTATTACGGGCTCCATTTCATCGATGTTTTCTTTTACGTTGCCCACGCGGTAACAGTCGAACCGTAATTTATCCATGGTCTCCAGCATATTGGGGTGTACGTAAAAGCTTTGAAAACCGATGTGGTTATAATGCCGCACAAAATTGGGTTCGCTGGTCAGCAGCTCCATCAAAAAATTATCGCTGCGCAGGGAAGAATGAATATTGAGATCGATGAGTGCATCTATGCAGCTAACTTCAATCAGTTGTTTGTGTTGGCAATAGGCCTGGTATTGTGCAAGTGTGAGATCGTGCGAGCCGCCGATCAGTATAACTGTTTTCTTTTCATTTAGCAGTTCGCTTATGACTGTTTTAATGGCTGCATAACTGTCTTGCAGCGAAGCACCCGTTTTTATATTCCCTATATCGGCCAGTTTCAGGTCGGTGTGCCAGTAATACAACTGGTAGAACTGTTGTCTTACGGCATCGGCGGCCAGCTGGCCCAGCGGGTTGCTTTTTCCGCTGCCGCGCTGTTCGGCACAACCAACCAGTATGATGTCTGCGTCAAAAATATCGGGCAGGCTGTTTTCGTAAACGGCAATGGATTTCCCGATTTGCCCATCCTGGTATAGCTGGTCTTCCGATAGTTCTGCCAGGTTAACAGGTAGCAGGAAATCGGTCAGGCTGAAAAGATCACTCATGGGCCAAAAGTTATGCGCCAAAATTAGCCGTTTTGCAACAGGAAAGCACTTAGTGATAAACTATTTTACGTGGTAGCCTGTTCAATACAACAGCGGCCGAAAGAACACAGGAAAAATAAGCATCGCGGTTAGCCGGATTGCCCCGCATATCATTGGGCAGGTGGCGGGTACCCACTGGCAGTTCTGTGCTTCGGTCGGCCAGCTGCGCCGCCAATATGCTTTGCGCGGCTGACAGGTATTGACTGAATAAGGAAGGGTCGATGTATTGTTTACTTACATCGTCCAGGTAGTCTGTTCCGGTGAATCGGTACAGGCATTCAAAACCGACATTTACCAGGTTGCCGGCATCATACCTGATCCCGGCGCCCAGCGGCAGGCACCAGCTGAAAGCGCTGTAAGGATGGTTGCCCGGGTATTCTTTAAAACCTTCTCCTTCGGTATGCAGGGGCCTGAGGCTGACCCAGCTGTTGTGCCACCGGGCTTGCGGGTTGTATTTAAAAACCCCGGCCCCGGTTGCCAGGTACGGCGATATCCTGTTTAGCGGCCTGTCTTTGTTTATTATCATAAGCGGGTATAGTTCCGCCAGTGCAGCCAGTTCGGCTATTGAAGTTTTGAACTGCAGGTTGCGTAAATAACGGTTCCTGGCAGGGCCGCTGGCATCGGTCAATACCTGGTCGCTGCCGGCAATATGGGCCCAATTACCCTGTAGCCGGAGGGCAAACAGGTAACGCCAGCTGGCGCTTGCAAAAAAGCCGGCGCCCCATTGTGTCTGGTTCCAATTAATGCCGGGAAGGATTTTTTTTGTTGCGCTGCCACCAATATCGGTAATACAGTTCATGGCCCCCGCGGCCGTGCCCAGTTGCCAGATTATATCCGGTTCTGCCTGGTTACTAGCAGAAAGATAATACTGCCCGTACAAGCAATGGCAGGTAAGCTGGGCAATAAAAAGCCAGCTGCAATAAGCGCCTTTCATAAATAAGATTTATACCTGCAAATTAAACCGGGTGGAGTAGCAGGAAGAAATAGGGGGATGCTTTTTACACGGGAATAATGACAGAAAAAAACGGTTTTTACGTGAGATAGAAACATTTTGTGCTTCGTAGAAAAATTATATGAACACGGATGCCATGGATGGAATGGATTTGCACGGATAGCAGGGTCGGTAAAGACATCCCTTTACATCCGTTTGATCGGTGTTACCCGTGTTCGTATTTGAGCTGAGCGAAGCGAACATCATTTATTAATCTTCGTCACCAGCGTATTCGGCAAAATATTTTTCTGGTAATATTTGCAAACGGGCTTCAACCCGCATTGCTCACACTTGGGATTGCGCGCCACGCAGACATACCGGCCATGAAGAATAAGCCAATGGTGTGCTTTATGAATTAATTCCGTCGGAATAAATTGTATTAATTGTTTTTCAGTTGCCAGCGGGGTTTTTGCATGCAGGGTCAGGCCAATCCTGGCCGATACGCGGAATACATGGGTGTCTACTGCCATATTGGGCTGTTCGTCAACAACAGAAGTAATTACGTTGGCGGTTTTCCGGCCTACGCCCGGTAGTTTTACCAGTTCGTCTACGGCCATCGGCACCTCGCTGTTAAAATCTTTTACCAGCATCTTTGCCATGCCAATCAGGTGCCTGGTTTTATTGTTGGGGTAAGAAATACTTTTAATGAGGGGAAAAAGTTCGTCGAAGCCCGCTTCAGCCATCGCTGCTGCATCCGGGTATTGCTCAAAGATGGCCGGCGTGGTCATGTTCACTCTCTTGTCGGTACACTGCGCACTTAATATAACGGAAACCAATAGCTGAAACGGGTTATCATATAATAATTCTGTTTCTGCCTCCGGTGCATGCTCCTTGAAGTAGTCAATAACAAACTGAAATCTTTCTTTTCGGGTCACACAAAATGGGTTTAACGTGTAAAGAAGAAGCTGTAAGGTTTCTCATATTACCTCTTTCTGGTTCCTGATCACAAAATCAATCAGGTCATCCAGGGAAGTATCGATCCTCGACAGCGCATCGGCGATATCATCCCTGCTTACCTGTGCCGCAAAAGCGAGGTTCTTCAATTTCTTTTGTACGCTTTTAACATCCATGCCTTCATATTTTGTAGGGCGTATCAATGCAGCTGCATGTACAAAACCCGACAGCTCATCAAAGGCATAGATCATTTTATCCATATTGGTTACAGGTTCCACCCCAAAATAACGCGGACCATGCGAAGCAATACAGTGGATAATGGCCGGGTCAATATTCATCTCCTCCAGCTTTTCAATAATTACGCGGCAATGATCATGGGGGTATTTTTCCCAGTCGGCATCGTGCAACAGCCCGGCCAGTTCCCATTGCAATGCAGTTGCTTCGTCTGCTCCTTCTTTTTCAATGGCCCAGGCCCGCATAACAGCCGCCACCTGCTTCATGTGCAACCGCAGCCGCTCATTGGGTACCCATTCATGTAATAACCGATGGGCCTCTTCAATAGGGATGGTATTGCCTGCATTGGCAGGGTTACCGAAAACCGAACGGCCGAGATGATGAACTGACATAAAATGGTATTAGGGGATAAATATAGCATGGAATGGAACGCAGATTTTCACGCGTTTCATGATTTTTTATGATAAAAATCGCGCCCGCTGCGCTGTTTAAAATGTCATTTTAGCCATCCTGAAAATCATTAAAACCTGCATTTTCTCCCGAGTAGTAAATTTTAGCGTCAAAATGTTTATTGAAAATCAATTGATTGCGAAGGTGTCCGACAAAAATAGTGTTTATTTTCTTGGGTGATGCTGTTACAGAATCTTACCTTCGCAGTCCTAAAAATTACAGGCTGCCGGGATAGCGATGGCCTTCACAAAAAATAGAAAACAAATGAGCAAATTACATTTCACAACCAAACATGCAAATGCGGCTACCGTACAACGTGACTGGTATGTTGTAGACGGTACTAATCAAACCGTAGGACGCATGAGCGC
>CAXTMV010000187.1:0-11657 GCA_964245425.1 uncultured Flavihumibacter sp. | reverse complement strand
CAGACCCGATATGGATCTTTGATTGCCGCAGGTCGAACTTTGTATCATCCCGTTTGCCATTGGCATAAGAAATATTAAAGATGCCCGCCTTGGTTTCAAATGCCATCCCCAGGCCTGCGCCGATATAAATATTACTGGTTTGCACACTTACGCTTTTGTTCTGCGCCCATCCACCGTCTGCAAAAACAAAAAAGAAAGAATTCAATCCCACCAGGTAACGGTACTCTGCCGTAGTAACCGCATATTGCGATGCAAAGATGCTCTCTTCGTCAAAACCGCGCATCAGCCGGTAGCCACCTATCTGGAACAGTTCGTTCCGAAAAATGCTCGGGCTTTGTAACCAGCCGCCGCTGAAAGCCGCTTTAAGGGTCGATTGCCGGCCCAGTGGCAGGTATTTGGCCATGGAAGTCTTTATACTGAACTGGTATGTTTTCAGCTGAACAGTATCGTATAAGGAAGCATAGGCGAAGTCGGGATCGGTCAGCTTTACGATCACATTGTTCTTTTTGATATTCCGCGTACCGGCCAGGGCAGTCAGCTGCAATTCATAGCCACGGCGCGGGTTGAGCCGGTAATTGGTTTTATTGATATTGTAATCGATGCCGATTCCAACGGCGCTTACGTCGATGGCGTCGGGCAGTTTACGGGTAGCCCTTAACGTGAGTGTGTCTACATTCAGGAGGTTGGTGCCCGTTAGCTGGATGAACAGTTTCCCGGTCTGGTTAATGGACAAAGCATATTGTACGCCTGCATTAAAATTGATATTCAGGTAGGAAGAATCTTTTTTGTATAAGTCGAAGGATGCCGACACGCCAAAAGGCGAACCGAACAGGTAGGGCTGCTGGTACTGGAGGTTCAGTTTGGGTGAACTTTGCTGCAGCTGTTGCCAGTCTAAGCCAATCAGTTCTCCGTTGCCCAGCGCATTTTTAAGGTTGATGGTTGCTTCGCCGGTGAACAGCAGCTTGGTCCGTACCACATCATAACTATTATTGGTAACCTGGTTGGCGGGTAAAAATCCTACCAGCACATTTATCTGGCTGCTTTTTTTGGGCTCCAGGTAAAGATTAAGAATGGAACCGGTGCCGAGCATCGTCATGTCCCAGGATTTTTTTTCCTGCAAATAGGGTAGTTCCAGTATCCTCTTATTGATATTGACCAGTTTGCTTTTCTGGTAATAGCTGCCTTCCTGTATATCCAGGTACCGCTGCAAAAAAACATTGTTGATCTTTGCATTGCCGAAGATCCGGAGGCTGTCTATTTTATATTGCGGACCCCTGTCTATTTTAAGATGGGCAGTCAATTGGTTGTTTTCAAAATGCAGGCTGTCCAGCTGCACTTTGGCAAAAGGGTAGCCGTTTTCTTCAAAATAAACCAGCAGGTTTTCTTTCAGTTGTTGCAGGCGGTCGGTGTTCAGCGGTTTGCCCTGTATGTTTTTTTCGCTCCAGCCTGCCTGTTCAAGTATCCTTTTATCGGAGGCGGCAGTACTGATATGTGCCAGTGTCCAGGCTTCTCCAACAAAAAGTTTAATAGAAGTGGAGGCGGAATCGGCCCAGGTACTGTCTATGGAGGCAGAAGGATAGCCTTTTGTTTGCAGCAGGGCCGGCAGGTTATTGATGTACTGGAGGCATTGCTGTTGCCCTGAAAAAGAAGTCTGCAGTGCCAGGGTATTGGTTAAAAAGGAAGAATCTTTGTCGACCGGCACCATTTTTAATGTGTACTGGGCAGCTGTAACAACGGCAATATGCAGCAGGCAGGTGACTGCCAGCCATTTTACCAGCTTGTATCGGCTTACCTTTGGCATCTTGGTTGTTCTGGTTGTAATTTCCGAAAACAATTTGTATGGCAGGCATTTATATTCATATTCCCTTTTGTAAAAAAGCCTGTTACTACTGTAATTTTCATTTTTCTGTATCGCTCAAAAATAAGAACGATTTTATAACGGCTTTATTGAAAGAGGCCCTGCTTCGTAACAATTATCTGCAACAGGAAGAGATACAAACCATTTACCTGGGCGGCGGAACACCCTCTATTCTTGCGCAGGAAGACCTGGCCCTGATCCTGCAAACACTACAGGACCGTTTCCGGGTGGCGGCGGGTGCCGAGGTTACGCTGGAAGCCAACCCGGATGATATTACGGCTGAGCAGCTGGCAGCCTGGAGACGGACAGGTATCAACCGGCTTAGCATCGGCATACAGTCTTTTGCGGAAGCGGATTTGCAGTGGATGAACCGTGCGCACAATGCCCACCAGGCCAGCCATTGTATAAGCCTGGCGCAAGCCGCAGGTTTCAGCAATTTGTCTATCGATCTTATCTATGGAACGCCCGGGCTTACAGATGAGCAATGGCATAAAAATGTGACCACCGCATTGGAAATGGGCATTCCCCATCTCTCCTGTTATGCTTTAACGGTAGAGCCTGGTACTGCGCTGCAAAAAATGATCAGCCTGCACAAGAAACAGGAGGTGAATGCCAACAAACAGGCGCGGCATTTTCTGCAGCTGATGGACTGGCTGCAGCAAGCCGGTTATGAACATTATGAAATCTCCAATTTTGCCAGACCGGGCCACCGGAGCCGGCACAATGCTGCTTACTGGGGCGGACAAAAATACCTGGGCCTGGGGCCATCGGCCCATTCTTACAATGGCATGAACCGTCAATGGAATATCGCCAACAACCTGCAGTATATAGAAGCCTTGAACAGGAATGAGATTCCTTTTGAAGAAGAAAAACTAACCCCGGTGCAGCGGCTAAACGAATATATCATGACCTCCCTTCGTACCCTGGAAGGATTGCAGCTGCAACACACAGAGACCCATTTCGGCAAAGCGGCCCGCCTGCGCCTGCAGACCGACAGTAACAAATTTATTACAAGCGAAAAACTGCTGCTGCAAGACGATCGACTGCTATTAACCCGCGAAGGAAAACTTTTTGCGGATGGCATTGCGGCCGATTTATTTTTTTTGGAAGGAGAGATCTGATGTACAGGCAGGTCACCCTTTTGAAGCGGCTCAGTTTTGATTGATGTGAACTATGGTGAGCCGCCCCAAGAGGGCGACCCACCACCATAGCTCGCATCAAACCAGTTTCTCTTCTATAAATGCAAAGCCTGTTTTAGGGGTGATACCTTCCCATAGAATGCGGTATATGTTGTCTGCGATGGGCATGGCAGCCTGCACTTTTTGGTTGGTAACATGAATACATTTGCTGGCATTGTATCCTTCTGCAACCATATTCATTTCAAGCAGGGCGGTTTTAACCGAATAGCCTTTGCCTATCATGTTGCCAAAGGTGCGGTTGCGGCTGTACAGCGAGTAACAGGTTACCAGCAGATCGCCCAGGTAAACCGAGGAGGCATAATTGATTGTCTTTTTTTCAGGTGCGGGTAAGCCGGCATGCAGTATGCCCGCTGCACGTAAAAAAACACCCATTTCATATGCGCAATTCGCTATCAGCATACTCAGGAAGTTATCGCCGTATTCCAGTCCGTGGGCAATGCCGGCACCCACTGCATAAATATTTTTAAGAATGGCGGCATATTGTACGCCGTATACATCTTGGTTGATAACTGTATTCAGGTAAAGGGTTTTAAAGCAGCCTGCCAGCTGGGGCAGCTTTTGTTCATCGGTCCCCGAGAAAGTGAGATACGATAATTTCTCCGCTGCTACTTCTTCAGCATGACAGGGTCCCATTACGGTGAAATAATCACTGGCAGGCAGCTGGAAGTATTGCTGCAGGTAATCGTTCAGCAGGAGGTTTTCTTCCGGCAACATTCCTTTTACGGCTGAAATGATCTTCTTGCCGGCAAACGAATTGGCCGGAAGGGCTGCCAGCGCGGTGCTGATATAGGCAGAAGGCATGGCAATGATAATGCAATCGCTTGCTGCAATGATGTCTTCTATGCTGGTAGCAATCTTCAGGATACTGGTATCAAAATAAACAGAGCTTAAATAATTGGGATTGTGGTGCCGCTGCTGGATGTGCTGCATTACCTGTTCGCTCCTGACCCACCAGTTTACCGGCAGTTTATTATCTGTAAGAATTTTTACAATGGCGGTTGCCCAGCTTCCGCCGCCTATTACGCCAAATCGAAACATCCGCGTTGATTTTGAGATTTCGGGTCAGCCATCCCTTCTATTTTTTAGTATCAAACAGCTTGTCCTTCTCTACTACGTTTACAATCATTCCGTCTTTCAGCAATTTACTGATGGTTCCGTAAGGTCCTGTTATCACCTTATCTCCTTCTTTTAAGCCGCTGGTAATTTCAATGTTATTGATATCCTGTATGTCGGTCTTTACCACGGCTTTCTTTACTTTTTTATCGGCTTGCAAAACAAATACCACTTCGTCTAAATCGGTAACACTGCCTGCTTTCTGATCCGGCCCTGCATTGGGGTCGGCATTGGGATCGGTGGCAGCGCTGGCATCTTTATTACCGGCGGCTACCTTGTCGGTGCCTTTTTCCCTGGTGGTAACTGCGTTGATGGGTACAGACCATACGTCTTCATGGCGTTTGGTCTGAATGTCGGCACTGGCGCTCATACCCGGGCGAAAGGGAAAATTCTTTGGCTTGGCGGGATCTACCAGATCCTTATAAGAATCGGCCAACAAGCGGATGCGCACTTCATAATTGGTAACATCGGTAGAAGTGGTGCTGGCCACCTGTGTAGCAGCGCCTTTGTTGCTACTGGCTATTTGTGTAACAATGCCTTTGAATTTTCTTTTGTTATACGCATCTACTTCAATTACTGCGGAATCACCCAGGCGTACCTTTGGAATATCGTTCTCCCCCACGTCAACCCTTACTTCTATTTTACTCATATCTGCCACCCGCATCATTTCGGTACCTACGTTAAAACTGTTACCGGCTACCCGCTCCCCTTTTTTTACGCTCAGCAGGGAGATAACGCCATCCATGGGCGATGTGATAATGGTTCTGCTCAGATCTTTATTTGCTTTGGTAAGATTGGCCTGTGCATTTATTACACCGGCCTGTCCCCCACGAATGCCCTGCACGGCAGCATTGTAGTTGGCTTTAGCGGTCAGGTAAGCGCTTTCAGCCTGTTCAAATTCTGATTTGGATATTACTTTATCGTTGGCAAGCTGTTTCTGGCGATTATAGGTTTTTTCAGACAGGTCCTGCGCAGCTTTCAACGCATCCAGCTGTGCGGTACTGTTGGATACAACCGCCTCCTGCTGGCTTACGCCGGCAGAAGCCTGGTCTCTTTGTGTGGCGTAGATATCTGCATAGATCCTGGCCAGCACCTGCCCTTTGCGAACGCTGTCACCTTCCATTACGGTCAGCTCTGTAATTTCGCCGGAAATATCCGGGCTTACTTTTACTTCAATTTCGGGGTATACCTTACCGCTGGCCGTAACCGTTTCGATGATGGTTCTTTTTTGTATTTTCTCTGCCGTTACCTTGGTGCCCTCGTCTTTGCCAAAGGCCCCGTTTTTCTGTGCCACCACCAATAAAATGATAAGGACGACTACGCTTACCAGTATCCAGGTTAATTTCTTACTCATTTAAAAAAATTTCGGTTGTGTTTATAGAGTGTTTTTATCTGATGGCGGGTACCGCAATTATTCGAGCTTTATTCCCTGTCCTTTATAAAATTCCAGCACTTTCATTTTAAATACATAGTCGTAATGCGAGGTCAGCAGATCAAGTTTAGCTCTTGTAAAATTGGTCTGGCTGGTAATCAGGTCCAGCGTACTCAGCAGGCCGAGGTTGTACCGCTTGGTTGCAAAATCAAATGCTTTTTCGGTGGCGTTCACCGTAGACCTGGTGGCATTGTATTTTTCGAGGGCTGCCACTGCACTGTTATAGGCCTGGTAAATATTTTGTTTCAGGGTCTGGTCTATCTGTTCGCGGCTTACTTTGGCATTTTGCAGGTTTAGTTTGGATTTCTGGTAAGTAATATTTGCCTGGCCGCCGTTAAAGATGGGTACGTTCAGCTGCAGGCCTACGTTTTGCCCGAAATTATTGCTGAGCTGGGTAGAATAGCCGTTCCAGATCTTTCCAAAGGATTTGCTGCCCTGGTTCACTTTCACGTTGGGGCTTACAATTGGGTAGAAATTACCAGCGGGGTCCACTGCCACCGGTCCGCCCGGATCAACCGGTGTATAGCCCAGGTAGCTGACACTTTTTATTTCTTTTAAAGAATTGGAAAAATTAGAACCCAGTGCGCCAAAAGCCGACAGGGTGGGATACATGAGTGCGCGATTGGCTTTGAGCGCGGCTTCCAGCGATTTAATCCGCAATTCGTTTGATTTCTGGGCCGGCTGAAATTTCAATGCCATATTAAAAACAAAATCGGGCTGCAGTTCGGCAATCGACTCCACCGGTATTTTGTCTACCGGTGGTGCATCCAATTCAAAAGGCGCTGCTGCATCCAGGTAGAGCAGGGCTTTCAGGCTCAGCACACTCTGGTCGAAATTGGATTTGGCCGTGATAAGGCTGGAGCTGTCGGTCGCCAGCTGGGCTTCCAGCTGCACCGCATTCAGTTCGGGTAAAGAACCGGCATCTACCCGTTTACGGGTATCCAGCAACTGGCCCTGGGTCTGCTGCACCTGTGCTTCCGCCACATGTATCTGCTCCCGTGCCAGCAGGGCCTGCAGGTAAGAGCTGGCCACGTTCAGGGCCAGGTCGTTCTTTGATTTTTCCACATCCATCCGGGAAGCGGCCGCGCCATAACGGGCAGACAGCACGTTGTTTTTAATATTGTTCCAGTTATAAATGGTAACACTTGCCTGGAAATTATATTGCTGCGACAGGAATTGCGTGGTGGTGAACTGGTTAGTAGAAGGGTCAATGGAACGACCAAACCGAAGGCCCAGCCCGGTATTGGCGCTGGCAAAAGGCAACTGGGAAAACCGGCTTTGCCGGAGCGTTAGAGAATCAATACCTGCCTGTATATCCGCTTGCTGTACGGTAACATTATGGCTCCAGGCATATTCAACACTTTTTCTAAGATCCCATTTTTCCTGCGCTGTTATTGGTGAAACAAAAAAAAGAACGGTTATGGTGGTGGTAGCAGCAAGAGCGAGGTCTGTAAGTTTCATGCAGTAAAATTAAACAGTGGCAAAGGTTGTATGGTGGTTTTTTGATAAGCGGTGCAATTTCTTTTACCGGCAGTAAAATTAAGGCTTTCGGAACTTTCCACCTCAATCCATGCCCTTTGCAAAGCTGCGGGCGATAAAATATTTTTTCCCGGCATCAATCATTTACTTTTTCAAAGGCCTGTTCTATATCGGCAATCAGGTAGGCAGGCTCTTCCAGGCCAAAATAAAATCGTATCATTTTATGTTCGCGGTTAGACGCGTCAAATTGATGGGGCAACAATGATGCACATTTCGGAAGGGCGAGGCTTTCATGGCCCCCCCAACTCACCGCCATCAGCAGGTGCTGAAGCGATTCGCAAAACTGCACAATTTGCTCCATTTTGGTCGCCTTCATTACGATGGTCAGCAATCCGCAGGCGCCGGTCATCTGTTGCCGGGCCAGCGCGTATTGGGAAAAGCGGGGGTGAAAAGGGAAAATAACCTCTTCAACTTTCGGGTGTTGCTGCAGATAGTCAAGCAGTTTACCGGTGGTGGCACTGATGCGGTCCAGGCGGGCGGGCAGGGTGCGCAGCCCCCGTATCATCAGCCACGCATTAAAGGGGGTGGTGCCGATGCCTATGTTCAGGTATTCGCTGTCAAATATTTTTTTCATCATGGCCCGCGTACCGCACAGCACGCCGCCAATGGTATCGCTGTGCCCGTTCAGGTACTTGGTGGCCGTTTGCATGGCGATGTCAATGCCCAGCTTAATGGGTTGCTGGTAAAGGGGGGTGCAATAGCTGTTATCAATAACCGTAACAATGCCGCGTTCCCTGGCCAGGCGGCCAACGGCTTCGAGGTCCTGCAGCTCATAGGTAAGGCTATTGGGCGATTCCAGGTAGATCAGTTTTGTATTGGGTTGCAGGGCCGCTTCAAAATGGGTTGTTTTTGTTCCGTCAACATAAGTTGTGCTGATGCCGAACCTCGGCAAAATATGGTCGAACATCTTCCAGGCCCAGGTATAGGGTTTGTGTACAGAAATGATATGATCGCCGCTTTGTACATTGGCAAATACGGCGGCAAAAATGGCCGAAGCCCCGCTGTTCAATACCAGGCAGTCTTCTGCTCCATCCAGCGCTGCCAGTTTTTTACGCAGGATGTCAATGGTGGGGTTCAGTCCGCGGCTATAGAGATAGCCGCTCATTTCATCTTCAAAAGCCCGCCGCAGATCGGCCACTTTCTTAAAAGCAAAATTGCTGGTTTGCATGATGGGCGGCGACACGGCATTAAAATAAAGTTCCCGGTCTTCGCCCAGTTCATTCAGTATATAAGAAATAGGGTCATTCATTGGCGGGGAGCTTTTGAGCGTTGAATTTTTTTACGGCAAAATAGATAATGATAAAAGTGGCCAGCACGGCCAGCCCGATGAGCGATATCTTGGTTTCATTGATCAGCAGGCTGATGGCAACAAAAGAATAGGTGGCGATAAAAACCAGGGGTTGCAGGGGGTATCCCTTCATCATAAAAATACCGGTATGGTTGAGGGCGGCCGTTTTTTTCCGGAGAATAAAAATGCTGCCGGCAGACAGGGCCATGCCAAAACAATCCAGGAAAATACTGAAGCTGAGAATGGTATCAAATTTTTCTGCCCAGAAAACAATCAGGATGCAGAGGGCGGCAAATACGGTGAGCGAAACCGTTAGTACAGCCGTTTTCGGATGGCGCTGCCGGAATACAGGCGGCAGTATCTTATCCTCGCTCATGGCATACATGACCCGGGGGTTGCTCATCAGCAACACATTTACATAAGCCAGTACACTCAGGAACAACAGCACCGACAAAATACGCTCTGCGTTGGGACCAAAAATTTTTGATGCCATGATGGCCGCTATATTGGTGCTTTGTTTCATTTCTTCGAAACCGATTACATGGATATAAGCATAATTGATGGTCAGGTACAGCGCAATGATGATGAAGATGCCAAAGAAAATGCCGCGCGGCACCAGGCGATTGGCATTTTTAACCTCTGCGCCAAAATTGATGGTTTGCTGGTAACCGCCATACGTAAAACTAACCGCCACCAGGCCCACCCCAAATGCTTTCAGGTATTCAACAAAAGTAAAATGCCGCAGTTCTTCGGGTGAGGCCGCGGCGGCGGGTGCATGAACACTGAAGAAAACAGGCGTGATCAGCAGCAGTATCATGCTGATCTTGATAATGGTGAGGATATTCTGTGTGCGGGCACTCATTTTGAGGCCCAGCAGGTTAACTCCGTAAAACAACACAATGGCACCGATGGCAATAGCATTCTGTATGGTCTGGATATGTTGTGCATGGCCTTCGATAGCCCGGTAAGCCGCCTCGTTGGAGCCCGGTATAAATATGCCGGTAATGTATTCTCCGCCTACGATAGCCACCCCCGCCAGCGACGCGGCATTGGATACCAGGATCAGGCAGTTAACGGCAAAGGCAATGGAAGGATGGTAAGCATAAGAAAACACTTTGTAATAACCTCCGGTAACCGGCAGCCGGCTGCCGATCTCGGCATAGGTAATGGCCCCGCAATAAGCTACAATGCCACCGGTTATCCAGGCGGCAAAGAAAATAAAAGTGGAGGGAACAGCTTTGGCCACGTTCAGCGGTGTACGAAAAATACCCATCCCGATAACCAGGCTTACTACAATCATAGTGAAGTCGAAGAGGTTAAGCCTGGCCGTTTTGCTCATGGAATGAAGATAATGAATATTAGATATTAGGTTTTACATTTGGGTTTCTAAACTCATTCATATCCGATGCAAACCAGTCGATACGCTCTCCTGCTCTGCCTGCTGGCTTCTTTTAGTGTACGGGCGCAGGAAAAAACCAGTGCCGATACTGCTCACCTGCTGGAAACCATAACCGTCCGGGCTTTTGAGCAAAACAAGCAGCTAAAGGAAGTATCGGCAGCCGTATTGCTGATCAATAAGGCACAGCTGGACCGGTTCTCCAATACTTCGCTGGTGCCGGCAGTAAACAGTACGGCGGGCGTGCGCATGGAAGAACGTTCGCCGGGCAGTTACCGCATTAATATACGC
Source organism: uncultured Flavihumibacter sp. (assembly GCA_964245425.1). Taxonomy (GTDB): domain Bacteria; phylum Bacteroidota; class Bacteroidia; order Chitinophagales; family Chitinophagaceae; genus JACMLD01. The sequence continues at coordinate 1,541 of CAXTMV010000187.1, read as the reverse complement.
GGCAGTACACTGCGTTCACCCTTTGGCGTGAGAAATGTAAAAGTATACTGGAACGATATTCCTTTTACCGATGCGGGTGGCAATACCTACCTGAACCAGCTTAGCTTTTTTAATACCCAGTCCATCGAGATCATCAAGGGTCCTGCGGGCAGCGTGTATGGTGCTGGTACCGGGGGCGCTATATTACTGAATAGCCAGCCGGCCAACTGGCAGCAGGGCGCCACTATTCAATATACCGGCGGCAGTTTCAATACACAGTCATTTAATGCAGGCATACAGGCCGGCAGCGACGATCGGAGAAACCTGTTTAATTATACCCACCAGGCAAGCGATGGCTACCGGTACCATACCGCCATGCGCCGCGACATCGGCACCTGGGAAACGCAAATGAAAGTAAGCGACAAACAGCAGATCAATACCAGCTTTCTGTATGGCGATTTGTATTACCAGACGCCGGGTGCGCTTACATTGAAAGAATTTACCGCCAACCCGCGTGCCTACCGGCCTGCGGCGGGCGGTTTTGGCAATGCCGAACAGGTGCAGGCGGCCATCTACCAGAAAATGCTGCTGGCAGGTATTACCAGTCATTATCATTTTTCGGAGGCCTGGCAAAATACCACTACGGTATATGGATCTTTTGTACAGTTCAGCAATCCCACTTTTCGCACCTATGAAAAAAGGTCGGAGCCGCAGTTTGGCGGCAGAACAGTCTTTAGCTATAACCGGCAGTGGAACGAGGTGCATTTTCAATGGATAACGGGTGCTGAAGCGCAACGCGGTTTTTTCAATACCAAGGATTATAAAAACAATGGGGGAAAGCCGGATTCGCTGCAAACAGACGACGATATCGGTAGCTGGATCTACGAAGTGTTTGCACAGGCCAACCTGCGTTTGCCGGGCAATTGGGATTTTACAGCCGGTGCCAGCTTTAACCAGTTTCATGTAAGCGACCAGCGTTTGTCGAGTCCTGCACTTCCCTTGCAGCAAAGAACCTATAGCAACCAGCTGGCGCCGCGGCTGGCCATTTCGAAGGGCATTACCGGTAATACCTGGCTCTACGCCAGCATTGCCAAAGGTTTTTCGCCGCCGGCGATTGCAGAAGTATTGCCGCCGAGCCGCACCATCAGTACCAACCTGAATGCCGAGACCGGCATCAACTATGAACTGGGCATCAAGAGCAATTGGTTCAATAACCGCTTGTATGCGGAGCTGAATGCTTTTTATTTTCGTTTGCAGGATGCCATTGTGCAAAGGACAGATACCAATGCCGCTAATTATTATGTAAATGCAGGCAATACCAAACAAAAGGGGTTGGAAGGGCAGCTTTCTTATGCATTGTTCTCTTCGGCGCATTCCTTTTTTCAGCCATCGAAGATTTGGGTAAGTTATACCTGGAATGATTTTCGTTATGACAATTTCAAACAATTGACGGCCGATTTCTCCGGCAACCATATGCCCAGTGTTGCGAAGAATACCATTGCCGCCGGGCTTGACCTGGCTTTGCGGGCAGGCTTTTATGCAAATATTACTTATTATTATAG
>CAXTMV010000186.1:6778-11742 GCA_964245425.1 uncultured Flavihumibacter sp. | reverse complement strand
TGCTGAACACCCGGAGCCTAGCCACCAATTTTTCCGGCGACCTGGATCAATTGTTCTGGACCTCCCTTTCAAAAACAAGCGCTTGGCCTTCGTATGACCTTTTCTAATAGTATCATAAATAAAAATAGTTACCAGTAAGTATTCTTGCAGCTAAATAATGGTTTTACTTTTATGGAGATCCACCAACGGATCTCCATTTTTATTAAACCAAAATAACCAAGCATGTTGCTGTTCACCTTATTCCGTAAACGCTTTCTTTGCCTGGGCCTGCTGGCCTGTCTGGCATCTTCCTGTTTATCACCCAAGTTTCTTGACGCCACGGCATCCCTTGATCTCAATAACCAGGCGCAAGGCGGTAATTCAAAAGATGATCACCGCGGCGGTGATGTATTTGAAAACCTGTCGGTAATGTTCTCCGCGATCTTTGATGAAGGACCCACCGTTTCACAGGACAACAGCTTATGGCAACCGCCCGCCAAAAAAGAAAACAACCTGTTATTACGTACCGGGTTGCAGTTCATTGGCAAAGGATATAAATCGGGCGCGGTCAGCCCCAAAACAGGAATTCATCTCAATTACCTGGAGCTTCCCGTCTATGCCGTTTACCAATACCCTGTCAGCTCGGGTACTGTTTTCGGCGGCGGCGGACCTTATTTTGCCTACGGCATTGGTGGCAAAATAAAAAGCAACAACTTTTCAGCATCCAGTTTCGGCGAAAACAATGGGGGTTATAAAAGGTTGGATGCCGGCCTGGGCCTGCTGGCCGGTTACCGGATGGACAATGGTTTTGTATTTCACCTCAGTTATGAATTAGGATTGGCCAATGTGGCGTATGCCAGCCAGGATTTTACCGCGCATAACCGCACGTTTAGCATCAATGTTGGGTACGATATCTCAAGGCTTTTCCATTCAAAATAGGATGCTGCCCGACAGCGCCTGGCTTGGATCTTATACCATCTGCCGAAATGATTCTTTACACAATAAATGCGCGACCGGATAGCCGTGGTAGTAAGCCCGGGGTGGTAGCCCGGGCTGTCAGAATAAAACCAATCAATCAATAACGGTAATACCCGTGGTGATAAGGATGGTAAGGGTGGTAATGAGGATATCTCTCCACATAACAACCGCTAAACGTGATTGCCATCATCAGTACGGTTACTGCCATTAAAATGTATTTCTTTTTCATATTCTTTTTTTTTCGTTTACAATCGCCCGGTAAACCCGAACATCCTAATAGACTGGTAAAAGGTTGCGGGGATTGTTAAAGAATTGCTTTTTATTACTAAGCGCTTGTTAACCGGTACCATAAAAATCAATAACTTTAAACCAGGCAACACAGTATGCCGGTAAAACGAAAAAAAAACACTATGAATAGCAGAAGCGGTGGCCTCTTGTATTTCCTGTTGGGTATCTACACCCTGCTCATCAGCTGGCATTATAACCATTCGTTTTTTTATCTTATCCTGCACTATATTTTCTGGCCGGTGTACCTGGTATATGAGATACTGGTCGGGCATCTTTCGCACGATCTGTGGAGAACCATACCGGTATCTTATTTCCATTAACCATATTCGGGCAGCATTGTAACGAATAAACAGGATGCGGTAGAGGGTCTACTCATTTAAGTTTGTCGCAAACAACCCGCTTAATTTCGTTTTGATACCGCATAGGTCTGGCAATTTCTCCGGAATTTTGTGTTGTAAAAGCAATTGATAAATAAAAAACACGAAGATGGCAACACAGGAAAAAACAGTGATTACAGTAGCAAATACCGTACAGGCGCCCGTAGCAAAAGTCTGGGAATACTGGACCAAACCTGAACATATTATCCGTTGGAACAATGCTTCTGAAGACTGGCATACGCCGCATGCAGAAAATGATTTGCGCAAGGGCGGCCATTTTTCATCGAGGATGGAAGCAAAAGATGGCAGCTTTGGTTTTGATTTTGGCGGCGTCTATGATGCTGTTGACACCAACGAATACATTGCCTACACGATGGGTGATGGCAGAAAAGTGAGCATTCGCTTTTCCGGCGAAGGAGAAAGCACCGGCATAACGGAAAGTTTTGAAGCCGAATCACAGAACCCGATAGCGATGCAGCAGATGGGCTGGCAAAGCATCCTAGATAATTTTAAAAAATATACGGAGTCGAACTAGGAGACAAAGGGAAAAGGCGCGTGCAACACGCAAAAATTATCGCAGCGCAAACGGAGAGGGTCGCAGACCGCTGTTTGCGCTGCTATTGCTGTGCCAAGAAAATCGACAAACAAATCCCATGCAAGCCATCAACCGTAAGACATTTTTGCAACAGAGTGCTGCCGCGCTGCTGGCAACGGTTTTGTCGGAACATGGCCTGGTTGTAAACCGGTCACCGGGCTTACTGTCTTTTTCAACATTGGGATGCCCCGACTGGACTTTTCAGCAAATCATTGATTTTGCCAGCTTGCACGGTTACCAGGGCATTGAATTACGGGGCCTGCTCCGGCAAATGGATCTCAGCAAATGTGAAGCGTTCAATAGCCCGGGAAATATAGCGGCTACCCGTAGCCGTATGAAAGAAAAAGGGCTTCAATTTGTTAACCTGGGGGCTTCCTGCAACCTTCATATAGCCGACGCAGCAAAAAGAAAGGAAAACCTGGACGAAGCCCGGCGGTTTATCGACCTGGCGCAGCAGCTTCACTGCCCGTTTATCAGGGTATTTCCCAATAACCTGCCCAAAGACCAGGAGAAACAAGCCACACTGGAACTGATAACGCAAGGCCTGCAGGAGTTGGGTGCCCATGCAGAGGGCAGCGGTGTGCAGGTGCTGATGGAAACCCATGGCGACCTGGTGCATATGGCCGATATCTTAACCGTTATACAAGCTGTTAACCATCCGCAAACCGGTTTGGTATGGGATATCTGTAATATGTGGACCATCACCAAAGAACCGCCGGCGCAGGTGTATGCAGCGCTGAAGCCGTATATCCGCCATGCGCATATAAAAGATGCGAAACTGGTGAACGGTGAAGCGCATTATGTATTCCTGGGTAAGGGAGAAGTGCCCATATTTGAAGCCATCCGTCTCTTGCAAAAAGGCGGTTACAAGGGATTCTATAGCTTTGAGTGGGAAAAAATGTGGCACCCCGAGATCGCTGAACCGAAGCTGGCACTGGCAGATTATCCAAAGGCGATGGCAGCATTTGCCCGGCGTGGCCGGTGAGACAGCAGCCAGGTAACGAAGCTGGCGAAATCTCAACATCCTTCCATTACTGTTGTCCGGGTAAGAATAATTTTTTTCAATAATAGGCAGGTGCAACAAAGGGTTTCAGCGATTATTAAATACGGTACCCGGTTGTCGACAAAATCGACACCAGCGACCTTTGAGATGCCTCGATTTAGCAACAAATAGTATATTTTTTTACGGGCGTTGCTGAATCTTCGGTTTAGCAACAAATAGTATATTTGTTAATGTGTCGGCTGACATACTTGACAATGCTGCATTACCTCCTCAAAGCAAAACGCAGCATCGAAAAGGCTGCGGGCGCCCGGCCGGCCCTGGGCCGATCTATTAAAAGTTTACCCGGACATTAGTGATCCCTCCCACCCGAAATCACCTTACATTTGTTTGTTGTAACATCATACAAATAAATACATGCATGCCAGGCGATACGCTATACATCAATAATAAAGCAGCAAGACAAAATACATACGACGCCATTGTAGTTGGCTCCGGCATCAGTGGTGGATGGGCCGCAAAAGAACTTTGTGAAAAAGGTTTAAAAGTGCTGCTGCTTGAAAGAGGACAAAACGTACAGCATCCCAATTATCCCACTGCTACAAAAAGCCCCTGGGATTTTCCGCACCGTTTCACTCTCAGCAAATCCGATAAAGCGGAGCACGCCATACAGGCAAGGCATTTTTCTTATAAGGAAGACAACAAGCATTTTTATATCAACGATAAGGAAAATCCATACGATGAGATTAACCGCTTTGATTGGATAAGAGGCGATATAGTAGGCGGCCGCTCCCTGCTCTGGGGCCGCGCCTGTTACCGCTGGAGCGACCTGGAATTTGAGGCAAATGCCAAAGACGGACATGGCATCGACTGGCCGATCCGCTATAAAGACATTGCACCCTGGTACAGTTATGTAGAACGATTTGTGGGCGTTAGCGGCAACCGGGATGGCATTGCCAGTTTACCCGATGGAGAATTTCAGCCGCCCTTTGAAATGAACTGCGTGGAAACGGACTTCAAGCACCGGCTGGAAGCAAAATATGCTGACAGAAAAGTAATCATAGGACGCACGGCCAATCTTACACAGCCGGTAAAAGGCCGCGGCCAATGCCAGGCAAGGGATCTCTGCCACCGCGGATGCCCCTATGGCGCCTATTTCAGCACCAATGCCAGCACACTGCCGGCGGCACATGCAACCGGCAATCTTACCATCCGCCCGCATTCACTGGTGAATACCGTGCTATACGATGAACATAAAAAAAAGGCGACCGGTGTAGAAATCATTGATACCGAAACAAAGCAAACAGAAGTCTTCTATGCAAGCCTTCTCTTCCTGAATGCCTCTACCGTAGCAACGGCGGCGATCCTTCTTCAATCGGTATCTGCCCGTTTTCCCAACGGGCTGGGAAACGGCAGCGACCAGGTGGGGCGCAACCTAATGGACCACCATAAAGGTGTGGCTGTTACAGCGGCTGTTGAAGGGTATGAAGACAAATATTATTTCGGCCGGCGGCCCAATCCATTGTACATACCGCGTTTTAAGAACATACAGGAGCAGTCGCCCGATTTTATACGAGGCTACCATTATGGTGTAAGCGCTAACCGTGGCAAACCGGTGCCGGACAGTTCTATCGGCGCCTCCTATAAAGAAGCCCTTACGGAGCCCGGCCCCTGGAAAATTGGCTTGTATTCGTATGGCGAATGCCTGCCCTATGCCGATAACCGCTTTACGCTCAATCATGATAAA
>CAXTMV010000186.1:0-6768 GCA_964245425.1 uncultured Flavihumibacter sp. | reverse complement strand
AAAAGATCCCTGGGGCCGGCCAATGGTCACCATTGATTGCCACTTCCGCGAAAATGAAAATGCCATGCACCAGGATATGGTGAAGACCGGTAAAGAAATGCTGGAAACAGCTGGCTACAAGAACATAGAGGTAAATGCCGCTATTTCTGCCCCGGGCATTGCCAATCACGAGATGGGTGCCGCGCGCATGGGCCGGGATCCAAAAACCGCGGTGCTGAACGCTTTTAATCAATTACACGAAGTGCCAAATGTATTTATTACAGATGGTTCCTGCATGACTTCCAGCTCCTGCCTTAACCCCAGCATTACCTATATGGCGCTTACAGCAAGGGCCTGCAATTATGCAGTACAGGAAATGAATAAAAGGAATATTTAATGTAATAAAACATTCCAAAGTAAAAATCAAAGATTTTTGATTTTGTACTTTGGAATGTGCCTGTTCATTTTAAAACGGCGTCGGCATCACAGTTTCGCGAACCGGCTGTACATGTTTTTTTCCGGCAAAGAAATTCAGTAAATCTTTATTCAATAACTCGCGGTGGGTATAGAATATACCGTGCGGGCCATCCTGGTAAATGATCAATTCCGCGTCGGGTATCATTTCTGCCGTGCGTTTGCTGCTGGCTTCAAAAGGCACTACCTTATCGCTGTCCCCATGCACAATCAACGTAGGTACGGTGATCTTTGACACATCATTCCTGAAATCAGTCGTTGAAAAACTCTTTGCACATTCAAGTGTAGCCTGCTGCGTGGCAACGGTGGTGAGGTGATGATAATAATTCAGCAGGGGGGTGCTGAGTGGTTTACTCAGGAAGCCCACACCAAAAAACATTTTTCCGAAATCATCCAGGAAGCCGATGCGATCATTTTTGATGCCCTCGGCCATGTCATCAAATACTTTTTTATCAACGCCTTCCGGGTTGTCTTTTGTTTTCAGCAAATAGGGAATGATGCTGCTTAACAAAGCGATCCGCTCAATTTTCTCTTCTCCGTAATTGGCTATATAACGAACTACTTCTCCGCCACCCATGGAGAAACCCACCAGGATCACTTTTTGCAGGTTCAGCTGTTCTATCAATTGGTGCAGGTCGGCGGCCAGGGTATCATAATCATAACCCGTCCAGGGCTTACTGCTTTTACCAAAACCGCGGCGATCATATTTGATAACACGGTAGCCCGCATTTACGGTGTCTGCCAGCTGGTATTCCCACATTTCGCGGCTGGAAGGCCATCCATGAATAAAGATGACGGGCTGTCCTTTGCCGTAATCGGAATAGGCAAGGCTGATTGCTTCTCCTGTCTTGCTATCATTGAACTGAATTGTTTTCATATCACTGTTATTTAAAATGATGAATACCAGGTAGGGTACAGAAACCATACCACCAAATACAAACAGGGGAAGGGTATCGTAGTGTTAACCACAAGGTGTTATGAGGAAAATTTTGTACAAAAACTGCGACGTGAGAGATCTGGGTCGTCAGAAGCCAGGCGGCAGGAATCACGGCATGCGATGCCGGGCGTATCTAGTACTTAGCGTCTCCCGTCTGAACACTAATGGCCTCAAGAAACAAGATGCTTCTTTATCTCGTTGGCCGTTTCCAACCCGCTTTGCAGTGCCGCTTCTACTGTTCCCTGCGATTTTCCGCGATAGCAGGCTTCTCCCGCAAAAAAAATAGTATGGTGCAGGGGATGGGAGAGTATTTCTTTTGCAGCAGCCGAACCCGTTGTGATATAGCTATAGCCGCCTTTCACATAGGGATGGTTTTTCCAGCAGCTTATTTTATGCTGCAGTAATTGCGCCGTTAGTTCTTGCACTGGCAGGTTAAAGATGGCCGACAATGACTGCAGCGCCATTTGCAGCAACACCCTTTCTGTTTCACCCGATCGTACCGTGGCCGCCGGACCGCCCAACCAGCCCGTTAGCAAATTTTTCTCTTCGGGCAATTGGGTCCACCAGGTTCTGATGGGTTCGTCGCTTAGCAGAAAACCAATATCAGCCGCGTAACTTGTCCAGAAATCAGAGCGGAACTGTAGCAATATTTTTATTACATCGCCGAAACCCAGTTGCTGTATGGCTTGCCGGTACTGATCGTCCAGCGCGGGCACAAATACCGGCTCGCCGGCCTGCAATACACCCGCTGAAACAGTCACCAGCAATAAACTACCGGTATAGACCTGATCTTTGCTGGTACTAACGGTAACGGACCCTGGCTGATGCTGAACATTTACCACGCGGCTGTTGAAATGAATGGTTCCATGCTGTCGTTTACATTGCAACAATAAAAAATCAACCAGTTCACCGTATCCGCCTGGAAGGCGGTAGGTACCACCGTCCTCGTTGCCCCATTCGCGGCTTGCAGCCATGGCAGAGGCCTTGTTTATATCGGCCAGGTCATAGCCTTCCGCATAATTTTGCACCGCTTGTCGCAGCGATGCATATTTTTCTGCAGAAAAATAGGTCGTCAATACATCAGCAATACTGGCATTCGTTTGTAAAGCTTTTAGCTGCCGCAGAAAAAGCGGCCAGTGCTTATCGTGCGACTGGTTCTTTTTAAGCCGGCCGTTCTGCATGGCCATCATTTTACCTTCCACCGGCAGGTACTTAATATGCGCCTGCTGTAATAACGACAAGGTCAGGGGCAAGTCGCCATGTATAAATTCCGCGCCTGTTTCCACCGGGGCGGAAAATCCTGCTTCATGAACGGTTGCCATACGACCACCAGCCATGGCAGCCGCCTCCAGCAGGCAAACAGCATAACCTGCTTCCAGCAATTGTTTCATGGCTATCAACCCTGCCGCGCCTGCGCCCATAATAATGATATCGTATTTCATACTGTACGCGGTAACGGTTATGCGTGGTGGTGGTTTGATGATGATTGGGTTAACGTTGGATGGGCCCCAGGCGCTCGGCATTCTGGAATTGCAACATCCAGCCGGGGTATTCCGGCGGTAACGCACTTACTTCATCCAATATCGTCATTTCTTCGGCCGTCAGTTTTACCTGTACAGCTGCGATATTATCCTGCAGTTGTTCCAGCCTTTTTGCGCCGATGATGATGGAAGTAACCACCGGTTTGGCCAGTAGCCAGGCCAGTGATATCCGGGCTGCGCTGCAGCCATGCGCAGCGGCAATGGGTTTCATGGCATCCAGAATTTTCCAGGTGCGTTCTTTATCTACCAACGGAAAATCAAATTCAGACCGGCGCGAACCTTCCGGTTTTTGGTTGTCGCGGCTGAATTTTCCCGATAATAATCCTCCTGCCAGCGGGCTCCAGACCAGTAAGCCGGTCTTTTCCGATTGCAGCATCGGCACCAGTTCACGTTCCAGGTCGCGACCAGCAATAGAATAATATGCCTGCAATGAATCGAACCGGGCCTGTCCTTTCGAATTTGCGATGGCCAGTGCTTTGGCAATCTTCCAGGCTTCCCAGTTCGATACACCGATATAGCGCACTTTGCCGGACCGGACCAGGTCGTCCATCGCCCGAATGGTTTCTTCTACCGGGGTAATGGAATCATTGCCATGGATCTGGTACAGGTCTATATGATCGGTCTTTAACCTGCGCAGGCTCTGTTCTACGGCATCCATGATATGCCCCCTGGATGCGCCCATATCGTTGCGGCCGGGCCCTACACGTCCAAATGCCTTGGTGGCAATTACCACATCCTTGCGTGCAATGCCGAGGTTCTTTAATGAAGTGGCCAGTGTTTTTTCACTCTCGCCTTCCGAATACACATCGGCCGTATCAAAGAAATTGATACCGGCTTCAACGGACCCTTTTACCAGTTCATCGGCCCCTTGCTGATCTACCTGCCCGATGGCTTTGAAACGTCCACTGCCGCCATGAAAGGTCATGGTACCGAAACAAAGTGTTGATACCAGCAGGCCGGTTTCGCCCAGCGTCTTGTATGGCATGCCTGATTGGTTGTTGATTTCCATTCTAAGATTTTTTAATTGTGTACAAATGTACTGCCGCAAAATTGGCCAGCCTGTTATGTGTACATTATCCATAACACAGCCGGATTAAAAGAGTTTTAATTAGGTTGATTTGTTTATAACGGTAGGAAAATGATGGCGGACCCTATCTTTGTCCCTGCCTGCCTTGCACCTGTTGTCCCTGCGGGATAGTATTCATCAAATGGACGCTTGCCATATTAACGGAAATCCGTAGTTTCCTTCATTAACCAAATAATATATCATGAGAAAACTAATTGTCTTATTGGGAATGGGTTTTTATGCGATGGGTGCCCTGGCCCAGGAAAAACTGGATACGGCCATGATTGCCAAAATCCGGGCAGAAGGCCTGGCACATTCGGGTGTAATGGATATCGCTTTTCACTTAACCGATGCCAGTGGTCCACGGCTCATGAATTCGCCGGGCTTTTTCAGGGCAGCCAACTGGGCAAAAAACACGTTGAAAGACTGGGGACTTGAGAATGCAGCGCTGGAGCCCTGGGGTACTTTTGGCAAAGGATGGGAATTACAGAAATCATATATTGCCATGACGGCGCCTTATTATAAAACCCTGATTGGCCTGCCCAAATCATGGACCAGCGGTACCGGCGGTTTACAAAGTGCCGATATCATTATTGTAACGGCCAAGGATTCAGCAGAATTGCTGGCATTCAGTGGCAAGCTGAAAGGAAAAATCATTCTGACACCGCAGACAGATACACTGAAGCCAAGTTATGCACCCGATGCGAGCCGGTATGCAGATACCAGTTTAACTAAGATGGCAGCTTTTCAGCCGGCACCCCGCGATACCAGCCGCCGGGGCGGCGCAAGGGGAGGACGCGGTGGTGGCGCATTTGCTGCCGCAGCACAGTTAAACCGGATCAAAGAAATGGCTAAAAAAGAAGGTGCCCTTGCTATTCTGACCACTTCTACCCGGGGATTCGACGGAACGGTGTTTGTACAGGGCGGTGGCGCTTATGCCGTGAATGCGCCGGAAAATTTCCTCGACATCACCCTTACATTTGAAGACTATATGACCTTGTACCGGTTGGCCAAAGCAGGCATACCGGTAAAAATGGATGTAGAGGTTCAATCAAAATTTTCTACCGATTCTACCGGTTATAACGTGGTGGCGGAGATAAAAGGGACCGATAAAAAAATAAAGGATGAACTGGTGATGATCGGCGGCCACCTCGACTCCTGGCATGGGGCCATGGGTGCCACCGATAATGCCGCCGGTTGTGCGGTAATGATGGAGGCCATCCGCATTCTAAAGACTTTGGGCGTGAAACCGCGGCGGACCATCCGTATTGCGTTATGGAGCGCTGAAGAGGAAGGGCTGATCGGATCGCGGAATTATGTTAAAAATCATTTCACGGATACGGCTACCCGAAAATACAATGCAGCCGGCGATAAGCTGGCGGCCTATTTCAACCTTGATAATGGAAGCGGTAAAATCCGCGGTGTATATACACAGGGTAATGAAGCCGTGAGTCCGATTTTTGCCCAATGGCTGAAACCTTTCAATGACCTGGGCGCTTCAACCCTTACGCTGGAGAATACCGGCGGAACGGACCATCTTTCTTTTGATGCCATCGGCCTGGCAGGCTTCCAGTTCATACAGGATGCCATTGAATACAATACCCGCACCCACCACAGTAATATGGATTCTTACGACCACCTGCAATCTGCCGACCTGATGCAGGCAGCTACCATTGTGGCGTCTTTTGTTTACAACGCTGCCATGCGCGATGATAAGCTACCCCGCAAAGCCTTTGTTGCCCCACCGGCAGGAGGGAGGGGATTTTAGAAAGATGAAGGTGGCTCGCCCTTTGTTGGCCAGCTCAACGATAAAGGTGGGTCGTCCTTTTTGGGCGGCTCAATGAAAGGTGGGTCGCCCTTTTTGGGCGGCTCACCTTCACTTCCTAACAAAGTTCTCCGCACCGTAATTATAATGTATAAAAATGCGATGTTGCGGTACCTTCCATATGGCAAAGCCAGCAGCTGACAGGTTAGACTATTTAAATAACCGCTATGCTGAAACGGATGTAGGTAAATGAATTTTTATAGGCAACCTATTTGATATGGAAATATTTAAAATGATAAAACATCTCTTCTATAAAAGGTGAGCCGCCCAAAAAGGGCGACCCACCTTAACTTTTAAAGGCTATTTTTCTTCCATTTCTTTTTTTGAACTGTAATTGACCCATTTCTGGTTGGAGGCGGCAATCAGGCTTTCAAACCGTTCTACAAAGAGGGGATAGGCCGCTGTCGTTTTCGCATACGGACCCGCATTCGATAAATAAAGAAATTTTTCCAGTTTTAACGATTCTCCTACTGCCCGGTATTCTACCCAGTTTTCCTGGAATTTTACCAATGTGATGAGGCCTGCAATGGCCGCCACCACAATGCCCGTGATGCCCACCACTACCTGTATGGTATCATTGCCCTTATTGATGTAGCCGCTAAGAAAGGGAATAAAAAGAGCCAGTATAATCTCGCATATTTTAAGGCTCAAAAACCATTTTTTATTAAGACCGCTTTTTCTGTCGAACCAATCGATTTGGCTGAGTACCCTGGTTTGTAAATAATCTTCCTGGGTTTTGGGCAGAAGGGCTTTTAATTCTTCCATGGTGCGTGTTTTTTAAATTAATAAGCTTAGCTAAACAGAATTTCTGATTTGGGGTTTTTGTATTTTTAAGATGTCTGTTGGTTTGAATGCCGGATAGCTCTCAAAATATAAATATCATGCACGCATTCATCCGGGCAGGGAGGGTACTAATAAAACAAACCGCAGGGTTAAAGAAAATACA
>CAXTMV010000185.1:4360-11826 GCA_964245425.1 uncultured Flavihumibacter sp. | reverse complement strand
CTGCGCAGCAAACTGGATGAAAAGAAAAGCAAGACCAAGATCATTGCCAAAATAGAAAAGCCTGAAGCCCTGGTGAATATCCGCGATATTATTGTGGAAAGCGATGCCATCATGGTGGCCCGCGGCGATTTGGGCGTGGAACTGCCGGTAGAACAGATACCGCTGATCCAGCGCCAGCTGGTACGCAAATGCCTGCACCGTGGAAAGCCCGTTATTGTTGCCACGCAGATGATGGAAAGCATGATAGAGCGCACCAAACCCAACCGCAGTGAAATAACCGATGTAGCCAACGCCGTACTGGAAGGCGCCGATGCGGTGATGCTGAGTGGCGAAACCGCTGCCGGCAACCATCCTGCACTGGTAGTAGAAACCATGCGCAAAATAATCATGGAAGTAGAGAATACCGAATACCGTTACAACCGTGAAGACGACCTGAAGCCCCAACAGCACTCCCCTTCTTTCTTAAGCGATGCCATCTGCTACAATGCCTGTAAAATAGCCAGGGATGTAAACGCGGATGCCATTATCGGCATGACGGAAAGCGGCTATACCGCATTTATTTTAAGCAGCTACCGGCCCAAAGCCCCCCTCCATATTTTCAGCAAGGAGAAAAGCCTGATCAACCAGTTAAGCCTGAGCTGGGGCGTGCGCGCATTTCATTATGCAGAAGAAGACAGCCTCGATGAAATCATCGAAGATCAGATAGAAATACTGAAAGAACGCGGCTTTATAAAATCTGGCGACACGGTGGTGAATACCGGCAGCACGCCCGTACACCTGCACCTGCCCACCAATGTGCTTAAGATCACGAAAGTGGAATAGTTTATTATTTTGAATGTTGAATTGATTTCGCATCGAAAAATAAAAACGGCAGTCTTCAAAGGCTGCCGTTTTCTATTACTGCCAAATAAACCAACATGTAAATTTCAACATTCAAAACAATTATTTACCTATCCAGCATCGCCTGTAGTTTCTCCATCGGAAAATTTTCTGCAAATTGCTTTTTCAGCATATTCCCCTGCCAGCTGCCCATCTGGTACCTGAATTTCAGAACGATGGCCTGCGGGATGGCTTTATCCACGCCTTTATGCCAATACGCATGGTTGGCGGTAACAAAGGATGCGGCCGACCCCCTGTTTGTTGCCGGATTGAACCATTCCCTGCAATTACCCGTATCGCTGCGCGAATAAACCACGGCCGGCAGGTTCAGCGAGTCGGCCGGCGCCGCAGCCAGGTAGTCTGAAACATTTTTCTTTCGGGCCAGGTAGGCCGCCTGGTATTTTTTTAGGACCGATTCCTTTATCTGCTCCGTGTTTTTCAGATCATCCTCCGCCATTTTAATGCGCACGGCCGCCGTTTTATCACCGCCTGCCAGTTGCTGCTGCTCTTTGTTGATCAACTTTTTTTCGTTCAGCTCGCTCTGTGCATAGGAAGCGGTATCTGCCAGGTATTGGCTTTCATAATTACCCAGGAGGCCATTGAGGTATTGCCGGCGCGTAACAGCTGTAAACAATTGTTCATTTTTACGGGTAATCAATACATAAAAATTACCCTGGGTAGACCAGGCTTCGCCGGTCATAAACTCGGGGCTGCCGTAGGCGGCATGGCCTTTCCATTCGCCGATATAAGGATAGGTTGTATATACGTTATGCGCCTGGCCGTCAAACATCATTTGTTCTTCATGTATAAAAAAAACAGCGGGGTGGTTAACATACAGGTACAACCAGTTGCCTGTTTCTGAAGGCACCCCGAATGCACCGGTGGGGATTGATTTCTTTGTAACCGGGTCTACCGTATACTTGCAACCGTAAGTAAAAAAAGCCAGGTTCAGGCAATACAGCCGTACGGCGGCAGCAGGGTTGTATTTAAACATCAGCCTGAAATAAGAGGCTTCAAACCCTTTTGTTCCGGGAAAGGATTCCTTTATAACGGACAGCAACTGATCGGTTCGCCGGTTCAGTTCCGGTACAAAACTGTTGTCCCAGTCAAATGCGTCTGCATCAGCCACTTTCTTAAAACTGCCTGGCTGTTGGCTGGCGGCACTGTCGCAGGCCGTGGGCGAAAAATGAACCCTGCTAACAAAAGCCTGCGCCCCGGCATGCAAAAAAGCGAAGACAGCGGATAATAGAAAAATGATTCTTTTCATGGCGGTTTATGTCAAAAAAGGATTTGTTGCCGGCTGGTTGCTGTTGAACACAGCTGTCTTACCATTCAACCAGCACAGGTCTTCCTGTTTTGCAAAAATAATAACCATGGTGTTATCCGGATATCCACAAAAACCGGTATTTATCCGGCCGCGGGCAACCATTTTACCAATTGCTGAAGGCCGAAGGCAAATCAGGCATCCCCCATCAGCCATCAGACATCTTCTTCCGCCGGTAAACGGTGGTCCTTCTGTCTGTCTCATTGCCAGGGGCGCCAGCGGCGATTGCCTGCTGCAATAATTACCTGTAATACTTTAGCGAGGCGATGAAAATGCACTTAGGCGGCAGGCAATAACCATTAGCCGGCAAAATAAGAATGTTTATATTTTGTTATCGGGCCTGTTAACAAAAATATTTTAACCGGACTACCGTTTACCTAACGCTTACTGCTGTTGCTTTTGTACGTATAACATGGTAAAAAATAGGCAATTGCCTGTCGTTAACAGCCGGATAACCAACAGAAAAAATTAAGCAATTATATTTGCGGCCTCATATGTTGAGAAAATTGGTCATATTCATTGTTGTACTGGTTCACGTAAATGGGTCCATGTTTCTTCCGCAGACGGCTGAACAGGATATCTTCAATTCACAGGGTCAGCAGGAAAAAGACATCGATACAGTTGTTGAATACATCGACGAAGTGGTCATGAATAACCACGAGAAGAACCCGGTAGACAAAGACAATGACCAGGGCCAGAATTTTCACCTTGTTAAAATAGTGGACTATTATTTTGCTCCTGATTTTACGCCGGTGAAGAATAAATTTCTGAAGACTGCCGCTAGACAGCCATTCGCCCTTTTTTCAGAAAAAAAAATACATATGGTTACGCTGGATATACCTGCTCCGCCACCGAAGGCTTAATTTTTCCTGTTAACTATACTTAATAACGATTGCCTGTCGCAGCTGCACTACATGGTGTATACCTGCCTGTTATTATTTTAATTCACCAATAAACCTGAAATGAACTACAAATCTATTGTGCAAACATCCCTCTTCTTTTGCATAGGTGTGTGCACTGCGGGCTTTGCCGTTGCGCAGGACACAACGCGCTTTACCATACAAAAAGCCGAAAAACAATTCCTTGAAAAGAACCTTCAGCTCCTGGCTGAAAAATATAATATCGATATTGCCCGTGCCGGTATTATACAGGCGCGCTTGTATAATAATCCATCCATTTCCATGTCTGCAGCCTTGTATAACCAGCAGCAGAAAAAAGTGCTGGATGTAAGCAGTTCTACCGGCCAGTATGGCATTAGCGTGCAGCAGCTTATCATACTGGCTGGCAAACGCAACAAACAAATCAAGCTGGCAGAAATTACTTCACAGCAGGCCGAAAACACTTTTTTTGACCTGATGCGGACCTTACGGTTTACACTCCGTGGCGATTTTTATGATCTCTACTTTCTGCAAAATTCCGTAACCGCGTATAACAGCCAGATACAAACGCTTGAAAAATTAAACACTGCGTATACAGATTTGCAGACCCGGGGTGTTGTAACCCTGAAAGATGCCGTGCGCATCAAATCACTGCTCTATTCCTTAAAAGCCGAGCAGACCGGCCTGCAAAACCAGCTGAATGATACCGAAGCAGAACTACAACTTTTGCTACAGGACAATAAAACCTGGTATGTACCGGAGGCTGATAGTGCATCCCTGGTACCGCCCATCGACAGATACAACCTGCAGGCCTTAACAGACAGCGCGTATGCCAGCCGGTACGACCTGAAACAGGCTACGGTGGCGGTTGCTTATAACCAGCAAAATTATGCATTGCAGAAGGCACTGCGGGTGCCCGATCTAACCTTGGGTGCCGAATTTGATAAACGCGGCAGTTATATCAACAACGCATCCTTTTTAAACGCCGCCATTGACCTGCCCTTCTTTAACCGCAACCAGGGTAATATCAAAGCCGCCAAAATAAACATCGAGCAAAGTAAAACCCAGCTGGAACTGCAAAGGCAAACAGTAGAGAATGATGTGCAGAAAGCTTATGTAAAATTGCTGACCACCCACAAAATGCTGCAGTCTTTTGACCCGGGATTTCGGCTCCAGTTTCAGCGCTTAATGGATGGCGTTACTGACAATTTCCTAAAGCGCAACATCAGCCTGATAGACTTTACTGATTTTGTTGAATCGTACAAGAACAATATCCTGCAACTGAACCAGCTGCAGAACGACCGTATGCAGGCCATTGAAGCCGTTAACTTTTCCGTTGGCAAATCAATTATTGAATAACCCCTTTATCCCCTCTCATAACAAGAGGCTATTAAGACAAATTAGAAAAATACCTAAACACATAAAAATGAACGCTATCAAGATCTACCTGTCACTATTGCTGCTGTTGGTAATGGCTGTTTCCTGCGAACAACACAAGGCCATTGTAGAAAAAGACGACAAAGCAGTTCCGGACAGCATTGTAAATGCCACGGAGACCGCACCTGTTGAAATGGACGATATTGCCGAGTCAGTTAAACTGAACGGAAAGATCATTCCCAACGAAAGCAAACAGGCAAAAGTATATGCACTGGTAAGTGGTAAAATAAAATTGCTCTCTGTTGAACTGGGCGACTTTGTAAAACAAGGACAAACCATGGCCATCCTGCAAAGTACAGAGGTGGCGGGTGTAGCCAACGATCTGTCGCTGGCCCAGTCTAATGTAGACATTACAAAGAAAAACCTCGAATCGACCGAAGAATTGTATAAAAGCAACCTGGCTACGGAAAAAGACCTGACCAGCGCAAAGCTGGAGTTTAACAAGGCCAGCTCTGAGTTGAACAGGGCTACACAGGTGTCGTCCATCACAGGTGGTAACAATGCTACTTATGTGCTGAAAGCACCCATCAGCGGCAACGTAATTGAAAAAACCATTACCAATAATTCTGAAGTAAGGCAGGATAACAGCGCCAGCCTGTTCACTGTTGCAGATCTGTCCACCGTTTGGGTAATTGCCAGCGTATATGAATCGGATATCAACAAGATCCATATCGGTGATAACGTAATCGTAAATACGCTCTCTACACCCGACAAGAATTACCCGGGCAAAATAGACAAGATTTATGATGTGCTGGATCCTGCTTCCCGCACCATGAAGGTGCGCATCAGTATGAACAACCCGCACAATGAACTGAAACCGGAAATGTTTGCTGTCATAAATGTAAAAGGCAAATCAGAAGGCCGGATGTTGTCCATCCCTTCCAAAGCCGTGGTGCTTGACGATAGCAAGCAATATGTAGTGGTAAAAAAAGACAAACAGCAACTGATCATAAAACCGGTTCAGGTAACCAAAAGAATCGGCGATAAATCATTTGTTACCGGCCTGAATGAAGGCGACCAGGTAGTAACCAATTCGCAGGTATTCCTGTACGAGGCTTTAAACTCTAAATAGTTCAAATTACCGGTATGAATAAATTCATCAAGAAAATAATTTCTTTTTCCCTTAAAAATAAGCTGTTCATCTTTTTTTCCACGCTTATTCTTATAATCTGGGGGGTACTTGCTTTTAAAAATATTCCCATCGAGGCCTTTCCCGATGTAACCAATACCCAAATCACTATTATAACGCAGTGGCCTGGCCGCAGTGCAGAAGAGGTGGAAAAATATGTGACCATCCCGGTTGAAATAGCCATGAACCCCGTACAGAGAAGAACTTCTGTAAGGTCTACTACCGTATTCGGACTATCAGTTATAAAGGTAATTTTTGAAGACGATGTTGACGATGCATTTGCCCGGCAGCAGGTAAATAACCTGTTGCGCGATGTAACCCTGCCAGATGGCGCCGACCCCGATGTACAGCCGCCTACCGGCCCCACCGGTGAAATTTTCCGCTACACTTTACAGAGTTCTACCAAGACTGCCCGCGAATTAAAAACTCTGCAGGACTGGGTTATTGAAAGGCAGTTTTTAGGCGTAGCAGGTGTAGGCGATGTGGTTAGTTTTGGAGGTGAGGTAAGAACCTTCGAGATAAAAGTGAACCCTCAGCAACTGGCGTCTTACGATATTACACCGCTGGATGTATACAATGCCGTATCCAAAAGCAATATCAATGTGGGAGGCGATGTTATTGTAGATAATTCGCAGGCTTACGTGGTAAGGGGTATCGGCCTGCTTAACAATGTTGAAGAGATTGGCAATATCATTGTAGACAATATTAACGGCACGCCCATACTTGTGAAAGATGTGGCGGAAGTGAATAATTCAAACCTGCCCAGGCTGGGCCAGGTGGGCCGCGACCTCCAGAATGATGTAGTAGAAGGCATCATTGTAATGCGCAAGGGCGAAAACCCCAGCGAGGTTATCAAACACGTGCAGGCCAAGATCAATTACCTGAACGAAAAGATATTACCATCGGATGTAAAAATAAACACTTTTTACAACCGCGACGACCTGATTGATTTTGCCACCCATACCGTGCTGCACAATATGCTGGAAGGGATTGTCTTTGTAACCGTTATCGTGTTCCTTTTTATGGCAGACTGGCGCACCACTGTTATTGTGGCCATTGTGATTCCGCTGGCACTGATGTTTGCATTTATCTGTCTCACGTTAAAAGGCATGTCGGCCAATCTATTATCGATGGGAGCGATAGATTTCGGTATCATCATTGACGGTGCTGTGGTGATGGTGGAGGGAATCTTTGTATTGCTGGACAGTAAGGCACATGAAATTGGCATGGAAAGATTCAACAAACTGTCCAAGCTGGGCATGATTAAAAACACCAGCGGGGAACTGGGCAAAGCCATCTTCTTTTCCAAACTGATCATCATCGCCGGACTGTTGCCCATCTTTTCCTTTCAGAAGGTGGAAGGCAAAATGTTCTCACCGCTGGCATGGACCCTGGGCTTTGCGTTGCTGGGTGCACTGATATTAACCCTAACGCTGATACCTCTATTAAGCAGCTTACTGCTTAAAAAAAATGTAAAGGAAAAGCACAATCCTTTTGTGGATTTCATCACCAACGGGGTCATGAAAATGTTTTCCCTGGTATACCGTTTTAAAAGAACTACTTTATTAATCTCCGGCATCCTGGTAGTAGTAGGGCTGTTTTTCTTTAAATTCCTGGGTACCGAATTTCTGCCTGAGCTGGATGAAGGTGCCATTTATATACGTGCTACCTGCCCGCTGAGCGTATCGCTCGACGATTCGAAGGAAATTGCCAATAAAATGAGGCGGATCATCAGGGATTTCCCCGAGGTAAAACAAGTAATGTCGCAGACCGGCCGGCCCAATGACGGTACAGATGCCACCGGCTTTTACAATATAGA
>CAXTMV010000185.1:0-4350 GCA_964245425.1 uncultured Flavihumibacter sp. | reverse complement strand
CCCCGGCATCGATCTTAACTTTTCTCAACCCATTTCTGACAACGTGGAAGAAGCCGTGTCTGGCGTAAAAGGTTCTTTGTGCGTAAAAATATATGGCGATACCCTTACCTACACAGAAAAAAAGGCGAACGAGGTATATGATGTTATGAAGGGTATTAAAGGCATCGAAGACCTGGGCGTTATCAAAAATATCGGTCAGCCGGAAATGCGGATTGATCTGGATCAGAATAAGATGGCCCTGTACGGCGTAACAACTGCCGATGCCAATGCCGTTATTGAAATGGCCATCGGCGGAAAGGCCGTTACCCAAATCTATGAGGGCGAAAGAAGGTTCCAGCTAAGACTTCGGTACCTGGAAAATTACCGTAACAATGGCGATGCCATCAGCAACCTGATGGTACCCACCCTGCGCGGCGCCAAAGTACCGATCAAAAACATCCCCAGCATAGAAACGCTCACAGGGCCCAGTCTCATTTTCAGGGACGAGAACCGCCGCTATTCTGCCGTTAAGTTCTCCATTCGCGGCAGGGACATGGGCAGTGCCATCGCAGAAGCGCAGGACAAGGTAGACAACCAGGTAAAACTCAACAAAGGATATGAAATGATCTGGGCGGGTGATTTTGAGAACCAGCAACGCGCTACCAAACGACTGAGCCAGGTAGTGCCCATCAGCATATTGATCATCTTCCTGATCCTCTTTATCATGTTTGGCGATATAAAAGACGCCGGTATGGTATTGATGAACGTACCCTTTGCCATTATCGGCGGCATTGCCGCCCTGCTGATCACCGGCACCAATTTCAGTATTTCGGCCGGTATTGGTTTTATTGCCTTGTTTGGGATCTGCATCCAGAATGGGGTGATCCTTATTTCGGTATTTAAAAAGAACCTGCAAGGCGTGAAGAAGCATGAGTTTAATACGCATACACTGGAAAATGCCATTAAAAACGGGGTGGCCAGCAGGGTTCGGCCTGTAGTAATGACGGCATTGATGGCCGCCATCGGGTTATTGCCAGCAGCCCTGTCGAACGGTATTGGTTCTGAAACATCCAAGCCCCTCGCCATTGTTGTAATCGGGGGATTGATAACCGCTACAATACTCACGTTGCTCGTATTCCCGCTTTTCTTTTTTGCCGGCTACCGCAAATTGGGTAAGACCATGGACTAGAAAGCAGCTATGCGCTACAGGCTGTGAACCGCACAATTGACGATTCACAACCTGTAGCCAACAGCTAACAGATAAAAGAAAAAATGATCAAAACACAAAAAATAACCTATAAGGTTTTCCTGTTCGAGCGGGTAAAAAAGAAGGTGATGGTCTTTAACACAGAAACCTATCCCCTGCAGATTAGGCTGACTTCAGGATCCCGAACGGTTTACCTGAAAAGTTATTTTTTTGGCATGATGCAGCAAAACAAATACCTGCAGGAAGTTCTGTACAACCACAAAACAATATCGATTGAAAATATAATTGCCTGTGAAGAAGACCTGATACAGTATATATTGAACAAAGACGGTAACCAGCATTCACTTGAACCGGTAAGGCAGGAATACGCGTTTCTTTGCCGGGACATACTGCACGAACTGGATGAAGGCTTCAAAAATTTTATGGTTGATTTTTTTTATGCAGAAAAACTGCCGGCGTATGCTCTTTTTATTAAAAATGACGGAGCCAACCATACCAGTGAATTTATATTAACCAACCTGGAAAAATCTTTACAGCAGGAAGTATACAAAAAACTGTTGCGGGCAGCCGTTGAAAAAGCACCTCCGTATATTCCATTGATCAGCTTCTTCCGGCAGGAGATCAAAAACCCTTTGCCGGTATTATCCGTTTACCAGTGGTTGCAGGAAAAAGTATCTGCCAGTTTTATACTTTTTGTAAAGAAAAATTTCCCGGAATACGAGGCTGATCGCCCGGCAGAATACATCAATGGCGTAATTCAAACAATGGCGTAAACTGCCTATCCTGCTTGCAGACCCTCTTAAACACGTATCTTCAGGTGGCTGCAGCTGCAGCAAAGCCCTGGGCATGGAGAACGACAAAGAAAAATTAATTGCATTTATCCGGCACATGATATCCATGCCTGCTGCAGAGGCGTCGCAGGTCGCCGGTTATTTTACTGCCAGGGAATTCACCCGGCATGAATGGTTGCAAAAAGAAAAAAAGGTATGCAACACCTATTATGTAATGATTGACGGAATTGCCCGGGCTTATACGACCGACTTGCAGGGCAATGATGTTACCACGGCATTTTACGCAGGCGGCCAGGTGGTTTGTGAACTGTTCTCCTTCTTTAAGCAGGTCCCTTCGCGCGAATCTATACAGGCACTTGCTCCCTGCAATACCTGGTATATCAGTTTCACAGATTTACAAACGGCTTTTCACGCGCTTCCGCCTTTCAGGGAATTTGGGCGGGCGGTATTGGTGAATGCCTATGCAGACCTGAAGCAACGGATGCTGGCCACACTACAGGAAACTGCAGAAGAACGATACGCCAAACTGATCCTGTCTCAACCCGATATCTTTCAATTCGCCCCGTTAAAAAACATTGCTTCTTACCTGGGCATTACGGATACTTCCCTAAGCCGTATACGCGCTTCCTTCTCTAAAAAAACATAAGCCTGCATGGAACTTGCCATATGGCAAGCCAACACGCCGCCGGATCAACTTCCTTTGTATAAACAAATACAAAATGGAAAATTTACCGTCTTACATAGCCAGCATCTTCTTTCTTACTACCCTGCTGACTGCATGGCTTTTTATAAGGGCCACCCGGCAAAGAATAAGAGCAGCGCTGGTAATCAGTATGTGGTTGCTATTGCAATTATTGATTAGCCATACCAGCCTGTATAGCAAAACAAACGCTGTACCACCGCCTTTTTTACTGGCCGTTGTACCGCCGCTGCTGTTAACGCTGATCCTTTTTGCATTGCCCCGCGGCAGGCAATGGATTGATACCCTGGACATAAGAGCAATGACCCTCCTCCACATCATACGCATACCGGTAGAAATAGTACTGCTATTGCTCTACCTCCATCGGCAGGTTCCTGGTATCATGACTTTTGAGGGGCACAATTTTGATCTGCTGTCCGGACTTACTGCCCCTGTTGTCTATTATTTTACCTTTATAAAAAGACAATGGTCTGCAAAATGGCTCCTGCTGTGGAATGTCATTTGCCTGGCGCTCCTGCTGAATATTTTCGTAACGGCGTTGCTGTCTGCACCATTCCCTTTCCAGCAATTGGCATTCGACCAGCCCAACCGGGCCATACTCTATTTTCCTTTTGTCTGGCTGCCGGCCTTTGTTGTACCCGTTGTACTTTTTTCGCAGCTGGCGGCCATCAGGCAACTGGTAAAAAACAAAACAACTTTTTTTGGAGCCAGGTAATTTTTTTACGCAAAGACCGCAATGGAAAAAGAAGCAAAGCTGCTTTTCTGTCCGGGCGTGAAAAAAAGCCGCTACACCGCCACCGGGGCATAATGGCGGCTATTGATGACCGCCAGCCTGAGCAACTCATTTTCAATATGCTTCGCCTGCACTATCAATGCGGCATCTTTGATATACGCATCTATATTAAAAGAGGTGTTCAGCAATGCTTCCTTGAACAAAGGTTTAAACTGTTTGAACCGAAGTTCAAAGCCCCAGGCACCGGTAAGGCGTTTAAAGACAGGCTGATCGTTTTCATGCAGCGCGGTATGCTCAGTGATGATAT
Source organism: uncultured Flavihumibacter sp. (assembly GCA_964245425.1). Taxonomy (GTDB): domain Bacteria; phylum Bacteroidota; class Bacteroidia; order Chitinophagales; family Chitinophagaceae; genus JACMLD01. The sequence continues at coordinate 633 of CAXTMV010000185.1, read as the reverse complement.
AGTTATGATCGGGCAGATGCTTGATATGTTCAAGGATGGAGCCATAATACGCTATCCAGACTTTCAGGTACGAAACGCAATATTTCCTGCACAATTTTTTCATGTAGTTCTTTTTCAAAAACACATTCCAGATAAGCGGCCCAATTCCGGTACGCGACATATATTTTTTTTCCGATTCCTTATACAGCTGGTTTAACAAAGAACAGGTAACAGACTGGTAGCCTCTCCAGATCACAAAATAGAATGCATCAGGCGCCAGCTCCCGATAGGTATCAAGAAAGAGGCATGTGCGCGGATCTTTCCAACCCCATTGCCTGTTAAACCTGTTTTTATAGAAGATGATGTCTTTGAGCCGATCTTTTTCATGGTAAGAAAGGGCCTGCAGGGGAGCAGTGGTAAAGCCGCTCTCGGGCATCCGATGGCTTTTTAAAATAGCTTTATGCGCGTCCATAAAATCCGCATCTTCGAAATGCCGGTAATGGCCAGGCGCTACTGTTTCCCGCTGTTCATTACCGGTTTCCAGTCCGCATTGTCTTAACCATTGCGTTACCACCGAGGTACCAGACCGGTGCATGCCTGTAATAATTAAAATTTTACTCTTCTCCATTGGTAATGATATTATGACTGCAGTAA
>CAXTMV010000184.1:0-11833 GCA_964245425.1 uncultured Flavihumibacter sp. | reverse complement strand
ATACCATTGTGCAGGCCCTGTTGAACAATGATATTGATGTGGGCATTGTGGAAGGCAACAGGAAAATTAATGCAATTAGTTACCAGCCTTTTATGACAGACGAGGTCATTGCTGTCTGTTCGGCCAAAAGTCCCATTGCCAAAAAACAGCCCATTACCATACAGGATCTGCGGCAATTGCCCGTGGCATTGCGAGAACAGGGATCGGGTACGCTGGCGGCCTTAAAAGCCAGCCTGCAAAAGCACCGGTTCAAGCTATCTGAACTGCATGTAGGTATACGCCTGGCCGGTACGGAAGCGCTGAAGAACTTTTTAAAGGAAGACAATTGCCTTGGTTTCCTGCCCAGGCGTGCCTTGCTGAAAGAATTGAGGGATGGCGAACTGGTTACCGTAAAGATCGATCAGCTGCATATTGTACGGGATTTCTATTTTATACAGCGCCAGGGAGCGGAGAATGATGGCATCAGCAAAGCTTTTATAAAATTTGCCAAAATGAACTTTGTCCGTTGATGTCAAATCAGATCATAATTGTGCCAGTATTTTTTCCTGTGTTTTCTTCAGTTCTCCCGGGGTGGGTTTCAGCTTGGCTTTTTTAAAGTCCAGGTCATCTATTGAATCAATGGGCACCAGGTGTAAATGAGCGTGCGGTACTTCAAGTCCGATAACAGATAAGCCGCAACGGTTGCATTGGAATGCTTTTTCGATGGCATGCGCAATAGGCTTTGAAAACAGCAGGATACGTGCCAGGTATTCATCCGGTACGTCAAAAAATTTATCCGTTTCCGTTTTAGGTATCACCAGGGTATGGCCTTCACGCAGCGGCGCAATATCAAGAAAAGCGTAGAACAGCTCGTCTTCCGCAATTTTAAAAGAAGGTACCTGGCCTGCAATAATTTTTGAAAATATCGTCATACTATAAAAATAAGCATGAAACAGCGGATGCTGAAAACAACCTGCCGGCTCATGACGGTGCACAAAAAAGCCGGAAATGGTTCCGGCAAAAATATTCAGTTCAGGCTGTGTTAAGCAGATATATTTTCTACTTTGAATTTGAGTGTTCCTGCAGGCACCTGTACTTCCACCACTTCGCCAATGGCTTTGCCCAACAAAGATTTGCCGATGGGTGAAGTAACGGAGATCTTACCCAGTTTTAAATCAGCTTCTTTTTCAGATACTATCTGGTAAGTGACCTGCTTTTTTGTGTTCAGGTTGGTTAACCCGACTTTTGTTAGAATGCTTACCTTGCTGGTATCAATATCATTTGGTTCAACTATCCGTACATTGGCCAGGTCGCTTTCCATTTTTTTAAGCCGGGCTTCCAGCAAGCCCTGCGCTTCTTTGGCCGCATCATATTCAGCATTTTCTTTTAAATCCCCTTTTTCCCGGGCCTCTGCAATGGCTTTTGACGCAGCAGGACGATCTACCGTTTTCATGCGCTGCAACTCTGCCTTCAGCTGCTCCAGTGTTTCTTTTGTCACATAAATTACATCACTCATAAAATCTCCTTTGATTAGTGAACAGAAAAAAATAACAACGCCCCGGATGATTACCGAAGCGTTGCCATATAAACGAAGATAAGAATTATTTCGCCCAAAAAAAAGTCAGGAATGGTGAGGCTCAGGCATAACCGTAGGCGTGCGCATTGCGTCCGCAACCGGTCACGATTCACCGCTCACCATTGATACATCAGGTCTCAGGTTATAACGCCAGTTTATCCAGTACCACTTTAGCCATTTTATAAAATGCCTCGTAGGTATAGCCGGCAATATGGGGTGTTACCAGTACGTTGGGTTGCAGCAGCAGCCATTGCAGCTGTGCTTTTTGTTCCGGCGAGTAGCTGTCCAATTGCTCGTTTTCGAGTACATCGAGTGCAGCCCCGGCAATTTTGCCCTGCTCCAGCGCTTCAATAATGGCAGTTGTATCATGTACTTTACCGCGCGAGGCATTGATAAAAAAAGGCTTTTTCTCCAGCGCGTTGAAAAAAGCATCCCCTGCCATGGCCCTGGTTTCTGCTGTTAACGGCACATGAAAACTGATCACATCTGCATACCGGCACAATTGTTCCAGGTTGGCTTCTTTTATATTGCCTTTCGCAAAGCCGTCTTTATACTTATCGTAGGCCAGTACTGTTACATCAAAAGAAGACAGCAGCCTGGCAAAGGCGGCACCTGCATTACCAAAGCCAACAATACCCACCGTTTTACCGGTTAATTCAATACCCCGGTTTTCATCCCGTATCCATTTCCCTTCCCTGATCTCCTGCATGCTTTTATTCATCTTATTCATCAGGTTCAGGAGCATGCCCAGCACATGTTCAGCTACGGCATTGCGGTTCCCTTCAGGACTGCTGACGCAGGTGATGCCGCGCTGCATTGCATATTCGGTGTCAATCAATTCCATGCCACTACCCAGCCTGCCTATCCATTTCAGCAGGGGCGCTTTGTCAATCATCGCTTTGTCTATCCGGAGGCGGGTGGTTACAATCAGGCCTGTTGCTTCTTGTACGATGCTCTCCAGCTGTGCATAGGTAATCTGGGGCTCGTACAGCACCTGGAAACCATTTTTCTCCAGCCTGTCTTTCAGGTATTCATGTGTTTTAGCGGTTACAATCACTTTTCTCATATTATCATTCCGGGTTTATCTCATTTTAAAAGTAAGCGCAGCAAACTGTTCGATGCTGAGTTGTTCGGCCCGTTTATCGAAGATTGCATCCTCCAGCACAGAGGGTTCAAAAAGACCCCTCACGGCATTGCGCAATGTTTTTCTACGCTGGTTAAACGCTGTTTTTACCAACAGGAAAAAATGCTTTTCGCTTTTCATGTTCAACGATTCCTTAACAGGCTGTAATTTTATTACGGCACTCTTTACTTTTGGCGGTGGGGTAAAAGCCTGCTCATCCACTTCAAAAAGGTAGGCCGTATCAAAAAAAGCCTGCACCAATACGCTTATTACGCCATATACTTTACTGCCTTCCCTGGCCACGATGCGTTGGGCTACTTCTTTTTGAAACATGCCAATCATACATTCTACCGCGGGCTTCCAGTCAAGTATTTTAAAAACGATCTGCGATGAAATATTGTAGGGAAAATTTCCAACCACCGTAAACGGGCCTTCAAAAGGTTTTTCCATTTCGAGGAAGCTCTGGTGTATGATCTTATCTTTCAGTTGCGGCCAGGTTTGCAGCAGGTACTGCACCTTTTCCTCATCTACCTCCACGCATTTAAAATCGATTTCCTTAAGCAATAACAGGTATTGTGTAAGCGCCCCGCCGCCGGGGCCCACTTCCAGCAATTGCCGGAAAGGCTGTTGCCCCAGGGCGGTTATTATTTGCTGGCAAACAGCAGCGTCTTTCAGGAAATGCTGCCCAAGCGATTTTTTTAACGTATACATCAGCGCAAAAATAACGTGGATTTGGATGGATTAAAAGGATTATTTGCAATGCTCAGGGGGCTCAATTGAGAGGAACAGCCAGCCAAATGGCTGAGCGAAAGTAAAAGAGGTGCTGTAAAAGAGAAACCGGTCGTTTTTCAAACGACCGGTTTCTCTTTATCTACTACCAATGGCCTGCTGCTGCCATTCAACGGTCAGCCATATTATTGTTTAAGCACCTTGATACGTTCTGCCTGCTCGTCTGATTGTATGATTACGGTATAGATACCATTCATGATGCGCGACATATTATCCATAGAAAAAGTATTCACTCCTGCAATGCCGTTGTAAGCGGCGGTGTATACAATTCTGCCAGACATATCACATAATTGAATCTGAACCGGCTGGCTTTTGCTCAGCCTGGTGGTAATTCTAATACTTTCTGTAAAAGGATTGGGCGCAGCGGTAACAACAGCAGCAACCGCCTGTGTGGCCAGGGCAACCTTGCGTACATCTGAAAAGATAAACTTTCCGTTAACATCCACCTGTTTTAAGCGATAGTATGAAACGCCGTTGAAAGGGCTATAATCATATTGATTATACGTACGTGTAATAGAACTGTTGCCACCTGCTTTTACTGATACTGCATCTTCCCAGCTAATACCATCTTTGCTGCGCTGAATCGTAAAATAATCACTATTTGTTTCTTCGGTGGTCACCCATTCAATGGAAACGTATTTATTGTCTTGTGCCGTAGCAGTAAAGTCTGCCAGTTTTACCGGCAATATCATTAAAATATTGCTGGGGCATTCCCGCACTTGTATATCATCAATGGCAAAGTCGTTGCCACAACCGCCTGAAGCGCGGTTAGATATCTGGAACTTGACAGATGTTTCACCTGCTGCCGTTCTGTAATAGGTATTGTACTGGCGCCAGCCCACAGGGTCGGGATCTACCGGCTGAATATTACCGGTAGAGTTGATGGCCACCAGGCTATCAGCCGCATTGAATATTTTGAAATCGATATTGGCATTTTTAATGTTACCGAATGAAGGTGTAGCACTGGCACAGCTGGCAATAGAAGCCGCTGAGCTGGCTGTATGCACCCAGGCCGTTACAAAATAGGTGGTATTTGCCTTCAGCCCGGTTAATGTCTTTTTGTATACCGTATCGGGATTGTAATTGGCATTTACCAGCATCATATACCCGCTGCCGGTTGTATGGTCAGTAAAGTTTAACCAGGCACGGGGCGTTTTCTTGGCGCCGCCATAAATCCCATTGGTTACAATACCATATTCACCATCATTTACCATATAGCTGGTATTATTGGTATCGGGTATGGCATGATACGTATAGTTGGTCAGCGATGCATTAATGGCCGGCCCGATATTATAATTGACCTGCGGAACAACGGGTGAAAAATCTTCATTGAAAACATAGAGCGAGGTAAGACCGCCCGAACAACCGTTGGCCGTGGTCTGGGCCGGAGAGCAGACTACACTGGCCGACCAGCCGCTGCTGGTGGTAGCGCCATTGCTTTTGAAATGAAAGGTAAGCGTGTTACCAGTAGATGATAACTGTCCAACTTTTGTATTGGCGCCGCTGTGCACGCCTGACATTTTGTACAACAACCTGCTGGCGGTTGTAGGACCATCATACACTTCAAGATAGTCGTTGCTGGCCTCGGTAGAAAAGCTGGTGCCAAAGTCAAAGGTAACAGGGCCGCCATTGCCAGACTTAAACGTGAGTGTATAATCCTGGTTATTGCCATAATCGGTTGACAGGCCACCCGGGTCGGTAAAAGTTGCGCTGCAGGTAGTAACCGTAGTATTGTTCAGCGCGTCTGCAGTGGCGCCATTGGTACCAGCAGGCTGTCCCATTACATACATATCTGTAGCCGTATTTACCAGGCGCTGGTTTTGCAGCATCCATTCGTATACGTTGATGCCAAGGGTATCGCGCAGGTTACCGCTCAGGCCCTGTGTGGTTACACCCGGGGTAATATCTTCATAGGTTCTTGACCATACATTGTGTGTACCGGTAGACCAATATATTGCTTTTGGTGCGGGGATAATTGCCGGCGCATAAGCATTAATGTTAGCTATATTGGCCTTTGTTCTGCTGATGGCAACAGTAGGGTCGCCATTATTATGGGTGGCCATTACAGGTATTTTTGCAGCCGCCAGCACATTTGCTTCTGCGGTAGTAAGGTCACCGGCGCCACAGGCCACGGCAATGGCAGCCAGTTTGGAGGCATAGGTTGAATTGCTGCCTGCATAGTCCCAGGTAGCACCGCCGCCCATACTCAGGCCACATAAATAAATTCGGGAAAGATCTACCCGGTAATTAGCCTTTGCATATTCAATAACGGCATCTACTGTGTATGGGTGTATGGTATCGGTAACAGTGGTATTATCGAGGCCCGCTTTAATCTGCGGAGAAATAACAATGAATTTAAACCATTTACCACCCACATAGAAGCTGTCGGGAAAGGCACCGCTGTTGATCAGTTTAGGAGGTCCCCAGTTCAACACTTTATCAAGGGTAGCATTGTTTTGTACAGACCCGCTTTCTCCTACGCCATGAAAAAATACAATCAATGGATATTTGGTAGTTACATCGGCGGCATAGTTCCTGGGCAGGTACTCGTAAAACCCGTTGATATTCGGGTCTAAGGCCGGTGTAAAATGACGGGTGTGCGTAGGCGCCTGGGCAAACATGCTTTGCAGGGCTGCCAGCAGGAACAACAGCCCCAGCACAATTTTCAAAAAGTGTTTTCTTAATAAGGATACTTGTAGCTGTTTCACGGTTGCCAGATTTTTATGGTTTTTGTTTTTCATGGATACTGGCATGTATTTACAACTGGCATGCCCGCTTGTCTTAACGGGGTGCCAATGCACGTCAAACAGCGATGAACCGTGCTGGTAATAGGTTACCTGGCGTGAAGATCAGGGGCTTACAACAAATGGTTTTCGACAATTGGAATGGTATGAGCGGTGAGATGAAAACAACAGGCGCCCGCTGTTTTCCATCGGTGGGAATTAGCAAACAAACGGGAATAAAGTCCAGAAAATAAAAGCCCCCTTTCTGCCAGTTGCAGAAAGGAGGCTTTTATGCTATGCGGTACAACTATCTTCTGATAAGAAGCTGCTGATTTTTTACTTCGTCGTTGATAACCACCTGCACAGTATATATACCTGTTGCAAACCGCCCGAGGTTCTTTATTGTAAAGGCATTTGTTCCGGTGGTTAAATGCTCCTGCGTACTCAGCACCACGTTACCGGCGGGGTTAATGATGCGCAGCTGGGCCATATCGTCTTTCAATGAAGCAATATTGATGTACAGGTAGTCGGAAGCAGGGTTGGGACCGATGCTGATGTTTTCCGTAACCTTCAACTTTATTACAATTATATTACTGTATTTGAATGCCCCGTCTTTATCAATCATTTTAAGACGGTAATAATTATAATAGCCATCAGGGTTGGCATGCAGGAAACTGTAGTCCTTCGGGTTATTATTATTAAAATCGCCGTATACTTTTCCCAATTTATTGTAAGAGACACCGTCTGTGCTGTATTCAACTTCAAAATAATTGAAACTGTTATCGCATACTGCATTCCAGGAAAGCCGGGTCTGGTTGTCGGTCAGCACACCGGATATATTCTTAAGATCACATGACAATACCAGGAACCGGATGGCCTGCGGACCAAATTCGGAGGTGCTGCCGGCAAGGGTAGCGGTAGACGTTAATGAATCGGAAGATGCAATTAAATTGGCCGTGGCTACGGGCAGCGAAAATACAAACTGGAACCGGCTGGCGGTGGCGGCGCCTGTTCCGGCATTGCCATCAACGTCTGCATAAGATGCATTGGTGGTCAGCAAATCAGCTGCACTGCCTTCAATACCGGTGGCCAGGTAGATTTTTCCTTCCCCATAGTTTTGAGTATTGCCCACCATTTTGTTATTCCCGCCATCGCAGGTAAAGAATTCAATGGTTGCGCCAGCAGAGGCTTTTCCCCATACAGTTAAAGTAGTGCCCGCTCTTTTTGCCGAGTCAATGATCGGAAAATTTTGCAGGTTATTGGGGCCTACATCGGCATCAGATGCGTCGTTGTTGGTAACATCGGTGGTACCAGCTACCGCGTTTTTGGTATTAAAACCAAGATCGATGCCCAATCCTGTATTGTTATAGGTACTGTTCTGCGAGATGGTATTGCCGGTGGTAAGTACGGTAGTGGTGCTCTGGTTATTGTTAAAAGTGGCTATTATAATACCGGAGCCCCTGTTATCATGTATGCTGTTATTTTGAATAATATTATTGACGGAATTATAGGTATTGGCATTGTTAACGGTTGTTTTAAGTCCGTCCATATAAATGCCGCCCGTAAAAGTAGTACTGGCGGTGTTACCGTATATCAGGTTTTTCTGCAGCGTAACGGCCCGGCAGCTGGCAGTTACCCGCATACCTACCTGCGGCAGCACCAGCACGGTACGGGTAGTATTGGTAACCGTATTGTTCTCTACCAGGCTGGTGTCTGCGTTATGACCCAGATCGAGCCCGGTCTGGTAGGTATCTTCAATATAATTCTGCATGAAAGTAAGCCGGGGAGTGCCCAGGCAACTGGCCGCATCGGTAACATTGATAGTGGCATCAAGCGCCGCATTATTGTTCTGGTGCGCTATATAGTTGTTGAGGATGGTCCAGCCCCTGATAACGGGGAATGAAGGACTGGTCGCCACGGTGGCATTGATGGTGCAGTTAAGGTTGATACCGTTTACCCCGGCATACGAAATATAATTATGGTTGATGGTGCCGTTGTGCCGGTTGGGTTCTACCAATATGCCCTGGCCCTTGGTCTTGCGGTACGCCAGTGAAGGCGCATTGCCTGCCGGGTCGCAACCCAGGAAACAGTCTTGTATAATAATGGTATTGTTATATTCTTCCTTGGTCTTTATATACACTGTTATACAGGCGTTTCCCTGTGCTTTACCGGGGTCTGTATTGGTATTTCCAAAACCAGACAGGGCCAGTCCTTTAATGATGGCATAATCTGTCATGACCGTTAACCCGGTGCCGCTGTTATCGGTGGCATCGCTCCCATCGGGAAAAGTAAAAGCAGCATTGGGAACGATATAAATATCGGGGCCCAGAAAATTTGCCTGCACTACTGCATCCGTACCCACTGTTTTGCCCGGAATAGACGTTAAATTGGTATTTGTCTGCGTGGTACCGTCTATCAGCAGGGAGTCCCTGATGGCTGGCAAGGAATCATACAACTGTATTACAGCAAACGTATTTATGCCGGAATTTTCAAACGTATTCCCGATCGCAAGAATATTAAAATACACCGAGTCTTTGCCGGCATGCGCATTGGCCTGGGTAATGGCCCAGCGCAGCGTTCCTGAGGTAACCGCTGAAGTAGTATTGTCTACCGTAGAGGTAACCGTGTATTTGTTGGCATCGGCCTGCTTCACTCCTAAACAGATCAGGAGTAACAACATCAACAGGTATTGTAAGATTGATTTCATAGTTGCAGATTTATAAACGGTGTATATATATCATTGTTATTGTTTCATTATTTTCATGACCGAGCGGGTATTGTTATTGCTGTCTTTTATTTTGAGCACATACAGGCCATTGTTAAGGTTTCTTACATCCAGTTGTACACGGTTGCTTCCTTCTGTGGCATTTTGCATTTGCGTAAATATTACCTGCCCGGTGATGGATGTAAACTCAAACGAAAGTCTTTCCGTCTGGGTATTGTTAAACACTACATTCAGTACATCCGTTACAGGGTTCGGGTAGTAAGTAAAGCTGTTTTTTGAATTATCGAATGTTACAATAACCGTCTTGCTGTAAGAATATTTGCCGTCTGCGTCTACCGCTTTCATCCGGTAATAGCTTACACCCTGCAAAGGCGTCTGGTCTGTATAAGTAGCTGCTGCATTCTTATCTATGGAAGCCAGTGTACCAAAATCGATCCCGTTGGCTGAGCGTTGCACTTCATAATGATCAAAAGCGCCCTCCACAGCTGTTTGCCAGCTCACCACCACGTCTGAAGACAGTTTTTGTGCGCTGAAATCAAGCCAGGTGATCGGCAGTAATGCCAGGTTAGACGTCATCAGCTTTACATTATCGATGTAAAAGCCATCGTCTGTTATTTCCGTACTTACTTCTGTACTATTGTCTGCATTTGATATAAAATGAAACCTGAAAGCAAAATTGCTGCTACCCGCATAACTGCTCAGGTTCACCACCTCGCGCATCCAGCCATCGGCATGGCCGGTATAGGCCGGCACACCACCCAGGTTATTATAGGATTCCGTAATCGTGTTCTGCCCGGCAATCGGTGTAAAGGTTCCCGCGGGGCCGGTGGTAGACACTTCCAGTTGCAATTTGTCTTGTTGGTTCTCTGCATCATACCTTAGCCAGAAGCTCAGGTAAGCAGCAGTGGCGGCGCTCAGGTTGATGGCGTTCTTACTGGTTACCGTCTGGTTAGCATTGGCTGCGTAGGTTCCGGTAGTAGACTGGCTCAATGAGTTGCTGCCCTGGTAAGCTTTTGTAGTAGTATAGGCAAATGGGGTAGCGCTGGTTGTCCAGTTGTAGCTAAAATTTGCGGCGGTTTCCATATTGTCTGAAAAAGCAACCGGTGGTTTATAAAATTTAACTACGGTATCAATACGGGTAATGCCGGCGATATCCATTTTCCAAACATACCTGATCTTGCTGCCAGGTGCCAGGGTGGCGGGTAATGTGTAGCTGATAGTATTACTGCTGGTTCCCAGAAAATTCGGGATAGAATTAATAGTAACCGGCGCACCCACGGCGGTAATATTTTCCAGCGGTATAAGGGTTACAGTAATGGGGGTGTCTACCAATCCTTTCCTGGTTACGGTAAAGCCGGCAACATTGCCGCTGTTGTTTTTGATTTCGGTATCGGTGGTATCCTGCAATTCGGCATAACCGCCACCTGTATACGCAATCTGGAAATTGGCAAACAATAATTTTTTTGCCAGCGGTATAATGTTGGCGGTCTGCGCCCAAAACCCCTGACTGTCGTGCGGTGTGGTAAGGCCTTCCGACAGTTCGCCTATTTCAGGACTAAACGCAAAAACTCTTTTACGCAGGGTCAAATCGTCAGAAAAAAGCCAGTCATCTGAATAGCCGTTAACCTCGTACACGGTTTCATTGGCATTTCCATATACAAAGCCATTGTATTTGGTAAAGAGGTTAGCCATTTGCCTGTATACATCCCTGTCTGCCGGCGCCAGTGCCGTGGTAGGATCGGCAGGACCGTTGGGCCTGATCCACCAGTTGCCATAGCAGTGGTAATTAACTGCCATGTTAAACCTTCTGCCATTTACAAAAGCGCGCATGTTCTGGGTTTCTGCTTCTGAAAAGGCGGCGGTTCCGCGATAGGCGTCGCTCGAGGTTGTATTGGAAGAGCCGGTATTATTTTTTCCAAAATATTTTGAATAGTTCCTGTTCAGATCAACACCAGGACCGCCGCTGCCATCTGAATTCTGGGTGCCGCCATTGGCCTTCAGGTTTTTCCGGTGCAAAAATTTGCCGGCCGTCCAGTTGGCAGAAGTTGTATTATAATTATAACCATCTACATTGGTAACAGGAATAAAATACAATTGACGGCTATCTACAATTTCTTTTACCTGGGGGTTGGTAGCATAATTCTCCAGCAGGTACTGCATAAAGAATATCAGGTTCATTCCACTCATGCCTTCACGGGCGTGGTGCAGGCCGGTAAAAAGGATTTCCGGTTCTTTTGTTTCATCTGTAGCTACATTATCAGAAATTTTAAGCACATACATCGGCAGGCCGCCGGTTGTATTTCCAATGCTGGTCTTTGAACAAAGGGTTGGAAATTTGTGCACCATCGAATCCATTCTGGCCTGCATTTCAGCCCATGTATAGAAACCTGCACAGGAACCTGAAATGAAACCAACGGGTGTATTTACATAGGTCTGATAAGACTGGTTGCCCGGCGCCTGAAAATTCAGTCGGTTGCTGGAAACCGTTACCGGCTGGTTATCGTTTTTATAGAAATCAGCCACGCGGTTATTCGCCAGGAAATCAGCCGCTTCATCGGCAACCAGCACCTGGTATTTAAGGCCCATGGCCGCTATTTTGGGAATATCGGTAGATAAAAAAGAATTGGTAAAAGACTGCTCTTTAAAATTATAATAGCCGTGATCAAATTCAATGCCTGCCAATCTTAACTTGCTGATCTTGGTATGGGGGATGAAAATTTTTACCTGAGACAGTTTCTGTGCGGAAAGAAAAAAGACACTGCATAAAAGTACAGCGGAAACAAAAATCCTCCTGATAAATGATGGGACATCAGGAAATAATACAGGCTCAGGACACCATTCAGGATTGTTGGTTTTCATATAATATTGGATTTATAATCAATTATCAGTACTTCCAGCGAGGTAATAAACGATGACAG
>CAXTMV010000183.1:3334-11897 GCA_964245425.1 uncultured Flavihumibacter sp. | reverse complement strand
TCCACCAGGTATACGGTTAGTTCTGGCGAAAAGGCTTCATCGTGCATGTGCATGAAAAAATACAGTTCCTGCAGGCCATGCTCCAGCCAGTACTTCATGCGTTGTATCCATTCATCTACCCGGGTATAGTCTGTTTTGTGCAGGCTGTTGCCTACATAACGAATAAATGTTTTGGGAACGGTCAGTTCCATATGCGCTACATCTCTTCTGCCGGCGGTATCTGTAATCACTGCACCAATTTTCAACGAGCGAAGCGTGTCAAATAGTTCTTTATGAACAGCGGCATCTGCAAACCAGTCGGGGTGACGCACTTCTACAAAAAATTGCAGGTCGGTAGGCAGGGTCTGCAAATAGGCAAATAGCTTATCTCTTTGTTTAGGGCTGTATTTTTCGCTTACCTGTAAAAAAACAGGTCCCAGGTGTTCGCCAAAAGCCAGTATACCTTCCAGGAAGGCGGTGGTCAGAAATTCAGTGTTATTGAAGCCGCTGTAGTGGCTGATGCTATTGGTTACTTTCGGACAGAATTTAAAATCTTTGCCCGCTGCCTTTACGGCCCACTTGGCTATTTCTTCCGGTTTATACACCTTATAATGCGTAGCATTCAATTCTATGGAATTATAATGCTGCACGTACTGATCCAGGAACTGCGCGTCTTTTGTGCCTTTGGGATATATTTTTCCAATCCATTCTTTTCGGCCCCATTTAGCGCAGCCAACATAAACCAATGGCTTCTTCTTTGTTTTTTTGAGTACCAGCTTGTTGCCGGCTGGCTCTTTTGGCAAAGAAAAATCTATCTTATCCAGCTCCTTTACTGTTACGCGTCCGAATTCCATACACTGCTTTTTTATTGCTGCTGGCTGATGTAGTTATGGTTGATTTGTCTGTCACGCAAAGCAATCATACATCAGCCATTCGCCTTCTTACCCAAATATACTTTTTATCATACCGCCGTCCACTGAAATGGTTTGTCCCGTAATATAGCCTGAAGCAGGACTCAGCAACCAGGTTGCCAGCGAAGCAAAATCTTGCGGCTGGCCCAGCCTGCCCACCGGTATCTGCTGTATACCCTGTTGCCGGGTTTCGTTAACCGGCTGGCCGGTTTGTTCGGCCTTTTTATTATAGATGCGCTGAATGGCCGGGGTATCGTGGGAGCCCGGTCCAAGTATATTTAAAGTGATCCCCGATCTGGCTATTTCCTGGCTAAGGGTCTTTACAAATCCCACGACCGATAACCGTAGCGAGTTGCTCAACACCAGGTTTTCCAGGGGTTGCTTTACGGACGAGCTCTCTATGTAAACGAACCGGCCGTAACCATGGGTTTGCATTTTGGGTACCAGGCATTGGGTAAGACTTACTTTCCAGCGCAGGATGCTGTGGTAAGCATTGTCCCAGTCTTCCAGGGTTGTTTCCAGGAAGGTCTTTGCAGGTGGGCCGCCCGCATTTACCAGTACCCCGTGCAACTGCTGGTTACCAACTATTTGGCTTAGCTGGGTAATAACAGCCTGCTGGGTAATATCGCCCGCCAGTATTTCTACCTGGCCCGGGGCGGAAGCTTTTAGCGCTTCCAGGTTTTCGGCATTGCGGGCTACGGCAATAATAGTGGCGCCTTCTCTAATCAGGGCTGCTGCAATGGCTTTTCCAAAACCGCTGGTAGCACCACCAACAATAAAAAGCTGATTTTTTATACCCAAATCCATAGTAGTGATTTATTGATCAAAAAAACCGGTTGGTCAGATCAGCAGGCCCAGCAATAAACAAATTACGACAATAACCGGCGATGGAAGTTTACTAAAAAACAGCAGGCAAAAAGTGCCGCCAATAACCAGCAGGCTTAACAGGCTGGTGCTGTTGAAGCCGCTCAGCGATACATCTTTCATCATATATAAAGTGGCCGCCATCATGATACCTGCCACCGCTGCATTAATACCTTCCTGTGCGCGGTACACTGCGGCATATTTTTTTATATTATGCCAGATGGGATAGAAAAACAAGGCCAGCAATAGGCTTGGTAAAAAAATGGCCAGCGAACCGATAACAGCACCCATTACCTGCATGGCCGTGCCGTGATCTTTCATGGCAAGGCCGCCGGTAAAGGAAGCAATGGAAAAGACCGGGCCTGGTATGGCACGCACAATACCCGCGCCGGTATAAAAATCTTCGCGATCGATGCTGACCACCGATTGCTTCTTATCCTGGTTTTTTTTGATGACGATCTGCGATTGCGGCCGCTCTACAAATTGTTCATACATAAAAGGGATCAATACCTGACCGCCGCCAAATACCAGGCTGCCCATCCGGTAGGTATTTTCAAAAAGGTTCACGGGCCGCCGATTGTTCCAGTCGTGCAGGCGCGCAATTTCACTGGTAATACCGGCAGCAATAAAAATGAGTGCAAAAAGCCAGATATTCCACCATTTTATTTTCTGGGGTTTTATTTCAACCTGCGGGATGCGTTTACTGCTGAGGTTGGTAACGGTACCCGCCAGGAGAATCAGCAGGGGAAAAATATAGGGTGCCTTAAAAAAGATAAAACAGATAACGAGCGTAGCGCTGACAATTATTTTTGTAACGGTGTTCTTAACCGCTATTTTAAAAGCAAACCAGGAAGCAAAGGCCAGGAAGCCAACGGCCATAGGGGCAATGAATTTAAAAATATCTATTCTGAGGGCTTTCTGGTTAATGTATTCGAGCAGGAAAGACAATCCACCCATTAACACACAGGCTGGCAGTATCCATATAATTAAGGTGAGGATGGCCAATGGAACACCACCTCTTTTAAACCCAATCAGCGTAATGGTTTGTGTTGAAGAGGCCCCGGGCAATAACTGGCAAAAAGAATTAAAGTCGAGCAGTTCTTCTTCCGTAATATCTTTCCGGCGCTGGACAAATGTTTTCAGCATCATCGCAAAATGGCCCTGCGGGCCACCGAACGCAGTGATGCTGTGCAGGAAGACGGCTTTGAGAAACGGTATGTGTCGGAGCAAAACCATCAGGGCTACAGCAAATTTGTGTCTTCTTTTACCTTACAATTTATCAATAGCGTCATTAACCGCCAAATCGAATTTGAGACCGATCAGCGATAATAATGATACAACTCTATTTCTTCACGCACCTTGTCGGGCACCAGGAAGCGGATTGACTTACCTTGTTTTATCATCTCACGGATATGGGTAGACGAAATTTCAAGCAGGGGCGCGTCGATGGTTTCAATGGTCGCCTTCATTGTATTGATGATATCGAACCCGGGCCTTTTGTAAACGTACAGGATATGGTCTTTCACCAGTACGCTGGCATTTTTCCATTTGTGCAGGTTTTGCAGGCCATCGCTGCCCAATATTATAGAGAAACTATGTTCGGGAAATTTCTCTTTAAGGTAGGCTAGGGTATCAATGGTGTAAGAAGGGCGGGGTAGCTGAAACTCTATATCGCTGGCTTTTATATGGCTTTCATTTTCCATGGCCAGCTTAACCAGGTGCAGCCGGTGGTATTCGTTCAGGAGCGACACTGATTCCTTAAAGGGATTCTGGGGTGAAACCACCAGCCAAACCCGATCGAGATCGGTATTCTGCAACATGTGGCTGGCAATAATGCAATGGCCGATGTGCACAGGATTAAAGGATCCGAAATAGAGTCCAATTTTCATTTGACTACCAGTCAGGTTTTTATTTTTTCTCTGCAACCAACGGTGCCGGCATTTCGGCCTCCACAAAAATATTCTGGGCTTCGTTAAGGCGGAGACTGAGGCTGTAGCCGGATACGCTGATGGCGATGGGATCTCCCAGCGGGGCTACCTGGTCTACCCTTACTGCTTCGCCTGGCACACAACCCATTTCCATCAGTTTAAGGAATATATCATTGTTTTCGAACGATTTGATGAATACGGTCTCGCCCACGGGTATCTCTGAAAGTCTTTTAAGCATTGTAACACAAATCTAGGCAGTATATAAAGGATTTTCTTACGACTTTTGGAAATGCTTTATCAGCCGACTGCCCCGGATATTCGCTTTTCATTCCTGTACAAAGGCATATCGCTTACAAACCGGCGCCGGTTAAAAGCTTTTATCATAGAAATGTTCCGGCTGGAAAAAACAGTGCCTGCCAGCGTCCAGTATGTTTTCTGTTCCGATGAATACCTGTTGAAGATAAACCGGCAATTCTTACAGCATGATTTTTACACAGATATCATCACCTTTAACCTGGCTAAAACAAAAGATCCCGTTGAAGGCGAGATCTATATTAGCTTGAACAGGGTAAAAGATAATGCCCGGCTTTTGAAGCAACCCGTTGTTCTGGAGCTGCATAGGGTGATTTTTCACGGCATCTTACACCTCTGCGGGTACAAAGACAAAACCCAGGCTGCGGCCGCCCTGATGCGGAAAAAAGAAGACTATTACCTGGCATTGTATTTAAAATGATGTTCCACGAATCACAGTTTCAGGGTGAAACTGTGATTCGTGGAACATCTCTCCTTCTTATCTTTGCTCTATGCCAAGAAAAAAATGGGTTGCCCAAACCAATATTACCCCCAACCTGATCAGGCTTCGGGAAAAAAGAAAATGGCAAATTGCCTTAAGACGGTATGTATTGGAAAGAAATCCCTGCCCGCAGTATGCACCGTATTTCGGCCTCGACATCCAAAACATGCGCAACTGGTTTGAACTGCAATTTGAAGGAGGCCTGACCTGGGACAATTTTGCTGAAAAATGGCAATTTGACCATATCATACCGGTTGTCTGCTTTAATCTTGATGAAGAAACTGAACTGAAGGCCTGTTGGAACTTTCTAAACCTGCGCGTTTCGTCCATTCATCCAGCAACAGAAAAGGCGTCTTTTGTAAACCTGCTTTCCGCAAAGAAATATATAACCGCCCTGGGCCAGGCAGTAAACTATGCGCCCTGTCTGCTGCTAATGCAAAAAATAACCAGTCTGGAAGAAGCTGAAAAGGAGGACCTGCAAAACCAAACCCATTTCCTTGTAAACCAGCAGGGCTATCTGTCGGCCATTACCCATTATTCCTCTTTTGAATTCGAACTATTAAACAGCGGCCGAACCGCCGAGGAAGTAAAGAAAGATGTAGATTTTCTTAAAAAGTTTTAGCAGGGCCGTATAAACGAAGTAATTTTGCCGTTTATATGTTTCCAGAATATGATGTTATTGTAGGGGGGGCCGGCCATGCCGGTTGTGAAGCAGCTGCCAGCGCTGCCAATCTTGGCTCCAAAGTACTGTTGGTTACCATGAATATGCAGACCATTGCCCAAATGAGCTGCAACCCCGCCATGGGTGGCATCGCCAAGGGGCAGATTGTACGCGAAATAGACGCCCTGGGCGGGTATTCCGGCATTGTTTCCGATATCAGTACCATTCAATTCAGGATGTTGAACAGGTCAAAAGGACCTGCCATGTGGAGCCCGCGCACCCAAAATGACCGGATGCTCTTTGCAAGCACCTGGCGCGAAAAGCTGGAACAAACACCGAATGTTGATTTCTACCAGGACACTGTAGTAGGCCTTCTGATAAAAGATGGCCGGGCCTGCGGCGTTGTAACAAGCCTGGGTAATCATATCATGGCTAAATCGGTTGTCATTACCAGCGGCACTTTTCTGAACGGCATCATCCATATCGGTGAAAAAAGATTTGGCGGCGGCCGGGTAGCTGAAAAAGCTGCCGTTGGCATCACGGAGCAGCTGGTGGCCCTCGGCTTCGAAAGTGACCGGCTGAAAACAGGCACCCCGCCGAGGGTAGACGGAAGAAGCCTCGATTATACCAAAATGGAAGTGCAGGAAGGAGATAATTCCATAGTAGGCTTTTCCTTTCTCGACAGCAAAAAGATTAACCCCGAAAAGCAAAGAAATTGCTGGATAACCTATACCTCGCAAAAAACACACGATATCCTAAAAACGGGTTTCGACCGCAGTCCGATGTATACCGGTCGCATAGAAGGTGTGGGTCCACGCTACTGTCCCAGTATTGAAGATAAAATAAACCGCTTCGCCGAGAGAGACCGTCACCAGATTTTTGTGGAACCCGAAGGCTGGAACACCGTCGAAATATATGTAAATGGCTTTTCCACCTCTTTGCCCGAAGATGTTCAATACGAAGCTATTCGTACTCTTCCGGGTTTTGAGAATGCCCGTATGTTCAGGCCGGGATATGCGATTGAATACGACTTCTTTCCACCCACCCAATTACAGTATACGCTGGAGACGAAACTGATCCGGAATCTTTTTTTCGCAGGGCAAATAAATGGCACCACGGGTTACGAGGAAGCCGCCTGCCAGGGACTCATGGCCGGTATCAACGCACACCAGAAAGCATTTAACCTGGAACCTTTTGTACTGAAAAGAAGCGAAGCGTATATCGGCGTACTCATTGATGACCTGATCAACAAGGGTACGGAAGAACCCTATCGCATGTTTACTTCACGCGCAGAGTTCAGGACCCTATTGCGGCAGGACAATGCCGACATTCGCCTGACCGAAAAAAGTTACCGCCTGGGTCTTGCTTCGCAGGAAAGAATGGAAAAAGTGATCGAAAAGAGAAATGGTGTGGACGCAATAAAAGCCATTTTAAAAGATTTTACCATCGATCCGGCCCAGATTGAGCCATTTCTGGCCGAAAAAGGTTCTGCACTGCTCCAACAAAAACAAAAAGCCACTCAATTAATCCTACGCCCAAACCTTAGCATTACGGATCTTATGCAGGCCATACCTGAACTGGGACAACAGCTTTCTAACTACCGCACCGACATCCTTGAACAGGCCGAAATTCAGCTTAAATATGCTATTTATATTGAAAAAGAAGCCGATTTGGTTAAAAAGATGGCACAATTAGAAGATTTGCACATTCCTGATTCCTTCGATTATGACCGTATTAACTCATTGTCGAATGAGGCCTTGCAAAAATTTAAAAAGATCAGGCCAAGGACGCTTGGGCAGGCCAGTCGGATCAGCGGTGTTAACCCCAGCGATGTGCAAATACTGCTGGTTTTTATGGGGAGATAACAAACCTTCTTTTATCCTCCGGAAGCCATTTTACACCCTGTTTCAGCCCTTTTTACCGCTAAAAACGGTGATTATAGCCCATACCGGGCACTTATTTCAAGCATTCGGTCAATAGGCTTTCTGGCTGCTACCCGAAGGGTTTCCTCCATCATTATTTCCGGTGCCTCATACTTCATGCATAAATACAGTTTTTCCAGCGTATTCAGCTTCATGTGCGGACAATCGTTGCAGGCGCAACTATTATTCGGCGGTGCGGGTATAAAAGTTTTATGGGGTGATTCCTTTTGCATCTGGTGCAATATACCGGTCTCTGTTGCCACTATAAATTCTTTAGCGGCAGATTGCTGCGAATACTTCAACAGGCCCG
This sequence comes from uncultured Flavihumibacter sp., assembly GCA_964245425.1. Lineage (GTDB taxonomy): Bacteria > Bacteroidota > Bacteroidia > Chitinophagales > Chitinophagaceae > JACMLD01. The sequence goes on along the minus strand of CAXTMV010000183.1, from coordinate 4,529 downwards.
TGGTAGAGCCTATGTAGTCTGCAATGCGAAGAATGGGCTCTTCACATTCAGGGTGGGCAATTAATTTGGCCTCCGGATGCCTGATTTTCAGTTTTGTGATCCTTTCCAGGCTGAATATTTCATGTACCATGCAGGCTCCGTTCCACAAAACCATGTCGCGACCGGTTTTTTTCACCAGGTAGGCGCCCAGGTTCTTATCCGGTGCAAAAATTATCTTCTGCTCTGCTGGCAGGCTTTCCACAATTTTTTCCGCATTGCTGCTGGTACAGATGATATCACTCAGCGCTTTTATTCCTGCACTGCAGTTTATATAGGAAATAACCAGGTGGTCGGGGTATTTCTCTTTAAATTTCCGGAACAGATCCGGCGGTGCACTATCCGCCAGCGAGCACCCTGCCTTCAAGTCGGGCAACAACACCTTTTTTAGCGGATTTAGTATTTTGGCTGTTTCGGCCATAAAATGGACGCCGGCAAAAACAATCATGTCTGCAGCCGTTTTCGCTGCATTTTGCGCCAGGCCAAGGCTGTCGCCTATAAAATCAGCCACGTCCTGGATATCCGGTTCCTGGTAGTAATGCGCAAGGACTACTGCATTTTTTTCTTTTTTCAATTTTTCGATTTCCGCAAACAAATCCATGGTCGGATCAATTTCGATATCCAGGAATCCTGTCGTTTCAATTTTTTCCTTTTTAGCTGTTATTTGCACATCACTAATATACATAGTATACTATTTTTTATAAAAATCTATTATTACTATCATGGTGAATTGGTGGATATCTATTTTTGAAAACGCTAGGTAAAAACGAAAACACGTGCTTATCAACAGCAATTCACAATATACCCACAGTAACAAATCTAAGCTGCCATTGGTTTTTGCGGGGTTATTAACTTCTGTTAATATAAAAGGGTGCGTAAAAATATCCTCAAAAAAAAATGTGTGTGGAACAGGAATAACTGCGCAACTATGCACAGCTATCAGCGCCCCGAAAAAAATAAAAAACTTTTCATCTAATTAATAACATGTAAGAGAAAGCCGCCGACCCACTTACTAACAATAAAAAGGGCTTTTCCACAGTCCAGCGGGCAGGCCGGGTATCCACGCAAAGAAGGACGCAATCTGCCTGTTGAAGATCCGGAAAGCAGGGGCCGGTCCACTGCAGCCAATACAACTGATCAGGCTTATAAAAGTCTCTCC
>CAXTMV010000183.1:0-3324 GCA_964245425.1 uncultured Flavihumibacter sp. | reverse complement strand
GTTTTCACCTGTTGCACTAAAAACATTCCCCCCGTTGGTCCAACCAGCCCGGCGCGAAAACACATTCCTCCGAAAGCCCCTGATGAAGCAAGTTTCGGCGGCTTTTCCACAATTTGTTCATATGCTAAATTACCCTATTTTTGCCATCCTGTTTTAAAAAAGGAAAACATACTTATTTATATGTCAATCATTCAACGAATTCGTGATAAGGCTGCCTGGTTCTTATTTATTGCCATCGGTGTTTCTTTGCTGGGCTTTCTGGTGCAGGATGCTTTTGTTGGTAAAACCGGCAGGGGCTTGTTTGGTGGTAACAATACAACGGTGGGCGAGATCAATGGAAAGAAGATAGACGTGATTGAATACAACCAGAAAGTGAAACAGATGGAGGATCAATACCAGCAAATGGGTTATCCGATGAACGATATGATGCGCCAGAGTGTGCGTGAAAATGCCTGGACACAGATCATCAGCGAAAACAATATTAATGATGAGGTGGCAAAGCTGGGTCTTGCGGTATCTTCAAAAGAACTGGACGATATGCTTTTTGGCCCGAGCGCACCGGAAGACTTCAGAAGGCAGTTTACCAATGAGCAGGGGATCTATGATGCAAATGCTGCAAGAAATGCCATTGCGCAGTTACGCAAGGCTAAAACTACACAGGCCGATAATTTTACCAATATTTACCTGCCGGCGCTGGTTGCTAACCGCCTTCACGAAAAATTTGTTTCCCTGCTTAACAACACTACTTATGTGCCCAGGTGGATGGTGGAGAAACTAAACAGTGACAACAATACCCTGGCAGCAGTGTCTTATGTGCATGTTCCCTACGTTACTATTATAGACAGCACCGTAAAAGTAAGCGATGACGAAATAACCGACTATGTGAGCAAGCATACCGAAGAATTTAAACAAACAGACAACCGGGGTATCGCTTATGTTGTTTTTGACGCCGCTCCCTCTGCTGCAGATACAGCTGCTGTAAAGAACAACCTGGAACTGCTGAAAAAAGATCTTGCCATTACCCCTGTGGCGGACGTACCCGCTTTCCTGGCAAAAAACGGCAGCACCATGCCTGCAACCGATGCTTTCATATCTAAAACAATATTACAGGTACCGAATAAGGATTCAATTATGTCACTGCCCAAAGGTGGTGTTTTTGGACCCTATGCAGATGCCGGCAATTTTACGGTGGCAAAAAAACTGGATGAAAGAGTGCAGCCCGATTCCGTACAGGCGAGGCATATATTAATAAGTACCACCGATCGCCAGGGTAATTCCTTAATGCCCGACAGTATTGCTAAAAAGAAAATAGACAGCATACAACTGGCCATTGATCATGGCGCCCGTTTCGATAGCATGGCGGCAAAATTTTCGGATGATGGCAGCAAAACAAAAGGCGGCGACCTGGGTTATTTTGCTTCCGGCGCTATGGTAAAAGAATTTGATGACTTCTGCTTTACCGGTAAAAAAGGCGAAAGAAAGGTAGTTAAAACACAATTTGGCTATCACCTGGTAGAGATAGAAGATCAAAAGAATTTTAACCCGGCGTATAAAATAGCGTATTTGTCAAAAAAGATTGTTGCAAGCGATGAAACAGACGAAAAAGCTTCCGGCCTGGCCAGCCAGTTTGCCAGCGCCAGCCGTACCGCAACAGCCTTTGACGATAACCTGAAAAAGTATAATTATAATAAACTGCTGGCTACGGATATCAAACCCAATGACATGACAATTGGCGCCTTGGGCAGCAGCCGGCCGCTGGTGAAATGGATCAACGACGCCAGCCGTGGCGACGTTTCCGAAGTATTTCCCATAGATAATAAATATGTAGTTGCCGAGGTTACAGAAATAAACAAAGAAGGGGTTGCCAATGCTGCCAAAGCAAGGCCGATGGTTGAATACATCATCCGCAACCAGAAAAAAGGGGAACTGATAAAAAAGAAAATAGGCACTGCCACCACACTTGAGGCGATTGCAACCGCCACCGGTCAACCCGTTCTGAAAGCAGACAGCCTTGCTTTTTCTTCTCCTAATTTTCCAAATGCGGGCCAGGAAGGAAAAGTGGGCGGATATGCTTTTGCTGCAGCTGCAAAAGGAAAGGTTTCTGCTCCCATTGCCGGAAACGGTGGTGTATACAGCCTTCGTACAGAAAATGTATATGCCAAACCGAATATTGGCGCCGGTGCTGACCAGCAAAGAAGCGCCCTGATACAGGCCGAACGGCAGCAGGCTTCTCAAAGAGGGGTGGTAGAAGCAGCGCTTAAAAAAGCATCTACCATTAAAGACGGCCGAAGTAAAATTTATTAAACCAGGCTATATTTTAAAAGTCCCGTTCGGTGTTTTCCGGGCGGGACTTTTTGCAGGCAGAACTTTTTGCAATGGTAACGGTTATATAAAACAGCAGCGCCGGCAAAAAACATCGGGCAGTGTTGTATTTTTTCGGTCTACTTTTGCTCCATCTTTTACCAGAAACGGTTTTTATGAACGAAGACATCATTATAAATAAGGTAGCGGAGAGCGGCCTGCTGGAAATAGACCTTGAAAAATATTACCCCCATGGAGAAGTGCTGGTTTTTGATCTAAAAGACTACTTGTTCATGGGATTGATTTTAAAGGAAAAAGATTTCAGGGAAGCATTGAAAAAGCAGGATTTTGTCCCCTACCAGGGTAAACTGGTAGCCGTGACCTGCACGGCAGATGCCATTGTGCCCGTTTGGGCCTATATGCTGGTGGCCAGTTACCTGCAACCCATTGCAAAAGAAATACTGATGGGTGATGCCGTCTTTTTGCGGCAGACGCTTTTTCTGCGAAACATCAATGCCATCGATATCAGCCAATACAAAGACAAACGGGTAGTGATAAAAGGCTGCGGAGAACTGGAAACAGGCCCCTTCGTCTATCTTGAAATAACCAAATTGCTCCGACCCCTCGCAAAAAGCATTATGTACGGTGAGCCCTGCAGTACCGTTCCGATATTTAAGAAAGCAGCGCAGGCAGATTGACAAAAAATCAGCAAAAAATACATTGGTGGAACTGCGGTGGTCATTAACGTCAGCCATTGCTTTTTATAAGTTCCCATAAAGAATACTGATAAAATCATTATCTTGAAAAATACCACGAAAGAGGTATTGGCTTAATTATTTGTACCGGCTATCTTGAAAAGCGGGTACAGCCCGATCAATTTTCTCCCGTCCCACTGAAATACAACCTTATCACTGCATTGCAGTATTGCACAATTACCGCATTATTTTAAGAAACCTGGACAACCCAGGCCGTCGCATACATTATTTCAGTTAAAAGCCGGGTGGCAATGGCAAAATATAAGGT
>CAXTMV010000182.1:0-11932 GCA_964245425.1 uncultured Flavihumibacter sp. | reverse complement strand
AGGAAGCCAAAGAATTTTTTTCATACCGCGGTTGTGGTTCCCTGTTACACCCGTTGTTCGGGCCCCGTTTTTTTATACGATGAAAACAATTGTTTCAGTTTCTGCCAGGCGCCTGGAACAGGTAAAAAAAAATGACGGGCCGGCACCTGGTATTCTTTTTTAAATATATACATAAAATAGACTAGGTAGCTGGTATATCCTGCGCTGCTGACTGCCGCCGCTGCTTTTATGCCATAGGCCGGAATCAGCCAGCAATCGCCCGCCAGTATGGTTGCCAGGCCAATAAGGCCTCCTTTCATATTGGTGCTTACCTTGTTTTTTCCGGCATTGTAGGCTGCCATCAAAGCAATGACCGACAGCGCCAGGATACCAGGTACCAATAACAGAAAAGCCGGGTACATCCGGTCAAAACTAGCTCCGTACACCCAGGGAAAGAGCCAGCAGTACCATGGCATCAAAAGCCAGCATCACTTTTATCATCAGTGGCAGCCAGCTGTTTACCTGCTCCCTGAAACCGGCAGCTGTGCGGGGAAATATGGCACTGGCAACAAATGTAGGCAATAGCAAAAAAGCCTGCCCCAGTTTTGATACCTGTATATAATTGCCCAGGTCACCGTGCCTGCAGGACTGGCATATATTTTTTATAAACCAGTAATCGATACGGTACAATAAAAAGAAAACGATGTTTGACAGCAGGGCAACGGCCGAGTAGCGGAACAGCATTTTTATTTCCGCGATCCCGGGCCAGGACCATTTAAAAAGTATCTTATTTTTAATCGCGTAAGCGATAAAAAGCAGCAGCCCCTGGAAGAGAAAGGTTAAAAAATACAGGCGTAAAAACAATGCCGTCTCCATGGTTGCAGCGGTAAAATAGGCGGTAACGGGAACGGCCAGCATCAGTAGTCCGTTGGTGACGGCCAATATTATATTGGGCAGGGCAAAAGACTGTTGGGCATAAAACAAAGCGCAAAAAAAACTGGTGAGCAGTAAGCCTGTAATATACGTTCCGGCAAAAAAAACAAACTGGTTGCTGGTTATTTCTGTTGGCAGTTGCCGGTAGTTTATAAAAAGAAGGACGATTATCAGCCCGGAAACGAGCAGGCTCCAGGCCAGGCTAAACGTTGCCAGCCTGCTTGCTGTTATTTTTTTTTTAGCGGCGTAAAAAGCCATTCCCGCTTCCAGGTTGAGGCTGGCCACCAGCAGAATGAACGAGAAATAATTGGTGATATAATAGATCCAGCCGCTACCCCCGGCCTGTAAAAACCTCGACACAAAGATGTTCAGCAACAGCACTGTTACAAAATACAGGCTTCTCCAGAATACACTGCTGAGGATGATGTGTTTAAACTTCATAAATACGGTATATTGCCGGAGGCGATGGCACGGAGGCAGGTGCTGTCATTATTATCTACGGGTCATCCCGGTCATTATTTCAGCGCTTTGATGATACTGATAAATTCCTCTGCCTGCAGGGAGGCGCCACCCACCAGTCCGCCATCTACATCGGCTGAAGCAAACAATTCTTTGGCATTGGCCGCTTTAACACTGCCGCCATATAGAATGGAAACATCGTTGGCCAGCGGTTTGCCGTATTGTTTGGCCAGTACGCTGCGCAGGTAGGCATGCATTTCCTGTGCCTGTGCCGTAGAGGCTGTCTTACCTGTACCAATGGCCCAGATGGGTTCGTATGCAATAATGATTTGGGAAACCTGTGCCGCTGAAAATTGGAACAAAGACTCCCGCAGCTGCGTCTCCACATAGCTGTTCTGGGTACCTGCTTCGCGTACCTGCAAGGGCTCGCCGCAGCAAAAGACAGGTGTAATCCCAAACTCGAGCAATATGCTCATCTTATCAGCCAGCATCTGGTTGCTCTCGTTAAAATAGTCCCTCCGTTCACTGTGCCCCACAATGCAATATTTGATATTGATGGAGTCTAGGATTTCTGCCGATACTTCGCCGGTATAAGCGCCCGATTTTTTACTGTAGCAGTTCTGGGCGGCAATATCATAATTGGCATCGTCTGATACTTCGCTGTTGGCCATTATCAGGTAAGGAAAAGGAACCGCAAACAAGACCTGCTGGTGCGGTTGCAGCTGGATACCGGGTTTCAGAATATCGTCCAGCAGTTTCTCAGCCTGCTGGTAGGTACAGTTCATCTTCCAGTTTGCCGCGGCAATTTGTTTTCTCATGATGGTTGTGTTTTTGGGATCAAGCTATTGCGTTTATACCAGCCCGTTACAGCATCCTGATAAAAGACAAGGTCTTGGATGCACTAAGTATTTCTATTTAGTAATCGCCGCAGATATCAAATGCGCTCAAAAATATGCTGTAGTCTTTGAATTTCCTTTTCTGTAAGCAATTGATTTTTCAGTTTTTTCCAATTGGCAATATGCTGCAGCGCTTTCTCAAATGAATAGGTGGCGGGTGCTGCTGCGCCCCAGCTGAAACTGGGTATGTATTTGGGTAATAGCCCTTCGCCAAAGATATTTGCACAAGCGCCTACCACTGTTCCGGTATTGAATGAGGTATTAACGGCGCACCTTGAGTAATCGCCCATCAGCAGTCCGCATTTTATACCGGCGGCAACAAATGTATGCGTTGCCTCATTCCATATTTTTACCGCGCTGGCCGTATTCTTGATATTTGAATTGCTGGTGCCGGCGCCCAGGTTACACCATTCGCCCAGCACCGCATCGCCCAGGTAGCCATCATGCGCTTTATTACTATACCCAAACAATACACTGTTTTTGATTTCTCCGCCCACCAGGCAATAAGGACCAATGGTGGTGGCGCCATAGATACGCGCGCCCATTTTAACGGTGGCGCCCTCACAAAGCGCAAAGGGCCCCCTGATGGCAGCCCCTTCCAGTATCTCCGCATTTTTGCCGATATAGATGGGCCCTGTACTGGCATTCAACAGGCAATAATGCAGTTTGGCGCCCTCTTCAATAAAAATATTTTCGGGGTTGCTGCAGGTCACCCCTGCAGGAATGGGCTGGGAAACCCGTCCTGCTGTGATCAGTGTAAAATCTTCGCGGATGGCCCAATCGTTATATTCAAAAATATGCCAGGGCTGTTGCAGTATTCGTACAAACGACTGCTGCAAAAAATCTTCCTGCGGATAATCGCCTTGCAATAAAGCCTCCACAAATAATCGGCTGGGAACAATATTGCCGGCAAAAACAACCGGGTGAGTGCCGGCAGCCGATGGTGGCTCCAGGTATTCGTCGCCATTTACCCTTACTTTGATACCCAGCAATTTCTCCCATTTCTGGCGGATGGTCAGTATGCCGATGCGGATATCTGCTGCTGCCCGCGTTAAGGTAAAAGGAAACAGGTGTTCTTGAACAGGGGTATCGTCCAGGACTAATTGAATCATGCGCTAAAAATACAATAAAATATGCGGCTGCCTGCGCGGGGGTTGCGCATAAAAAATCCCCCTGCACATGGCGGGGGGATATGATGTAGTAACAACAGCTGCTGCTGAAAGGCGTTGCCGACTTATGCTTTTTTTGCGTATTTCTTGTTGAACTTGTCGATACGTCCTGCTGTATCTACCAGCATTTTCTGGCCAGTAAAGAACGGGTGCGACATGCTTGAAATTTCAAGTTTGATCAACGGGTACTCATTGCCATCTTCCCACTTCACAGTTTCTTTTGTATTGGCAGTAGAGCGGCTCAGGAATGAATGGCCATTGCTCATGTCTTTGAAAACGACGAACCGGTAATTTTCCGGGTGGAGACCTTTTTTCATAATGTTTTTTTAAGGCAGTACGGATTGTGCCGTACTTTTTGTTTATAAGGGCGCAAAAATAACACCTAATTGCCTAATTAGCAAACCTTTTTTAAAGGGCAGTCATCCTTAGTTGCGCATATTATCGAATTGCAGGGGCAATCCCAGGTCCGCGCCCCGGCATAATTTCATAACCTCTTGTAAATCATCTATTTTTTTACCAGTAACCCTTACCATATCATCCATAATCTGCGCCTGTACTTTCAGGCCGCTGTCTTTGATCAGCTTTACGATTTTTTTGGCATCCTCCTGTTTCAGGCCATTTCTCACCAGCACTTCCTTTTTAACCGTTTTTCCACTGGGATAAGAATCCTTGGACATATCAAAGGCTTCAGGTGAAATATTTTGCTTATGGGCCCGGCTGATCAGCACGTCAAGCAGCTGGCGCATCTTCATATCGTCGTCTGTTTCGATATTTAGCTTAAACTCTTTTTTATTGAGATTGATTACCACATGTGCGTCTTTGAAATCGAAGCGGTTAACGATTTCCTTTTTTACTACGTTCACGGCATTGTCAAGTGCCTGGCCGTCCACTTTGCTCAGGATATCAACTGAAGGCATACAATTACTGTTAAAGGTGAACGGCAAAATTACAGGGAAAAATGGAATTAATGTGCTGAGGTGGCAAATGTGCTACTGCGTGTTACTGCATTGCCCATTTATCACTGCTGTTGCCCTCCCGCCCTGTTCTGCTCTTCGCCTGCGCCGGTGCTTCGTTTACGTACCTGTGGTACATTGGATTTGCCGAAGCGGTAGCTGAAAGTGAGGGTGGCGCTGCGGTTGTCCCATTTATTATAGACCCGCATATCAATATCGCTGTACACGGTGCTGCCGCGATACACCTGCCAGTGAAATGGGTCGCGTATGTTCAGCCGCACCGTTCCCTTACCGTTTAACACCGTCTTCTGGCCACCCAGGGTCATAAAATACATGGGGTCATTGATGTTTAACTGATCCACGCCCCTGCCCCGGTAGAATCCACTGAGTTCTGCACTCCAGCCTTTTTTAAAACTAAAGCTGTTGGATACATTTACTATGAAAGAGGTATAGCTGATATCGATCGGATCGTTATTGCCGGTAAAAGAATTGAAGTAAAAGCCGGTGTATTTATTGTTGAAGACATTTACAAAAGTATTTCCGCTCCACCATTTTGCAAATTTGAAGGGCGCATTCACCGAGAGCCCTATATTCCTGAAACGGGCTACATTGTCGGTGGTAAGATAGGTGATCCGCTTTTCGGTGTTTTGTTTTAGTATCTGCGAGATTACATCGTCTGTAATGGCATAACTAACCGTGGTGGTAATGCCTCCCTTATAGCTGTGCCTGAGTTCGATATTGTTAGAATACTGCGGCAGCAGGTAAGGATTGCCCTGCCGGAAAGTGAGGGAATCGAGAAACCAGAGAAACGGGTTGAGGTCCTGGTAATTGGGTCTTTCAATCCTTCTGCCATAAGACAGGGTGAGGACATTGTTTTTATCCGCCTCGTAGTTCAGGTAAAAAGTGGGAAAGAGGCTGGTATACTTACGGGTAAAAGAAGAATCATTCAGTACCTGCTGGCCTTTTGCCGTAGTGTTTTCAAGCCGCAGGCCGGCCTGCGTGCTCCATTTATTCCATTTTTTATTGACGCTTACATAGGCTGCGTTGATATTCTCTTCATAGATGAAATGGTTGGAACGATCATCGGGCACCCACCCGTTACCGTTATCACGATCATAGGTAACCTTATTATTGCTGTTTACATAGCTTACTTTAAAACCGGCATCGAACCGCATCGCATGCTGCATCGGGTGGCTAAAGTCTGCTTTGGCAGAGTAGATATTGATGATGCTGGGAATATTGCCCCGCAGGGTAAGGTTACCCGTCTTTGAACCGCTGGCGCCGTCAAACACATCGGTTACCAGCAAAGATTTTGACCCATTGTTATAGCCCAGGTAATCGAGATCTGCCGTTAGTTCCGTACCACTGGTATCATAGGTGTGTTTATAATTAAAATTGCCGGCATAGTTAAAGAAATTCAGCTGGTTGGTTGTTACAGAACGGAGTACTGACTGTATACTGCCGTTGGGCAGGTAAATGGTCTGGGTGCTAAAAGGCATGGGGCGTCCAAAAAAACCAAAGCCGTTCAGCACTATTCCAAACACATTCTTTTTGTCGGCATAATAGTCCAGCCCGATTTTAAGGGTATGGTTATTATTGCGCATGTTCGTTTCTGTTAGTGAACTTGACAGGGAGTTTAAGTCGCCGTTCTTTTCAAAAAATTTCCGGTCTATCTGCAAATCGCTTTTACCTTCCCGGTAGTTGAAATTGTAGTTCCCAAAAAGATTGACCTTTCCCTTTCGGTAATTTAGGTTGATGCTGCTGCTTTGTTTGAGCGGTGCCAGGTAGCTATTGTCTCTTTTATACAAGCCAATGGTACCACCGGCTGTAATACTGCCGTTCAGCCCATCATTGCGGCTTTTTTTTGTTTTGATATTGATGAGGCCGGCATTGCCTGACGCATCGTATTTTGCCGGGGGGTTGGTCATGATCTCGATCTGGTCGAGCGCCGACGCCGGTAGGTTTTTTAATACATTGGCCAGGTCGGCGGCAGAGAGATAAGTGGGTTTTCCATCCATCATCACAATAACGCCCTGCTTGCCTTTGAGGCTGATATTACCGTCGTTGTCTACAGATATGCCCGGGCTTTTCTCCAGCACTTCCATGGCGCTTGCCCCAGCATTGGTGGGAGCCGCTTCCACATTAATGACGGTACGATCGATCTTCTGTTCTACCAGGGGCCTGCGGGCGGTAACGGTAACGCCGTTCAGTTCTTTTGAGTTACCGGAAAGCAGGATGGCCGGTGCCCGGTAATTCATTTTATCAGCCGTCAGTTCAATAACAGCTGAAGCTGCAGCAGAGAAGGACACAGCGCTGGCAGAGAGGATGTATTTGCCGGCGCTGATTTTTTCTATTTCGTATAGGCCCTGTTTATTGGTCAGCACTGCTTTTACCAGGGTTTTTCCATCCGGTTTTAAGAGCTGTACCGTGGCTGCTTCAAAGGGTTTCTGACCGGCATCTGTTACCATGCCGCTGATGGAGCCCGTTTTTTCCTGGGCCAACAGGCTGATGCAAAAAAAGAACAAGGTTAAGAGGGGTATTATTTTTTTCATGGTGGTGCTGCCGCATAGCAGGTTTAAACAGTTAATGGCTGCTGCAAAATTGAATGGATGCAGACGGATGCTAAAGCGGAATATGGATGAGGGGTATCATTATGTGCCCAATACACAGGCGGTAAATTTCAAGTACGAAAAACACCGTATTCTTATCAAGAGGGAGGTTTTGTTCGGAAAAAAAAGTTCGATGTTCACCGTTAGCAGTTGACTGGCCTGCCATTGCAGCGACATGCATGCGCATGCCATTGCGAAAGCAACTGAACTGCTAAAGATGAACATCGAACTGTTCTCAATGCAAAGGACTTACAACTAGTTATTCCCGCCTGTTTTCACACGGTTTTCTTCGTCGCCGGCACCGCCTTTTTTTCGATTGTTCTGCGGTCCTTTAAGCGGTTTGCCAAAACGATAGGAGAAAGAAATACCGGCCACCCTTGAATCGCGGGTATTTTCGAAATGGGCGGTTGTCTGCTGAAAATTGATCTCGCCTTTTGCCCGGTTGGTATAAAAGATATCCCTGATGTTTGCACGCAGTGTACCCTTGCCTTTGAGCACCTGTTTGGATAATCCTGCCGATGCCTGGCCCAGCGGCATGATCAGCACCTGGCCTTCAATTCCTTTTGTCCTGTAAAAACCACTCAGCTCTGCACTCCAGCCCTTTCCAAAACTGAACTGGTTATTTACATTGAACAATACATTGGAACCGCTTACATCTATCTGTTCACCATATAAGATTCCTTTGAAATAATTATAGTTGTAATTGCCATAGAGACTGGCATTCCACCATTTTGTAAACGGTACCTGTGCACTGACGCTGATGCCCGCATTCTGCCGCTCGCCAATATTACCCCTGCTTACAATGGTGGCATAGTCTTTCTGACCAAAGGTTTCGGTAAAAAAGTTCTTGGTTTTGCTGTAGTTGAGGGTAGTGGTTAAAAAACTTTTGAAAGTGTGACTGAGCTCTACATTGTTGCTGTATTGTGGTTGCAGAAAAGGATTGCCTGTTTCGTAGGTATAATTATCAATAAAGAACAGGAAGGGATTTAAATCCTGGTAAGCAGGCCGGTCGATCCTTCTGCCCACAGAAAGCCCGAACTGGTTGTTCTTATCAGCGGCGTAGCTGAAAAAGACGGTCGGAAAAAGATTGGTATAGGATCTGTTGAAACTGGAATCTGAATCAGGCTTCTGCGCATTGCCCAGCTGGTGGCCTTTATAATTGGTATTCTCTAAACGCAGGCCTGCCTGGATGCCTAATTTTTTGAACTGGCGGTTATAATTAAGATAGGCAGCATTGATATTTTCTTTGTACAGGAAGCGGTTCGTTTTATCATAGTCCACGGCATCGGCGCCGCCTATTACATTAAAATAATTGGCCGCGTTGTCGGTGTTTACATAACTGGTCTTTACACCAGCTTCCAGCTTCGCCTGCTTTTTAAGCGGGTGGGTATAGTCGAGTTTTGCCGAATAGATATTGATATCAACCGGCAGGTTGCTTTTCAAATCCGTTTCGCCTTTCTTCACCCAGTCGGGTGTAAAAGAGGCATTCATGAACAACTGGTTGTTGTTGGAAGCATATTTTGAATAATCGAGATCAGCTGTCAGCTCGCGGCCGGTTGAATCGTACTGGTGACGGAAATTCAGGTTAACGGCGCCATTCTTCCAGCGGTTATTGGCCCGGCAGGTAGAGTAAACGATGGAATCTACCGCACCGTTGGCATCTTTGAGGTAAGAGGTATTAAAATTGCGCTGGGTTTCAGGGCTTATAAAACCACTGGCCACAAACCCAACGGTTGTTTTTTGGCTGGCAAAAAAATCCATCCCCCACTTCAGGTTGTCATTTGTATTGCTCCGGGGCATAAAAGCAACCTGGTCAAACATGGCTATTACCGTCTTTCCATCCGCATCTTTGTATTCCCGGTGAATGGCCAGCTGGTTATAGCTATTGTTCTTATTAAAACTATAATTTAAAAAGGCATTGAATTTTCCGTTGCGGTAGTTGAGGTTCAGGCTTTCATTTGTTCTGGCATAAAAGCCCTGTGAATAACCTGCATTCAGGCTGCCATTGAAGCCTTTTACTTTATTCTTTTTTGTTTTGATATTGATGATACCCGAATTGCCGGCGGCATCGTATTTTGCCTGCGGATTGGTCATGATCTCGATCTGGTCGAGCTGACTGGCCGACATGTTCTTTAAGAGGTTTACCAGGTCATCGCCGCTCAGGTACGAGGGCTTCCCATCAATAAATATTTGTACGCCTTGTTTGCCCTTCAGGCTGATGCTGCCGTCTTTGTCTACGGTAATGCCGGGCGATTTTTCGAGCACTTCCAATGCCGTTGCACCCACATTGGAGACTGCAGCATCTACATTTACCACCATCCGGTCTATATGTTGTTCAATCAGCGGCTTGCGGGCGGTAACGGTAACGCCAGCGAGGTCTTTTGAGACAGGCATTAATTCGATGGTTTTCAGTTCAACAGAAATATTAGTTGCATTTAATTCAAATATATCCGAGAAGGCTTTTCTGTGGGCGACTGCAGAAACGGCTACCAGGTAACGGCCTGCTGCCACCGATTCAAAATTAAAATTGCCTGCTGCGTTGGCTGCAGCTATTTTTACCACGCTTGAATCTTTTGCTTGCAGGAGGCTGATGGTAGCAGATTCAACCAGTTTCTGGTTGCCATCTGCCACATGGCCGGAAATGGCCCCATTATTCGTTTGGGCCTGATTTACAAGGAATAAGGCAAGAAAGAGCATTGAGAGGACAGCTTTTTTCATAACAGTATCTTTATAATGGTTGGTACTTTGTTTTTAGTATTACAGTCCAAAATTAAGTACTATGCAATACAAAGAACATTGCTTTATGTTAGGTGGTAAATTTTATTGATAACTGGTATTTATCAATAAGCAGTAAGACGCTGGGCCAGCAGCCGGGTTACAAGCGTACCGCCCTTTGGTATGAATGGTAACGTGTTACTATTAACGGCAGTAAGACAACCCGTATAGGGCTGGCCTTTACTGAACGGGTGGAGCGGGGTAACTTAATTAGGAATGATGCATGGGCGTTGCTGTAAAACGAATCCCCATTATAAAGTACCGGCTTTCTTCCTTCTTGGCAGGTACAGCATGAGCACAATGCCGGTAATGATCAGAAAGAAAGAAATGATTTCCGCCTGGGTAGGCTGAAAAGGAAGTCCCTCGTATTTGGTATTCACTCTTATCTTCTCGATCAAAAAGCGTTCGATGCCGTTGATAAAAAGATAGAACCCGAATAAGGTACCCGCCACTTTAAATTTTTTACGAACTGCCCAGATCAGCCCGAACAGGAGCAGGCAGGCAATGATCTCATACAGGGGTGTTGGGTATACTGGCAGCGGAAGCACGTTGCAATAATCGCCCCAGCTGCAATTGGGCAATGGTATCCCTTCTTTATTTACATTGTGCGGATACGTGTAGGCAAAAAACCAGTCGGGCAAAAAAGAAAAGCCTTTAAACGACAAGTGTTTTACTTTGTCGAGGCCCTCAAACTGGCGTACATAAAAATCGCGGTTGGTAAAAAGCTGTTCTTCAAACTGGTGGCCTTTTACCAGTGAGACGGCGCCATTTTTTTCTGATACATAGGAGATGTTCAGCATACACCTGTAGCCATCGCCGCTTACCTGGCAACCCATACGGCCAATGGCATAGGCCAGCATCAGCGAAGGCGCCGCAGCGTCGTTCAGGTGCCAGAACCCGATATTGTGTTTTTTTGCATACCACCAGATGGCGAGGGCGGCGCAGATCAATCCACCATAAAAAGTAAGACCGCTGGGTGAAATCAGGTTGCCGATAGGATCTTTTATAAACCGATCCCAATTTTCAAGGTTGTCAAATATTTTGGCTCCTATAAAACCGAATAAGGCGCCGAGTATGATGATATCACCGACCCTGTCGTGTGGCCATACGCGAATGATTCTTTCCTCCGGTTTTGCCAGCTTTTGTTTGTTGGCTTCGCGCCATTTAAGACCGGCGAACAGTAAACCAAGCAGGATACCCGCCAGCCAGTTTCCCTGCAGTGAAAAAATGAATTGCTGTATATCGCCATCGGGGTTGCTGAAAAAAGCCCCCAGTATTTTATAGCCGAGCAGGAATCCCAGCAGGAAATTCACCAGCAGTTCAATCGGGCTCACCGGTTTCCCCATTGTGATCTTCTCTTCCTGGTACTGCAGCAGCCCTTCCTTGCTCTTCCTTTTCAATTCGCTGCCGATGACGATGGCAGCGGCAATAAAAGCGAGTGCCACCATGAATCCAAACATATTTATGAACCGCAGCCCTTTCCAATCTGCCCCAAACCAATCGCGAACAAGAAGATAGAGGTTAGGATACATATGTTCTGATCAATTGAATATGAATAATTAAGTAATTGACTGCAATGTTAGGCCAAAAATTCTTGTATCTGAAATTTGCGGTTGTTTGCAACCGGGCTGGCAAAGATCATCCCACTTAAAAAAAAGGCCCACTTGCGGTGGGCCGGTATGCATTCGATAACCTGGCTGGTTAGCAATATTCTTCAAAAGCGCTGAGCAGGTTCTGGGCAATCATCTGTGCCGGACGGCCTTCAATCTGGTGGCGTTCTATAAAATGCACCAGTTCGCCGTTTTTGAACAATGCAATGGCAGGCGATGATGGCGGATAAGGCAACAGGTGCTCCCGCAGGCTCTTGATCGCTTCCACGTCAAAACCGGCGAAAGAAGTGGCCAGGTGGTCGGGCTTTTTAGTGGTATTGTGTACGGCCATTAATACGCCGGGTCGGGCAGACCCTGCTGAACAACCACATACTGAATTTATCATTACCAGGGTAGTTCCTTTCTGCGACAACTGGTTGTCTACAGCCTGGGCGGTCAGGAGTTCATCGAAGCCGTTCTCAGTCAGCTCCTCCTTCATCGGTATTACAATTTCTGATGGATACATATTTTTTAGTCTTTGATGTTAGCAACGCAAAACTATATAAAAAG
>CAXTMV010000181.1:11681-11937 GCA_964245425.1 uncultured Flavihumibacter sp. | reverse complement strand
TTTTAAAAGACGCCCCTAATTTAATATTTATGACCACATGTATAATAAAATAAATCAGCAGGCCCAGCATGGTAAGCCCCATTAGAAATGCAATGCCAACAACGGCTGCGATACTTTCTACGGCCGTTTTCCCCATTTGATCCTGCTGCTCAGCACCGCCGAATATATTTATGACAAAATGAAAAAAGATAATAAAATAACCGATCAGGCAGATAAGCGGCAAAAAGGAAAGAAAGCCCAAGAATGCTTTGCGCGA
>CAXTMV010000181.1:0-11639 GCA_964245425.1 uncultured Flavihumibacter sp. | reverse complement strand
TTTTGTCATGCAGAATAATTTGAAGAAAGATAAAGAAAAATAAGGAAAGTCAGGGCCACACACTACCGGCGCCGATAAGTACGCGCCGCTTCTCTGCCAATCAACCAATCAATCGGTCAACTGATCAACCAAATAAACCCTTATCTTCAGCCCATAAACCAAATGCCATGCAAGATTTTTTAATTCATTTCTGGTGGATAATACTGATTATCGGTTTTATCTTCAGCGGCCTGGTGACCGTTAACCAGGGCTTTATAAATGTGATCACCATGTTTGGAAAATACCGGCGCATCCTCCGGCCAGGTTTAAGTTTTAAAATTCCCATCATAGAAGTGGTGGCCAAGCGCATCAGCATACAAAACCGATCGGTTGAGCTGGAATTCCAGGCGGTAACTGCCGACCAGGCCAATGTGTATTTTAAGAGCATGTTGCTGTATGCCGTGCAGAATGCTGATGAAGAGACCATTAAACGGGTGGCTTTTAAATTCATCACCGACCGCGACCTGATGCAGGCGCTTACGCGTACCATTGAGGGCAGCATCCGCTCCTTTGTGGCCACCAAGCGGCAGGCAGAGATACTGGGGCTGCGCCGTGAAATTGTGGAATTTGTAAAAGATCAGATCGACCATTCGCTGGAAGAATGGGGCTATCATTTGCTGGATCTGCAGATCAACGATATTACGTTCGACCAGGCCATCATAGACAGTATGAGCAAGGTGGTGGCCAGCAATAACCTGAAGGCCGCCGCTGAAAACGAAGGACAGGCCCTGTTGATCACCAAAACCAAATCTGCAGAAGCGGAAGGCAATGCCATCAAGATTGCTGCAGAAGCAGAAAGACAGGCCGCGCAATTGCGCGGACAGGGTGTGGCGCTGTTCCGCGAGGAAGTGGCCAAGGGTATGAGCCAGGCCGCCGCCGAAATGAAGCAGGCCAACCTGGATACCAATGTGATATTGTTCAGCATGTGGACGGAAGCCATTAAGAATTTCGCGGAATTGGGTAAGGGCAATGTCATCTTTTTAGATGGCAGCTCTGATGGAATGGAAAAGACCATGAAGCAGATACAGGGTATGATGCTGAAACAGAACAACCTTTGATAACGGGCCGGTAAACCGGCCAGTGTGATCCGTGTTCCCTATCGCGCGCCGAAGGCGCACCGCATTTCTATACAAAATGTTAAGCTATTAGCGCCGGACCACATAAAAGAAATAATGGCACTATTTTCACGTTCACTTGTGCACCGGCCACCCGGGCCCAATAATAATTACCGCTTAGATTTGTAAGTAAAACCTGCAAGCTCCATGAATTTATTTTTTCTCCAGATCAGGGATACAGCCATTATGCGGCATATAGCCGATTCTATCTATGCCGCACAGGCCGGTGCTGCTTCGGCTGCCTCGGCTGCAAAAATGAACCTGTTCGACCTGTTGAAAGAGGGAGGCGTTATTATGATACCGCTGGCTTTGCTGCTGGCACTGGCGATTTTCTTTTTCTTTGAGCGTTATATTGCCATCAACCGGGCCAGTAAGATTGATGCCAATTTTATGAATATGATCCGCGATAATATTCTCAGCGGAAATGTATCGGCTGCCCGGTCGCTGGCCAAGAATACCAATAACCCCGTGGCACGCATGATCGATAAAGGCCTGCAACGCGTGGGCAAACCCATTGATTATATTGAAAAAAGCATGGAAAGCGTGGGTAAGCTGGAAATATATAAAATGGAACGGAACCTGTCGGTACTCTCGCTGGTATATGGCATAGCACCCATGTTTGGCTTCCTGGGTACCCTGTTTGGAATGCTGCAATTGTTTTTTAACATCAATACCACCGGCGATTTTACACCCGCTTCCATTGCAGGCGGTATCTATACCAAGATTGTAACCTCCGCCTCTGGATTGATCATTGGGTTGCTGGCTTATGTAGGCTATAATTTTTTGAATACGCAGATCAATAAGACCATTAACCGGATGGAAGCCGCCAGTGCAGAGTTTATTGATATTTTGCAGGAACCAACGCGGTGATAATGCAACAGTAGTAAAAATTAAAAAACTTTTGCTGGGATACAAAAAGGTTTTAAGCCACCAATTTTTTGACTTTTAATTTTTAAAAATGAATCTAAACCGGCGGCTGAAATCACATCCTGAACTGCATGCAGGCGCCCTGAACGATATCCTGTTCATCCTGCTGTTCTTCTTCCTGATTGTGTCTACGCTGGCCAACCCCAACGTAATAAAGTTATCTACGCCAAAAGCCAAAAGCGATACAAAGGCCAAACAAACGGTAATCGTAAACATCAAGCCCAATGGCCAGTATATTATCAATGGTAAAATGCTTACCGTAAATGATATCAGGTCATTCATACAGCCCTATATCAGCAAAGATTCCACCCAGGCTACTATTGCCATCAATGCAGATAAAACCGTGCCCCTGGATGATGTGGTGGCCATTATGCGCATCGCCCGCGAAATGGGTGCCCGTACTACCTTGCTGGTTGACAATAAAGCGCAATAATCAACCCTACAACCTTTCAACTAACCAACTAATTTACTATTTTGCGGGCCTATGAACCGCAGAAAAGCAATTCTTTCCCTGTTTCTGATTGGCGGGGGCGCTACCGCCGGGTTTTCCGGTTATAAATGGTACAGCATACACAAAACACCGGACCTGTCTTTTCTCGATAAAAATACAGCACTCGTGGCCGACCTGTCGGAAACCATTATTCCGGCAACCGACACACCCGGTGCCAAAGCCGCTATGGCACACCTGCAGGTGATTGCTATGGTCAAAGAAGTGGCGGACCGCAAAACGAAAAATATATTTATTGATGGCCTGAAAGACGTGACGCAATATGCCACATCGAACTTCGACAAGCCCTTTACAGAACTGAACGCCGCCCAGCAACAGCAGGTGGTTGGCCATTTCCGGAACAAAGGGAAAAACTATGGCGGTATTATGGGCAAAATCAAAAACAAGTTTGCGGGGAAATCCTTTTTTCACATCCTGAAAGAATATACAACCATTGCATTCTGTACTTCCAAAACAGGTGCTACGCAAACGCTGGCCTACGATTTTATACCGGGTAAATACAATGCGTGTATGCCCCTGCAACCAGGCCAGAAGTCCTGGGCCACAAAATAATCATTCATGGGAGATCCGAAACAGGTAAACATCAATACCAATGGCGTTGCAGACAACAGCTACGATGCCATTGTGGTAGGCAGCGGTATCAGCGGTGGCTGGGCCGCCAAGGAACTTTGCCAGAAAGGGCTGAAGACCCTGCTGCTGGAACGCGGCCGCGATGTGGTGCATATCAAAGACTATACTACTGCGTCTATGCATCCCTGGGAGTTCCCCAACCGCCTGGAGATTACAGAAGCAGACAAGGCCGAAAACCCCGTGCAATGCCAGGTATACGATGAAGGCAGCAAACATTTTTATGTGAGCGATCGCGAGCATCCCTATATACAATCAAATCCCTTTAGCTGGATACGCGGCTACCAGGTAGGGGGCCGGTCGCTGGTCTGGGGGCGGCAAACCTATCGCCTCAGCGATCTCGATTTTGAAGCCAATGCAAAAGATGGTCATGGTACAGACTGGCCCATCCGTTATAAAGACATCGCCCCCTGGTACGATTATGTAGAAACATTTGTGGGCATCAGCGGCCAGGCGGAAAACATACCGCATTTGCCAGACAGCATTTTCCTGCCACCCATGGAAATGAATTGCGTTGAGAAACATTTTAAGGAATCGGTAAACAAACAATTCAAAGACCGTTATGTGATACATGGCCGGGTGGCCAACCTGTCGAAAGGCTGGAATGGCCGGGGGCCCTGCCAGTACCGCAACCTATGCGATCGGGGTTGCCCTTTTGGCGGCTATTTCAGCAGTAATTCAGCTACCCTGCCCGTAGCAGCGGCAACCGGTAATTTAACCCTGCGGCCACATGCCATTGTACATGAAATTATATATGATGAAAAGACAAACAAAGCGCGTGGTGTGCGGATCATAGATGAACTGACCAATACAACCACCGATTATTTTGCAAAGATTATTTTCCTCAATGCCTCCACCATTGCCACAGCATCTATCTTACTGCAGTCGGTTTCGAACCGTTTTCCAAACGGCTTTGGCAACAGCAGCGGGCAGGTAGGGCTGAACCTCATGGATCATCATGTAGGATCAGGGTCTACCGGCAGTTACGGCGGATTTCAGGATCAGTATTATGCCGGCAGAAGACCTACCGGTATTTATATACCACGCTTCCGTAATATCAATGAGCAGACCAAAAGAGCCGACTTTGTGCGCGGTTACGGGTACCAGGCAGATGGCGAAAGAAGGGAATGGCGCGATACCATGGACCTTGACGATGGCTTTGGGGCCAACTATAAAAAATCACTGGCTACCGTAGGCCCCTGGTCTATGTGGATGGGCGCCTGGGGAGAATGCCTGCCCAGTCCGACTAATAAAATAGTGCTGGAGAAAGATAAAAAAGATAAATGGGGATTGCCACTGATCAATATCCACTTTGAATACAGCAACAATGAACTGGCCATGCGCAAAGATGCGCAGCAAAGTGCAGCAGAGATGCTGAGCGCAGCCGGTTTTACCAATGTACAGCCTTTCGATTACCATAGTACGCCCGGGTCGGCCGTTCATGAAATGGGTACTGCCCGCATGGGAAAGGATCCCAAAACATCGGTACTCAATGAAAACAACCAGGTACACGAAGCAAAAAATGTTTTTATCACAGACGGTAGTTGCATGCCTTCGGGCGGCTGCCAGAACCCCTCACTTACCTATATGGCTTTAACCGCCCGCGCCTGCGATTTTGCCGTAAATGAACTTAAAAAAAATAATCTTTAAACCGGAAACCAGGAAAACCAGTTCGAAGTTCAAGGTTCGTGGTCCATTAAGGGCGTGGTATGCGAAAAATGCAACTGGCGAAGGGTTGTACGGGCTACAACCGCTGCAACGCCGGGTAAAGATCGACAAGTCCTGCACAAGCGAATTGTGAACTATTAGCTACGAACTTTTATCATCCTTTCTTTTCCCTGCATATCTTTTCTTAATTCGATGTCGGTAAAACCTTTTTGCCGGTAGAGCTCGATGACGAATGCGGCCAGGTCTTCATGAATCTCCAGGTACAAGCAACCTTTTTTATGCAGGTGATCGATAGCAAAATCTGCCAGGGCCCGGTAAAATACCAGCGGGTCATTATCATCTACAAATAAGGCCTGGTGCGGCTCATATTGAAGCACACCGGCTGCCATGCCTGCTTTGTTTTTTTGCGGAATATAAGGCGGGTTACTAATAATAAAATGAAAGACCGGCAAGGCTGCCCGCGCCGTTTCTGATAATATGTCCAGCTTCATAAACTGAACCGGCAATTGCAGCTCAAGGGCATTTTTTTTTGCTACCGCCAGCGCTGCGTCGCTTAGATCGCAGGCCGTTACGATACAATCAGGAAGGCTCTTCTGTATAGCCAGGGCAATACACCCACTGCCCGTGCCTATATCCAATACCTGCGTCGCTCCGGTCATCCCGGCCAATGAGGCCTCACTAGCGACCGATTTTATCAGCCAGTCGGCCAGTTCTTCCGTCTCCGGCCGGGGTATCAGTACCCGTTCATCTACATACAGGCGCATGCCGTAAAACCAGGCTTCCTGTAATACATATTGCAGGGGCGCATGGTTGAGCAATGCCTTCGTATACGCTTCCAGCTGCTGTTGTTGGGGCAGGGTGAGCGGCACCGATTTGTGCAGCAGCCTGTCAATTCTCTGCCAGCCGGTAATATTTTCCATTACCAGTGCGGTAATATTTTCAGCCTCCCTTTCATCGTATATATGAAAAAGCTGGAACCTCAACCGGCGGCTGGCCTCGTGTATGGTCATAGGAACAAACATACGGAGAAAGCGGCGAGCTGCCAGCTAGGAGCTGCTGTTCTTAAGACCGGCTGATAGCTGGCAGCTCGCCGCTTTCTCCGTACTTTTGCGGCATTTGGAAACACGGGAATTCTATATGCATCGCTGTACAGAGCTGGCAAAACTGGGCGCCGGTTCTGTAGCACCCAATCCGTTGGTAGGTGCTGTACTGGTATACAAAGACCGAATCATTGGCGAAGGCTACCATATGCAATACGGGCAGGCGCATGCAGAAGTAAATTGTATTAACAGTGTGCAGGAAGCAGACCTGGAACGAATACCTGCGGCCACCTTGTATGTTTCACTGGAACCCTGCGCGCATTTTGGCAAAACACCGCCCTGTGCAGATCTGATCATCGCAAAAAAAATTCCCACCGTAGTCATTGGTTGCCGCGATCCTTTTAAAGAAGTAGATGGAAAAGGCATGGAAAAATTGCTGGCGGCAGGCGTGCAAATCATAACGCCGGTATTAGAGAAGGAATGCAGGGAGCTGAACAAACGTTTTTTTGTCTTTCACCGGCAGCATCGGCCCTATATTATTTTAAAATGGGCAGAAACGGCCAATGGTATCATCGGCAACAGGGATCTTACCCGGCTGCTGATCAGCCAGCCGCTTACCAACCGCCTGGTTCATCAATGGCGCGGCGAAGAAGCCGCGGTGATGGTGGGCACCCAGACAGCCCTGGCTGATAATCCTGCATTGACCAATCGTTTAGGAAAGGGCGGCCATCCATTGCGGTTAGTGATTGACTTGAATGGCCGCCTCCCGGATACCCTGCACTTGTTCGACGGCGAAGTGCCTACCATTGTATTCAATTACCTGAAAGAGGAAGAACAAAAAAATTTGCGTTATTACCGGCTTGAAAGGGGAGGGGATATTATCCGGCAGGTTTGTGATGCGTTGTACCAGCTCCATATTCAATCCGTACTCGTTGAAGGCGGTGCAGCCTGGCTGCAGTCTTTTATCGATGCAAACAAATACGATGAAATAAGAATCATCAGCAATATGAATATGACTGCGGCAGCCGGTGTGGCGGCGCCGGTGACGGCCGCCCTGCAACTGCAGCAATCCTGGCAACTCCAATCAGATATGATTCGTTTTTACACACCTCAAGATTAACAGGGCCATGTTGTTTTTGCTGGGCAGTATTGTACTCACTTCGTACCTGACACTTTCTTTTAAAGTAACAGCGCGGCTCCGCATCAATACCCTTCAAACCATTATCTTTAATTATATCACCTGTGTGGTAACCGGCTCCCTGTTCAACGGGTATTTTCCGGTTACAGAAGCGGCTGCGCAACAGCGCTGGTTTCCCTGGGCGGTACTGATGGGCGGCGTATTTATTTCTACCTTTAATATTGTAGGCCTTACCGCGCAAAAGCTGGGTGTATCGGTTGCGTCGGTTGCCTATAAGCTTTCACTTGTTATTCCCTTCCTGTTTTCTGTTTACCTGTACAAGGAGCCTGTTACCTGGTTAAGAATAACAGGTGTGCTGCTGGCCCTGGCAGCCGTATACCTTACTGTACAAAGCAGAAAAGAAAACAGCAAAAAAAAACAGCCGCCCTGGGTATTGGCGCTACCCGCCCTGTTATTTGCCGGCAGTGGCTTGCTGGATGCCATGATTAAATACACCGAACAGCGTTTTTTGAACGGTGGCAATAACAATGATTTTTTAATTACGGCTTTTACCAGTGCGGCCTGCGTTGGTGGGGTACTGCTGTTGCTGTTGATAATTACCGGCCGGCAGGTATTTCAATACAAGGCATTACTGGCAGGTATGGCCATTGGCATCCCCAATTATTTTTCCATCTGGTGCCTTGTACGGGTATTGAAACAATATAAGGGCAATAGCTCCGCCATTATTCCAGTTAACAATATGGCGATAGTGCTTTTCAGCGCAGTGGCTGCCCGGGTATTGTTCAAAGAGCAATTATCTTTTATAAACTGGACAGGCATTCTGCTATCCGCTGCTGCCATCGCATTGATTGCATTCGGGTAGCCGCAGGCAGGCGTATACCATCGCAGCTTGCTGCACCTAATTGAAACATTACTATGAACGAAAAAGAATTTTATTACACGATAGAGAAAAACGCCACGGCTGAATTTAAAGACAGGGGCAGCCGGTTTATCGCCTGCGCATTTCCGATAGATGCAAAAGAAGGTTTTAAAACCTGGCTGGCAGCCGTAAAAGCAGAACATCCCAAAGCCAGCCATTATTGTTTTGCTTACCGCATCGGTCTTGATGGAAACAATTTTAGATCAGGCGACGACGGTGAACCAGCCGGCACGGCAGGTAAACCCATATTGGGGCAGATAGACAGTAAAGAATTGACCAACACGCTGATTATTGTAGCCAGGTATTTCGGCGGCTCTTTACTGGGCGTGCCGGGTTTAATCAATGCCTATAAAACAACCGCCTCGCTTGTGTTGCAGGTTACGCCTGTTATACAAAAACAAGTAGAAGTGAATTACCAGTTGCAGTTCGATTATACTGCAATAAATGATATGATGCTATTGGTAAAACAATACAATTGTACCATTATCAGCCAGGAAGCACAGTTGTTTTGCAATATGCGGATCGGCATACCCATTAACCGGGTAGAGGCTGTATTAAACAGGCTTAAAGACACGCGAAATGTAGAGATTAATAAGTTGCCTTCCTGAAATGTTCACCTTAATTCTGTGCCGGATTGTGACTGTGTTGTTTAGTAATCAATAAACATATCAACTGATCAACTAAAACGTTGGCTTACTACCAGGTCTTTGCTGCCGGCGGTATACAGGTAAAACCCTTCACCGCTTTTAACACCCAGTTTACCGGCTGTAACCATATTCACCAGTAAAGGGCAGGGAGCGTATTTGGGATTTCCGAAGCCCTCCTGCAGCACCTTCATGATCGACAGGCAGGTATCCAATCCTATAAAATCGGCCAGTTGCAGGGGTCCCATCGGATGCGCCATCCCCAGCTTCATAATAGCGTCGATCTCCGTTACAGCTGCAATGCCTTCAAATAAACTGTATACAGCTTCATTTATCATCGGCATCAGGATGCGGTTGGCAATAAAGCCGGGATAATCATTTACGACACAAGGCACTTTGTCTAACTGCCGGCAAAGCGAAACAATAGTTGCCGAAATTTCTTTTTTGGTTGCATACCCATTAATGACTTCTACCAGTTTCATGACCGGTACGGGGTTCATAAAATGCATCCCGATTACCTGTTCGGGCCGGCGGGTGGCGGCCGCAATGGTTGTAATGGAAATGGAAGATGTATTGGTGGCCAGTATGGCATCGGCAGGTGCCGCTGCATCAATTTGCCTGAAGAGGGCGAGTTTAAGATCGGTATTTTCCGTAGCAGCTTCTATTACCAGCTGCGCGGTCTGCACGCCTTTTGAAATATCGGTATGAATATGAAGGTTATCCAGCGTGGTTTTTTTGGTTGCTTCCGTTAACAGGCCCCTGGCCACTTGCCGGTCGAGGTTTTTTGCAATGGTTACGAGGGCTTTTTCCAGCTGTGCAGCCGATACATCAACCAGCTGCACGGCAAAGCCATTTTGTGCAAATACATGCGCAATGCCATTGCCCATGGTACCCGCGCCAATAACGGCAACTGTTTTAATCATAGCTGCTCAATATTTGCTGATGCCTGAATCACATCAGAGACATCAATCATTTTATTTGTTCTTAAAATCACCCTCTTTCCAGGCCTTTATAAAATCTGCCCAGGCCAGGGGGTTCAGCAAGCCGATGGGAGGTGTCTGGCTTGCATAATAATCTTTCTTGGCGCCTTGTGCAAGAGCATAGTTGGCCGATTCCCGGCCGTCTCTGGGCAATCCCCGCATCAATGCCCTTCTTGTAGCGGCATCATTGTTCTTACGGGCTATTTCCAGGTTATCGGCAGGTATATCGGTATTTACAAAATCGCGTTCAAACTGTTCACGCGTGGGCCGCGGCTTTATAATGGTCACCGGCAGGTACATGGTGTCGTTGATCATGAGCTGTATCATGCTTTGCTGGTTACCTTCGAGGTTGCGGGGAATTTCCACCGACTTGGGTTTGAAACCAATGCTGGTAAACTCCACGACATCCCCTTTCAGCACCACAATGGAAAATACACCCTG
The DNA here is from genome assembly GCA_964245425.1 of uncultured Flavihumibacter sp. Classification (GTDB taxonomy): domain Bacteria; phylum Bacteroidota; class Bacteroidia; order Chitinophagales; family Chitinophagaceae; genus JACMLD01. The sequence goes on along the minus strand of CAXTMV010000181.1, from coordinate 1,593 downwards.
CTCATTACTCATGGTACCACGGTTCTGGCCTTTTACAATTACGCTAACGGAAGGAATGCCTTTCAGGCTGTCGGCCGTCATAATAACACCGTATAGCTGAACCACGGAATCTTTCAATTGCGTAAACTGCGCCTGTGATTTACATACGATTGCAGTAGCAAACAACGTTAAAAGTAGCCATTTTTTCATCCGGTATATTTGTTTTATAAAGGTCGGTTGTTTCTGCTTACCCGATTTTACCTGCGTGCCGGCACTGCCTTAATTAATTTATTTTTAATTGCACCCGCCGCATCGGTCAGCAGTTGGATCCCCATGGTTCAAAGATAATTACTTCATTTTTTACAAATAGAACAAATTGCCCCCGCTATTGGTTAATTTTGCAGCAAATTAGTTTTTTAACATAACCTTTTTAACAATAATGACGCAGGAACAAATTCTGAGGGCTTTGGGTAATGTGCAGGAGCCCGATTTGGGTAAGGACCTGGTTACCCTGAACATGGTAAAAGATATTGTTATTAACAATAACCAGGTCAGCTTCACCGTGGTGTTAACAACACCCGCCTGCCCTATGAAGGATATGATGCGGATGGCCTGCGAAAATGCCATTAAGCTGCTGGTTAACAAAGAAGCAATGGTTAAAGTCAATTTTACTTCCCATACATCTACCAACCGGAAAGACGGCGGCCAGGTGCTGCCAAAGGTAAAGAACATTATTGCTGTTATGAGTGGTAAGGGCGGTGTGGGTAAAAGTACCGTGGCCGCCAACCTTGCGCTTGCCCTGGCCCAGGGAAATGCCAAAGTGGGGTTAATGGACGCCGATATCTACGGTCCCAGCGTGCCCATTATGTTCGGTGTGCGTGGCGAGCGGCCGATGATGATGGATATGGGCGAGCAGGAGAAAGCTAAAATTGTTCCGTTGGAGAAATACGGCATCAAATTAATGAGCATTGGATTACTGGTAGATGAAAAAAGCGCGGTGGTCTGGCGTGGCCCAATGGCCAGCAGCGCCATCCGCCAGTTTGTAACAGATGTTTTTTGGGATGAACTGGATTACCTGGTCATTGATATGCCACCAGGCACAGGTGATATTCACCTCACCGTGCTGCAAACGATCCCGGTAACAGGCGCCATTATTGTAACCACCCCGCAAGATGTGGCACTCGCCGATGCCAAAAAAGGCATTGCCATGTTTGGACAGGCACAGCTGCGGGTTCCGATTATCGGCCTGATAGAAAACATGAGTTATTTTACCCCCGCCGAGCTGCCCGAAAACAAATACTATATTTTCGGCAAAAACGGCGGAAAGAAACTGGCAGAAGAATATGACCTGCCACTGCTGGGCCAGATACCGCTTGTACAATCCATACGTGAAGGCGGCGACTCCGGCATCCCCGTCATGACGAGCAACGATGAAATTACAAAAGAGGCCTTCCGGGCTTTTGCCGCACAGACCGTCCGAAGTATTTCAATGCTGAACGCACATATTGAAACCGCAAAAGTGGCGGAAGTGGTAGCTTGAGAAAAGTTGTACGTATTAAGTTGTCAGTAATAAGTACGGGCGAGATCCAGTGTAACCGGCGGCTTATTATTTAC
>CAXTMV010000180.1:0-11943 GCA_964245425.1 uncultured Flavihumibacter sp. | reverse complement strand
GTGTAATAATGATTTTATTACATTAAAATACATGCCAGAACAGGAAGCTGGTTTGTTAGAACAAACCATGCTTATACAGCTTTTACCATGAACAAAAAAACATCCATAAAACCCATCGTGGAATAAGCGGGATATTTTTCCCCATTTATCACATCAGTACCTTCTATTTTACTTTTTCTTTACCGGCGTGGCGGCTACTTTTTTTTCATGCACTTCTTTTAGTTGCATGGTAAAATTGGTGCTGCTTATTTTAAACATCAGCAGGTTGCTGGAAATGTTCAGTACCCATATTTCCTTCCTGTCAGGTTCTCCCTCCGGTTTGGTCTGTATGGCAAAGCCTTCCAGGCTGATATCTTTTCCCTTATAATTAACGGGTGCGCTCACCGCATCTTCTTCCGGGCTCATAAAGGTCTCCGGTTTCCCGGCATCAAAACTAACAGGCGTTTCTTTTTTTGACAGATCGCTGAAATTATCGGCGCCGAGCCATAAAGCAGAAGCATCGGTTAGTTTGAGTTCTCCTTCCGGCAGGGTACTTAAATAACTTTTACCACTCTGCAGGGCTTTTGCGCTGATGACCACATGGCCTTTTTTATTCACACTTCCGGTGGCCATCCAGTTAAAATCGGCCACTACGCCAGCTTCAAATTTGTTGGGTACCACCAGCAAGGTATACTGGTGGCCGGGCGCATATACATCGTACACCAGCGTATCACCCCTGTGTATGCTAAACGTGCAGGGACCGTCTTCATAGCAAACCAGTTCATCAAATTCCGTTTTAACGGCAGACGTACTTTTTTTGGTAACTCTTTTGCCCTTGGTAGCCGCTTTTTTGGCTGCGGGTTTGGCCGCTGGCTTTGTTTGCGCGTGCAGGACCGTTACTGCTAACAGGAAAACTGAAAAAGCAACTAGTTTTTTCATTGATTATTTTTTAACGTAAAAAAGCACCCGGTAAAAAATATTTATCCACAGCACCCGGGAATATGCACGTACACAACGCTGTACATGGAAATATATTTTACGGGAACAGCATCTTTAATCTGTTAATAACCAGCCCCTATCTTACATTTGCGCAAGTTAGGTTCATCATTCGGCAGTTCGTGGTTCGCTGGCAAGTCAACTGAACTACGAACCAGCGAATGTCGACCTTCTACAGTAAACACTTAATAAAAAATGACTCCAGAAGCGCTCCTGGCCCAGTTAAGAGATGATACCTATGTAATGCTGAAGCCATCGGGTATTCATGGCATTGGCGTTTTTGCCATCCGGCCCATACCAAAGGGTTGCAGAACCATATTTTCCAGCGGCCAGGGAGAATGGATAAAATTACCTGTTGCCCAGGTAGAAGCATTGCCGGCGCACGCAAAAGAATTGGTGGAAACCTATTGCCTTTTTGATGAGGAGCATTACTATGTGCCGGATTATGGATTTAAACTGATGGACCTGGTCAATTACCTGAATCATTCAGCTACGCCCAATATTATTTCCATCAACGACGGCGAAATATTTGAAGCGATGACCGATATACAACCCGGTGAAGAATTGCTGGTGAATTACGGCCACCTCGTGGACGGCATGGAAGCGTACGGATGATAGTTTTATAAAACCGAAGCGCTATGAAACCAGCCGGTATCAGCGAGATAAAAAATGAATTGGGAAATCTTTCCGCAGCCCGCCTGGCTGCGCTCTGCCTGCAACTGGCCAAATACAAGAAGGATAATAAAGAGCTGTTATCTTACCTGCTGTTTGAAGCCGGCGACATGACTGCTTATCTTGGAACCGTAAAAGCTGAGATGGACCAATTGTTTACGGAAATCAACAGCAGTCATTTATATTTCGCCAAAAAGACACTCCGGAAAATCCTGCGCATTACCGGCAAACATATCCGCTACACCGGTTCCCGCCAGGCGGAAGCCGAGCTGTTGATCTATTTTTGCCGAAAAATGAAAGCATCGGGTATTGCATTCGAAAACAGCACGGTGCTGAACAACTTATACCAGGCGCAGCTCAAAAAAATCAATGCGGCCGTCGCCGGCTTTCACGAAGATCTGCAGTACGATTACCTGAAAGAAATAAAAAAATGGCTGTAATGCCATGCCATTTATATAATTGTGCCTGTCTGCTGCTATCTTTATTTTTATCTTTCTTATAAATCGAACATATGAGTAAATTCCTGTATGCCTGTACCCTTTTGTTGATTGCCGTCTGTCAATTGCAGGCGCAGCCTTTGTACAAGCCGCGTAATATTGAAGAAGCCTATAAAAAGGGCACCCGTTCACCTGATGGCCGGCCTGCCGCTCATTACTGGCAGAATACCGGGCGGTATACCGTTAACGTTACCGCGGCACCACCCAGCCGTACCATCAGGGGAACTGAAGATATTGTGTACATCAACAACAGCCCGGATACACTGAACAACCTGGTCATTAAACTCATCCTGAACATACACCAGCCCAATGCGCTCCGTTACCAGGAAATGAGTGAGCAGTATTTTACCGCCGGTACGCAGGTAGATGCCGTAACCATCAATGGAAAAGCCGCGCGCTGGTCTGCCCCGGAATACCACCTTACCTGGCAGGGCCTTTCATTACCCGATGCCTTGTTGCCGCACGACTCTGTAAAATTGTCTTTCAACTGGCATTATGAAATTTCCCAGCAAAGTAACCGCGAAGGCATGATTGATTCCAGCACCTTCTTTTTAGCCTATTTCTACCCGAGAGTAGCTGTATACGATGATTACTATGGATGGGACATGCTCGACTTTACCGATCAGCAGGAATTTTACAACGACTTCAACGATTATACCCTGAACGTAACCGTACCCGACAATTATATTGTATGGGCAACCGGCAACCTCCAGAATATGGATGAAGTGCTGCAACCCGGCTATGCGAAAAAACTACAGGAATCTATGGCCTCCGATGCCATTGTCAATATTGCTACAGCGGCTGAACTGGCGGCAAAAAAAGTAACCGCTCATCATACCAGCAATACCTGGAAATGGACGGCTGCAGGCGTGCCGGATATAACGCTCGGCATCAGTGATCATTTTGCCTGGGATGCCTCCAGCGTGGTGGTAGACGATGCCACTCACCGGCGGGCCAGTGTGCAGGCTGCTTATAATGATACGGCAAAAGACTTTCATAAGATGGTAGAATTTGCGCGCCATTCGCTCGACTGGCTTTCGCACAAATGGCCCGGTGTAGCTTATCCCTATCCTAAAACAACCATCTTCCAGGGATATGCAGATATGGAATACCCGATGATGGTAAACGATGGCACCAATGAAGATCTTAATTTTTCCAGGTTTGTGGTAGAACATGAGATCGCCCATACCTGGTTCCCCTTTTATATGGGGATCAACGAAGCCCGATATGCTTTTATGGATGAAGGATGGGCCACTACCTTTGAACTGCTGATTGGCCGCGAAGACCTGGGGCCGGAAAGAGCGGATAATTTTTACCGGCGCTTCAGGGTCAATTCGTGGATACATGACGCCGCCGCAGAAGAAGACCTGCCCATTATAACGCCGGCCAACGTTTTAAGAGGTGCCTCCTACGGTAATAATGCTTATGGCAAACCTTCGCTGGGCTACCTGGCCTTAAAAGATTTGCTGGGCGATGCGCTTTTCAGGAAATGCCTCCACGAATACATGAGCGCCTGGCATGGAAAACATCCCCTGCCATGGGATTTCTTTTATTCTTTCAATACGAGTGCCGGCAAAGACCTGAACTGGTTCTGGAACAGCTGGTATTTCAGCAATTATTATATAGACATGGCCGTACAGCAGGTAACAGCATCCGACGAGGGGTACAAGGTACTGTTGAAAAATACCGGCGGTTATCCCGCACCGGTAGATATCAATGTAACCTATACAGACGGCAGCAAGGAAACCTTTCACCAGACGCCGGCTATCTGGCAGGCCAACCAGCAAGTGGCCACCGTTCAGCTGGCAGCTAAAAAGAAAATAGCATCGCTTGTATTGGAGGGAGGTGTTTTTATGGATGCCACCCCTTCAGACAACCGCTGGCCCCGGTAAACAAGTTTGGAAAGGAGCGCAACCGCCGCCGGTCATAAACCGGGTATGAATATTGTCATAACACGCCAAACAAATACATATACCAGCTTACAATGAAACTATACACCTGTGCCAAATGCCAGAATCTTTTATATTTTGAGAATACGGTCTGCCTGAACTGCGGCTCCACGGTGGGCTTCGATGCAGCCAAATTGCAGATGGTAACCTTATCGCCACCCGTGGGCAATACGCTTGCCGCGCTTACAGACCCTGCGCAAACCTGGCGTTTTTGCGAAAATGCCGCCCAGGCGGTATGCAATTGGCTGATACCGGCCAGCCAGCCCGCAACATTTTGCATCGCCTGCGACCTGAACAGGATTATACCATCGCTCGATAAAGCAGACAACCTCAGCAACTGGCGCCGCATAGAAGTGGCCAAGCATCGTCTGGTCTATTCCCTTTTGAGGTTGCAGCTGCCGGTCGACAGCAAACAGGGTGAGGAAGAGGCGGGCATCGCCTTTGACTTTATGGCCGATACTGGCGCTGCCCAACACGTTTTAACCGGGCACGAACATGGTACCATTACCCTCAATATTGAAGAAGCTGACGAGGCCAAGCGTGTAAAACATAAACTGGATCTGGGGGAAAGATACCGCACATTACTGGGGCACTTTCGCCACGAAATTGGGCATTACTACTGGGAGGTCTTTTTTAATAACAATAACCAGCAGGTAGAAAAATACCGTAAAATTTTTGGCGATGAAAGAGCAGACTATTCCAAATCGCTTGAAAGATATTATGAGAATGGTGCACCTGCCGACTGGAACAATAATTTCATCAGTCCTTATGCCGCTGCGCATCCCTGGGAAGACTGGGCAGAGAGCTGGTCGCATTACCTGCACCTGATGGACACCCTTGAAACAGCTTATTATTTTGGTATTGCCATTAGCCCGAGAAAAGCCAGCGATGAACTGGAAATGCATTCCCGGATCAGCCGTAACCCGTACACCATCACCCAGTTCGACGAAATCATTAAGATGTGGCTTCCCCTCACTTTCGCGGTTAATAGTTTGAACCGCAGCATGGGTCACCAGGATTTTTATCCCTTTATCATTTCTTCCGTTGTTACGGAGAAACTAAAATTCATACATGAGCAGGTAGCGAAGAACAGAATGCCTGATGTCTGAAAGATGGCTGATGTGATGATGCCTGATTTCATTTACCGGCATTTCTGCTATTAAGCAAATCAGGCATCATTACATCAGCCATCAGCCATCTTATTTGTATCCCCATTCCATATTAATTGTATCCCCATTCATTGATCACTTTTAGATCTGCTGCGGCGCAGTCAACCGGCTGCAGGCCCTGGTAAGATTCCTGTTCTATGATGAACAGCTTGGTACCGCCGGATTTCCTTCCCAGGTCAATGATATCTTTAACAGGTAAAATACCCTTGCCCAGTATCGTACTTTCGAAGGGCTCTTGCGGGCTGCTGCTCTTTATTTCATCTTTTACATGCATGGAAATAAAACGGCCGGGATATTTGTTCACCACGTCGAGCGCCTTTGCGCCTGCATTGTACATATTGCCTATATCCAGTTGCTGCACTACCAGCGCGGGATCCGTATTTTGCAGGATCATGTCAAATACGGCTACCCCATTCAGTTTTACACTGAATTCGAAATCGTGGTTATGGTAGCCGAATTTCATCCCTGATTTTTTGCACAGCGCACCGCATTTATTAAAGACATCCAGGTAACGGACCAGGTCATCATAATTTTTCCGCAGGCTGTCATCCAGCCAGGGACTGATAACATATTGCTGGCCCATCAAAGCGGCATCGTCAACGGTCTTTTTCCAGTCGTCGGTAAAATCTTTTTTTGCAGCATCCCAATGCTCGGCATTCATGCGGGTATGGCCACTGGGCATTTTCAGTCCCAGGCTCGCCAGCAAAGCCTTGAAGTCTTTTGGTGCATAGCCATAGAACTTATGATCTACATAATTGGCATGTTCTACATGTTTGTATCCCATTTGGGCCAGTTTTTTCAGTGTTCCGGCGGGATCTTTTTTCATGTCGTCGCGAACGGAATACAATTGAAGACCGAGCGTTTCTTTTGCCGTGCCTGCTGCCAGCAGGTAGGCCGGAAGCAGGCTGGTGGCGGCGGCGGCCATAACAGATTGTTTAACGAAAGTTCTCCTTGATGAACGCATGATGAAGGTATTTGTGTAGTGGATAAATGAAATGCCGGTAATATAAACAGCCTACTAATTTAATTTTTTTTTAGTGTCTACCTTCAAACCGGCAAAATAAATATGCTGGCTTATGGAAACAAGGCGGGTCTGCATCTCAAACAGTATGCAAGCCTAATTAAACAAAAGCAAGCCTATGCGCCTGTTATTGCCTGTTCTGTTGATGACTGCCCTGCTGTTTTCTCAAAATGGCCGGAGCCAGGCCATCAATCGCCCGGATTCTGCATGGCCTGCCTGTCTGCAAAAAGCCAACCAGTTGCTGGACGAGGCTTTCAGCTTTATGCAGCGAAATTATTACCGTAAAAGCACCGTAGAATGGAACAGCCTGATGGCTGCTGCCAAACAAAAACTGGCTGCTTCGGGCAATTGCAACGATACCTACGATATTATCAGCGGCTGTTTCAAAACCCTTAATGAAACCCATAGCTTTATTATGTCGCCTGCTAAAGCCGCCATCTATAATAATACGGCGGCCGGGCAGCAGGAAAAACCTGCCATTAAAGAACTGGTGGGTGATATAAAGAGCGAGCTGCTGGAAAACGGGATTGCTTACCTTACCGTGCCCTGGGTAAGCACCACCGATTCTGTTGTCTGTACGCTGATTGCCGACAGCCTGCAGCAACTGATTTCTTCGCTGGATGCAAGGGGGGCAAAAAGCTGGATAATCGACCTCAGAAAAAATACCGGTGGTAATTGCTGGCCAATGCTGGCCGGTATCGGGCCCCTGCTGGGGGATGGCATATGTGGTTATTTTGTAAGTGCAAAGGAAAAGATAGCCATCAGTTACAAAGATGGAGCGGCCTCACAGGGCAGTCATGTACGGTGCAGGGTAAGCAGCAATGGTTATAAACTAAAGGACGATAAAAAATCGATCATTGTGCTAACAGGGCGCAGAACCGTTAGTTCGGGAGAAATTGTGGCGCTGGCTTTTAAGGGAAAAGAACAGGTCTACCTCTACGGTGAGCCAACCGCCGGTTACACCACCGCCAATGCCACGTATACCTTATCAGACAATTCGATGCTGGTGCTGACGGTCTGCCTGGAAGCGGACCGTACGGGAAAGGTCTGTGATGGAAAAATAATGCCCGATGAGCCGATAGCAGCAGATGCCATGACCGGTTCAGGCGACCCGGCAAAATCGGCCGCCATTATGTGGCTAACGGCGCTGCGCCCCTGATTCAAACGTAAAAATAAAAGGGCAGGCATCTGTCCCATTAAGCTGGTAAACAAAAAAACGGGTGTCGCATCTCCTGCAACACCCGCCAAATTTGTATTCACCAAGACAGTAATAATTACTTCATACTGTCTTTTTTCATTTTGCCTTTCATCTTGTGCATACCGGTGTCTTTTTTCTTCATCATCATTTTGTGTTTTGATGTGTCCTGTACAGGTTTACCAGTTGCTGCGTACATTGTTGCTGCGCCTACCAATAAGAAAACTGCTAAGATTATCTTCTTCATTTTTTTAAGTTTTAAACGGTTATTTAAAGATTTAAATTGATTACAGTATTAACTGGCTGTTGAATTGGACGGCAATGCGCTTAATGTTGTCAGGGGGTAGGAATTGTGTTCTCGATGCGAACTTATTATAAATCTACATATTACTTATCAAAATTCGTTCCTTTTTTTGCGATTCGCGGTATTTTTTTTTGCTAACAGCCATCCATAGCCCCACAAATGCAGTATTTTTTATGCAGGCACCGCTTATGTGCCCAACCAGGTGATTGGTTGTGGAATGAATACCTCAATATCGATGCGCACCGGGTAGCAACCCGTTGCATGTCTGCAGACAGTACCCTATCATTCGTCGGCTGGCCGACATATGACGACAGGTCATCTTCCGCTGTCATGGATATATTGCTTCAATTCGTGGTTAAAGTCTTTTTCTTTTACCAGTTGTTCAAGGGTAAGGTGCATCCGGTATTGCCAGTAATGCCTGGGGTCTGCGGGTATATTGATCCTTTCCTCGGCGGGGTCTGCCCTGCGCAGTGTACCGCTCATGCCAAGCAGGTCCTGCAATTGAAATATGCTCCACATGCCGGGCGAATGCAGGTGCTGCAGTACAATGGCCCGGTTTATCCAGGGTTCACAAAACGGGGGTGCCTGGCCCCACTGCCCCATTTCATAATTAAAAAAATGTTGAATCTTTTCTTTGTCTTCTTCCCACCAGCCGCGAATGGTACTCATATCATGGGTGGAAGGCGTTACCACCGACATATAAGGCGCGTCATTGGGGTGAAAGAATTCCTTTTGCGGATTTTTGGGCATTCGCTGAATTTCCAGGCTTAATATACCCAGCTGTCGCATTACGTCTGGTACAGAATGTGGTACCATACCAAGGTCTTCACCGCATACCAGCATATTGGTAGAAGCTTTCAGTACCGGCAATTTGTTCATGGCTTCTTTTTTCCAGAACCAGTCCTGGCGTTGGAAGAAGTAATTGATGTATAGATCCTTCAGTTGTTGCTGGGTATTCCATTCCAGGTGGCGGAAAGAAGTGGTTTGCTCCATTCCGAAACGAAAATGAAATTCCGTACCGTTGCTGCCCTCTTTTTCAAACAGAATCACATTGGAAATAAGATCGTACAGGCCCTGCCTGATTTCATCCGGGTGCGAGCTGGCTGGGGCTTCTTCCCACAAATAGTGTTCAATCTTTCTTTGTGTATTGAATGCATCCTTTAACTGGTATTGGCCGGTGTTATCAGCCACCAGGAAATGCTCTTTTACGGAAGCGGTGTTGCTTCCGAACAATGGTTCCAACACAGCATCTGTAATAAAAGGCTGCGTATAGCGCTGACGGATAAACCAGATATTTCGTTCGCTGAATTCGTTGATATGAACGGCCAGTGCAGGTGAAAAATGCCCCATGATACCTTCTACTGCGTCAATCGGTATCGACCAGATACGGAAAAAACCCAGGATATGATCAATACGGAAAGCATCAAAGTATTTACTCATGGCATCAAAACGCCCCTTCCACCACGCATACCCGTCTTCTTCCATTCTTTGCCAATTGTAAGTAGGGAAGCCCCAGTTCTGCCCTTTAACGGCAAAATCATCGGGCGGCGCGCCGGCCTGCAGGTGCATATTATACAGGGAAGGATTTACCCACGCGTCACAACTATGCCTGCCAATGCCAATGGGTATATCTCCCTTTACAACAATACCATGCTTATGCGCATAATCGGTAGCCGCTTTTAACTGGAGGTGCAAATGGTACTGGATAAAATACTGAAAGGCGATCTCATCGTAATGCCGCGAGCGCGGTGAAGCGTATTTTTCAATGGCCGCCTTATTATAACTACTATTTGTTTTCCACTGGTTATAGTCGGGTGTACCATTTTTATCGCGCAGGCAACAAAAAGCTGCATAAGGCACCAGCCAGCTTTTATTGCTTTCAAAAAAAATATTGAAATCCTCCCCGGCCAGAAAGGTCTCTTTTTCCGCGGCGTAAATCCCTTTGAGCACCGTGAATTTGGATTTGATGACTTCCTCATAATCCAGGCCGGGCAGGTCGTTCAATTGCTGCTGTTTTTTCTTAAGGCCTTTTAGCAGCACGGCATGTTTTTTTCCGGCCGTTTCCGCCAGGTTAATATAAAGGGGATGGAGCGCAAAGGCGGAAATAGCCGAGTAAGGGTATGAATCGCCATACGTAAAGGTGGAAGTAGTATCGTTTACCGGCAGGATCTGGATCAGTTTCAGTCTTGTCTTTTTTGCCCAGTCTGTAAGCAGTTTCAGGTCATTGAACTCCCCTGTGCCAAATCCATCTTTACTGCGCAGGCTGAAAACGGGTATGGCCACGCCGGTACCATGCCAGGTGTAATTGGGTAACCGAACAAAGCCATCGTGCAGCACGGTTACCTTGTCTGCTGCATCTCCAAAAAGAAAGCGGTTTTCACCTTCTTCAAAACGGAGGAATGTTTTTTCGCGGATATTGTATATCCCGTATTTGTAAAGCAGGGGGAAGGATTCTTTCGGGATGGTAACGCTGGCAGTATACCAATCCCCCTGCCTGCCCAGCAGCACGGGATTGGCTGTATGCCAATCGCCCAGTGAAGGGCTGCCACCGCAAAGGCAAACCACTTCATTTTTTTGCAGCAGCGGGGCTTTAACTTTAAACAGATGGGTAAATAATTTACTGGCCTTGGGCTTGAACCTGGTTTCATTTTCTTTCAGCAGGGTCTGCTGAAAAGGCGCTGTAAAGAAAGCGTTCTCATATTCACCGGCATAATTCCAGCTGTCGACCAGCTGAATTTCGGTTATCCCCGGCCGGTTGATTTCAATTGATTTGTCATCGCCCCATTCGATGACCCTGAATCCATCATCGTAAGACAATACATATTTATAATGAATTTTTGCAAGCCTTGGCAGGTCTGCTTCCAAGGTTGCCTCCCAGAAATCATTGTTCAGCCAGGTCATGGGCAATGCCTTCGCCAGGTTATGGCTGCCCAGCTCTTGAATATTGCCTGTAATATGGAGTGTCTGACCAACCTTTGTATGGAAACGGACATAAAAATGGAGTTTCATTGCCATATATACCATCTATTTTGAGAAGGGCGAAAATAGGACAAAAACATGTTTTGCGTATTTTTTACACAATCATTGTAATAGTTTTGATTGCAAAGCATGAAATTTTAGACTTTTGCATTATTTTCGCCAAAAATCTTTCAATGGAAACGCAGAAAAAGAATACAGGACTTTGGTGGTTATTATTTTTTGCCTCCACCGCTGGTTTAATAGCGGCCATTTACCTGCATTGGGAATGGCTTACGTTGATCCTGCCTTTTCAGTGCACCGCCTTTGTAAAAGGAATGGACATTATGTAACGATTTGATTATTAATCTTTTTCTTATAAAAAACCCCTCTTCCGTTGTACCGGATAAGGGGTTTTTGTATACCTGATACTGGCCGTCTGGCAGTGCAGAAAACACACAAAGAGGAATAGGATGGTTTTGACGGCTAAACACTGTCATTCGTCTAAGTGTTTACCCCCTACCAGCTGATCTGTTGTAATTTGGCATCCAGACAAAAACATTATCCCTACCCTACAACCCATGCGAAAACGCTTTATTCTTTATAAAATAAACCAAGTACCGGCCGGTGGAGATTCCATCGGTTATTTCCGGGAAATAAAGCAGGGCAAGCTTTATTTTACCACCCTGAAAAGAGAGGCAAGGCGGCTTTCGTTTATTACGGCTATTTATTACGGCATCCGTTTCTCTTTATCCATTCTGCCCGAGCGGCTCGCCTGACCTTTGAATTAATATGTACTGCCGGGTTTATCAGACCGGGGCAATTGCACCGCACTATATCCGGCGCCAACAGACATCCCCCTTCCTTCGGTGCTTAGCGGATCAAAAAAAGGAAAATGTATGCACATTTTCCCTCACAATACTTACACTGAATGCTGCGGTCTTATCAGCGTATATTCATTACCGGTATATCAGAGTCCCTTCGCTGCATCCGTGTCTTTAAAAGGACACATGTGTAACAGATAAAGAGACACTCTTTTTTCTTGCGCTTCCACTGTTTACAAATCTTCCTTTGCGGCGGATATTCCATAAATTAATGGCCTTGAAAACAGGCGCTTTTACGGCTTCATTCATTTCAATACCGGATGCGATGGTTTCTTTAACTTCTGCAACCAGTTGTTTCAATAGGATTGGTTCCATCTGCACA
>CAXTMV010000179.1:0-11949 GCA_964245425.1 uncultured Flavihumibacter sp. | reverse complement strand
CGGAAGGATCCACAAGCTGTTTGGTGTGCAGGTATCGGTAACCGAGTTCTTTAAACGCGCCAGCATCAGCCGGCTGTCGGCCTATATCAGTACCATAACTAATAACGATAGCACAGATAATAGCAAAGAAGCGGATACAACAAGTATACAGGATCGCAAAAAAACAGTGGCCGATGCTTCCTTTTATCAATGGAAACAGTATAGTATAGAAGGACCCGTTAACCTGCCCGCGCTGCAAAATATTTGTTCAGGCCTGATTGGGAAATATGAAGGACTGCATATTCGTTTCGGGATGGAAGGCGATGCCATTGCTCCCTGCATGTCTGCACGAACGCAGATAACAATTGAACAGATAAACGCCGACTTCGAAATAGAAGATTTTATAAGGCCATTCGATCTTTTTAACGGGCCACTGTTCAGGCTCGGCCTGCTGGAACATACGGCGGACGATTTTATATTGCTGCTGGATGCCCATCCCATACTTGCGGGAGATGAATCGCTGGATGTTTTTATTAAAGAAGCAATCGCAGCTTACCGGAACAATACAAATACAGATTTGCCGGCACAGCAGACCGAACATATTAACTGGCAGCAAAACGAGGAAGCAACCCAAATAATAAAACAGATAGAACATGTTTTGCAGCTGCACAGCAGGATCAAACAGGCGGTTGTTATCGACTGTGATTTGAAACAGCAGGGAAAATACCTGGTTGCATTTGTTGTGCCAGGCGGCATCATCAGCACAGAAAAACTGCGGCAGCTACTTACCGCCGCACTGCCAGGCAGCCGGTTGCCTGATTTTATCATCAAATTGAATGAGCTTCCGGCGGAGGCAACAGGCCATACAGGTAAGAAAGCATTAACACAACTGGCCTACAGCAGGCAGATAAGAAAATTTCTTTACCAGCAGCCTGCATCGGAACCTGAAAAAAGAGTAGCCTTGTTATGGCGTGAAATAACGGGTGCGGACAGGGTTAGCCGCTATGATACTTTCTTCAGTGCAGGCGGAACAATTGAGCAACTTTTTATACTGAATAAAAAGATTGGGTCTAAATTTTCGATCGATTTGCCGGTGCGGCTTTATTTTACCCATTCCCTGCAGCAAATAGCCCTCCTGCTTGAAAAAAAACCGGTACCGGTATTGGAAAATGCTTAAATTTTTTTAATGGAACATTTTTATACAGGCAGTAAGGCGGATAAACTGTACAGCGTTTACCACGAACCCAGGAAAACGGGTAATAACGCAAAGGCGGTTATTTTATGTTACCCGGTTGGACAGGAATACATACGTTGCCACAGAATGTATGCCAACCTGGCCAGTAAGCTGGCCGATGAAGGGGTGCATGTAGTAAAATTCGATTATACCGGCACGGGCGATTCATACGGCGATTTTTCAGGTGCCACGGCAGAAGCCTGGATCGAAGATATTGCGGCAATAGCAGAGGAGTTAATGTCAGGAACAGAAGCCACGCAACTGTATATTGTCGGGGTGCGGCTGGGTGCCTGGCTCGCCAGCCGGTATGCAGAAAAGGTGCCGGTAGAGGGCCTCGTATTATTAAGCCCGGTGTTTGACGGGAAAGCCTACCTGGATGAAATAAGGCAGGATTATACAAACTGGCTGAACGGTTCTTTTGCCAGGCAGCGACGGGTAGAAAAAGATCAGCTGGAATGCCACGGTTTCAGGTATTCAGCGGCGCTTTGTAAAGCCATCAACGGTATACATTTTTCCTCCGTGAAATTGCCTGATGTGCCGATACTGATCATTGATGAGGTGCCGCTGGCGATAGAAGGCCATCCACAGGTATCCTTCAGCGAATCGGTGAATAAAAAGCTCTGGAAAAAAAATAAAGGAGACGATAACAAAGATATTCTTCCCATACACGAGATCAACCTGATCAGTAATTGGATCTCCAGGATCTGATTCAACATACATAAAATATATTCCCATGGTTGAAAGTATTGTCAAATTTGGCAGGGATGCCTTATTGGTAGGCGTGTTAACGGTTCCTGAAAAAAAAATGCGCAATAACCTGTGTGTTGTCATTTCAAACTCAGGCCTGATCCATAAGCCCGGACCCAACCGGCTGGGTGTACGAATTGCCAGGCAGCTGGCGGGGGTGGGTGTGCACGCATTCCGGTTCGACTTTTCAGGATTGGGAGACAGTCCGCTGTCCGGCGTTGTTACAAATACATTGCAGGCCCATATTGCGGAAATACGGCAGGCAATGGACAAGGTTACGCAGCTTACCGGTATTACCCGTTTTGCATTGTATGGTCTGTGTTCAGCAGCGGAATTATCCTTTAAAACCTCGCTCCTCGACGAACGCGTTGATCGGCTCATCCTCGTAGACGGTTACCACGAATCGGGCGAATGGGTAGAACCACTCCATTTAGCCGCGCACCGGAATTGCAGCATCAGGTATTATAAAAAACACCTGTTCGATTACCGGCGCTGGCGCAAGATACTTTCCGGCAAAAGCAAGGTCTTTACGTTGAAAAACCTGCAGGCGGCGCCGGCCGCCCTCTTTTTTCCCGTTGCAAAAAAAATAAAGAAGCTATTCCGTCGACGCCCGCCGCCCTGTGAAAAAGATACAACAGCGAGCCCTGGCGCCAGCGGTATAGATAAATGGAATATACTTTTCAACAGGGGTGTGGTGGTGCAATTGATCTACAGCGAAGGATCGCACTATATCGATCTTTTTAACCAAACGCTCGCCACCGCGCTGCAACCATTCCGGAAAGAACAACAGCTGGCGCTTCACCTTATCAAAGACACCGATCATACGTTCACGCCGGTCTGGTCGCAACAATTGCTGACAGACCTGGTTTGCACCTGGACAATACAAAAAAATCAATCAATTTAAAAAACCGGAACATGCTGCAAACCATCCGATCTATTTTATTGGCCCTTTCGTTATTGTGCCTGCTACAGCCGGCCAGCCATGCGGCCGACTCTACCCTTAACCGGCGCATCTCGGACTATGTGGAGAAATCAATGCAGGAAGCACATATCCCGGGTCTGAGCCTGGTACTGGTGTCTGAAGGCCGGGCGCGAATATATTGTTATGGCCGCGCCGATCTGCAAACAGGTCAGGCCGTGAACCCTGCAACCCTGTTCCAATTGGGCTCTTGCAGCAAGGCATTCACCGCACTCGCCCTGCTGCGCCTCGAACAGCAGGGTAAAGTAAAGCCGGACGAGCCGGTATCTGCTTATATTCCCTGGCTTCGGTTTATTTACAAACAACAGCAAGTGCCGGTTACCATTAACCAATTGCTGCACCACAGCAGCGGCATACCCTGGACCTCCATCTCAAAAATACCGGAAGATAGCAGTCCGGCTGCTTTGGAAAATACGATACGGTTATTGAACGGCCAGTTGCTGAGCAATGCCCCGGGGCATACATACGAATATGCAACGGTTAATTACGATATACTGGCACTCGTTATCCAATATGTAAGTCACCAGCGCTTCGAGACCTATGTACAACAACAGGTATTGGCACCGCTTTCTCTTAGCGGAACAAATATCGGTATCCCGCAAAGCGGTTACCCGGTGGCCACCGGTTATAAAATGGGATTCTTCAGGCCACAAGCATTCAGCGCCCCTGTTTTTGCAGGTAATAATGCAGCCGGGTATATCATATCAAACGCAACGGATATTGCTCAGTGGCTCCTGTTCCAGATGGGTTTGAAACCAGACAGCCTGTACAGCCTTGCACAAACCAGCCACCAAAGAGATGAGTCGGTACCATTGCACAATATGTCTTCTTATGCAATGGGATGGGATGTATCGCTGGATGGCACCGGCGAGATATCGCACAGCGGATTAAACCCCAACTTCACTTCTTATATCGGTTTCCGGCCCGGCAACAAAACAGGTGTGGCCATACTGGTTAATTCCAACAGTCATTTTACCAGTATTATCGGCGCCAATGTATTAAAAATGTTATCAGGCAATGTGCTGGTAAGGGAGTTCGACACAGACGACAATTCAGACCGGGTGTTTACCATGATTACCCTGCTGATGTCAGTATACAGCCTGGTCGTAATCGCATTAATGATTACCATGCTGGTGGATATTGCTAGGAAAAAAAGAGTATACCAGAAATTGTCGCCAGCCCGGCTCGGTAATTTTTTACTGGCGGTGCTGGCCATTGTTCCGCTTCTTTATGGAATGTACCTGCTTCCGCATGCCATGGGTGCTTTCAGTTGGAAAGCCGCATTGGTCTGGTTGCCCGAAAGCCTCGTGGCCGCAGTTGCACTGGTACTACTGGCAATTGCGCTCAGTTATGCAGCCTATTTTACCGGGCTTGTTTTTCCACAGCCCCATGCTTTCAAAAAAATGGCCCCGCGTATACTGTTGATGAGCATCGTTTCAGGGGTAGCCAATATGCTGCTCATTATATTGATCAGCTCATCGCTGAGCAGCAATGTTCCCTTAAAATACCTGTTGTTCTACTATGTGCTGATGTTCTCTGTGTATTTTCTCGGAAGGCGTTTTGTTCAGATCAGCCTCATAAAATTCAGCCGGGGTATCGTCTACCAGTTAAGGCTTAAATTATTCGATAAGATATTTGCCACTTCCTACCAGAAATTTGAGAAAATAGACATCGGCAGAATCTATACTGCGTTAAATGAAGATGTAGGAACCATTGGTGAATCAACCAATATGACGGTAACCCTTATTACCAGTGTCTTTACCGCAGTCGGTGCTTTTTTATACCTCGCGTCGATTGCTTTCTGGGCTACGGTACTGACCTTGTTGCTGATTGGCACGCTTTCCGGCATCTATTATTTTGTTAGCCGAAGCACCAACATCTATTTTGAGCAGGCCCGTGATACCAGGAATGTTTTTGTACGGCTTACCAGCGGTATGATAGAAGGGTTCAAGGAACTCAGCATGCATCGCAATAAAAAACTTGCTTACAAACAGGACATCAGTGATGCGGCCAATGAATACAAAGAAAGAATATCGAAAGCGCTTATACGGTTTGTCAACGCATCACTAACCGGAGAATCGCTGCTGATTGTATTACTGGGTGCAGTTGCCTTTGCCATTCCCAAAGCTTTTCCCGGTATACAACCCGCCAAGCTGATGAGTTTTGTAATTGTGCTCTTGTACCTGATAGGGCCTATCAATAGTATTTTAAGTTCGGTACCGGCCGTATTGCAACTTAAAATAGCCTGGAAACGCATCCAGCAGTTTTTAAAGGAGATACCCGCCAACCTCGAATTACAGGAACTGGCCCCGCCGCCGGTGTCTGTTGTGGAAAGCCTGGAAGTATGTGCTGTACGTTTCCGCCACGAGACCCTGAACGGGCAGGCTGGTTTTGGCATCGGGCCGGTTGAACTGAAAGTACGGCGCGGAGAGATACTTTTTATCATCGGTGGTAACGGAAGCGGTAAAACAACCCTGGCCAAATTGCTCACCGGTTTGTATACCCCCGATGAAGGATTCGTAAAAATAAATGGTAAGGTAGTAGAAGCGGGCCGCCTCAGCGAATACTATTCCGCCGTGTTCAGCCCTTTCTGCCTTTTTGAAAAACTGTACAATATTGACTGCGAATCAAAGTCGGAGGTAATCAAGAAATACCTGAAGCTGCTGGACCTGGATGAAAAGGTAACCATCAGGGACAACCGCTACAGCACCATCAAGCTCTCCGGCGGGCAGCGAAAACGCCTGGCATTGCTGCAATGCTACCTGGAAGATTCGCCGGTTTATTTATTCGATGAGTGGGCCGCCGACCAGGACCCGGGCTACCGGCACTTTTTTTACCGCACGCTTTTACCCGATATGAAAAAAGCAGGCAAGATAGTGATTGCCATCACACACGATGACCACTATTTTGACGTGGCAGACAAAGTATTAAAAATGAACCATGGCAAGCTGGAAACATATATCACTAATAAATTAAACGATACCACAGTTTATGAAATCTCCCAAAATTTTAATTAGCATGCAGCTATACAAAAGAAACATATTGCATTGCGCCGCCGCATGGTTGCTCTTAACCACAACGTCTGCTGCAAATGCCCAGCAAAAAGGTTATATAGCCGTAAACGGACGCAGCATTAATATCGATACGCTGAACAGCCAGGTAACGCAGATGCTGGAGGATGTAGGCGTGCCGGGCATGTCGCTGGCTATTTTTAACGGTGAAAAAGTACTGTATTATCACACTTATGGCTATCGCACCCTGGGTGATAATGCACCTGTAGATAAGAATACCGTTTTTGAAGCCGCCTCCCTGTCTAAAAGCTTCCTGGTTTTTGTGGCCCACCAGCTGGTACAGGAAGGAAAGCTTGATCTTGACAAACCCATGTATCAATACCTGGTTGATTCCAGTCTTGAGCACGATGTACGGTACAAGCGGATCACGCCCCGGATGATACTCAGTCATTCTTCCGGTATAGAGAACTGGCAAAGATTTAATGATCCTGACACACTTGAAATACTCAGCGACCCGGGCACACAGTTTGTTTATTCCGGCGAAGGGTACCAGTACCTGGCAAAAGTTATTGAAGTAATTCTTCAGCAGCCTTATTCCGAATATATTAAAGAAAGGGTTTTAAAGCCACTGGGTCTCAAAAGAAGCTTCACTACTTACCGTCGCAATGGCAAATACCCTAAAGACTATGCCGTCGGTTACAACAGCTTTAATACAGCATTTCAGAAATGGAAGAATGACCAGGCGGTGCCGGCTTCGGGCATGCATGTAATGGCAAAGGATTACGCCAACCTGGTGATTGCCATGTTTAACGGCAAGTATATCAATGCAGCAAGTGCAAGGAGCATTTACGGGCCGGTTATTAATATAGACAATACACCTTCCTATTATTATGGCCTTGGGTACGAGGCGCTTTACAGTGCTTCAGATACCATTATTTTTCATGGCGGCAGCAATGACGGGTTCCGATCCTTTATCTGCTTTTCGCCGGTAAAAAAATGCGGCATCGTTTACTTTACCAATAGCGATCGCGGCAACCTGCTGGCAAAAAGAATGAATGAACTGACCTTGCAGCTGGAGATATCTGCCAAATTTGCGGGAGACCCCATTGCGCAATATCCCAGCAATGCCTGCGATTTGCTGAAGATATTCAACCAGAAAGGTGGTACGGCCATGATGGCGCGCCTGAAGGAACTGGAAGATCAGAACAACGGAAAGATCGATGACCTCGCCCTGAATGAAGTGGGTTACATGTTCTTCTCTGCACAGAACAAGGAAATGGCCGGCAAAGTATTTTCCGAATACCTGCGGGTATACCCCAATTCGCCGGTGCCTTATTATTTCCTCGGACGCCTGCAGATGCAAGACAATAAATACGACCAGGCCTATCCCAACCTGGTGCGGGCAAAGGAATTGAATTTTAGCTTTTTTCCCATCGACTGGGACATACAGACATGTCTGAACGAGCTTTCCAAAAAGATAAAACTCCACTAATTATAAATACAGGTATATGAAAGAGACTATTCTATCTAACGGGTATACCTCCCTGCTGGTGATTGAATTGCCAGATTGGGATGCCCCATCCTTTACGTCCTGGTTCCTGGAGAACCGCCCTGGTATTGAAGACAAATTGAGTGAGCACGGCGCCCTGAAGTTCAGGGGAGTGAAAATAAGAAGCCTTGCCGGTTTTCAGGAGATAGTAGAAAAGATTTCCGATAAATTCCTGCCTTATGTAGATGGCAATTCACCAAGGACAAAATTGTCCGGCAATGTGTATACTTCTACGGAATATGATAAGTCTGCCCGTATTACCATGCACAACGAGCTTTCTTATTCTGCCAAATGGCCCAACAAGCTTTTTTTCAGTTGCCTGCAGCCGGCAGAAACAGGCGGCGAAACACTATTGGCCGACAGCAGAACGATCCTGGAAAAAATGCACCGGGATATTGTAGCGGAGATACAGGAGCGCGGCATTACCTATATAAGAAATTTACATGGCGGCCGTGGCATGGGCCCTTCCTGGCAGGACACTTTTGAGACCACTGACAAGCAGCAACTGGAAGAATACTGCACGGCCTATGGCATCCGGTACGAGTGGAGAAAAAACGGGCACCTGCGCCTGGTACAACCCAGCAAAGGAATTATTGAACACCGCGGTGGAAAAGTAAAGACCTGGTTTAACCAGATAGACCAATTCCATCCGTCGCACCTGGACCAGGAAGTGTATGAAGGGCTGATGGCGATCTATGATTCGCCTGCTGATTTTCCCATATTTGTTACCTACGGCGACGGGCGCGCCATCAGCGAAGACACCGTTAGGGAAATACTCCGCACTACGGCCGAAGCAACACTCAGTCCTGCCTGGCAGCACGACGAGTTGCTGATTGTAGACAATGAGCTGGTAAGCCATGGACGAAATGCTTATACCGGCGAAAGAAAAGTACTTGTAACCATGTCTGAATAACTAAAACCAATTGTATGACAACAAAAAATCACGGTGAGGAAAAGGTGATCGGTATTGTTGGTGGGATGGGGCCGCATGCCGGCGCGGCATTGTTCAATGGCATCCTGCGTAATACAAGGGCTTCTACTGATCAGCAGCACCTGTCTGCTATCCTGATGTCCTTTCCCGGCGAAATTGTAGACCGCACGCTGTTCCTGGAAGGAAAAACAACGGTAAACCCTGCTTTCCGGATTGTGAAAGTGATTAAGAAGCTGGAAGCGGCCGGTGCGGAACTGGTGGGTATTGCCTGTAATACCTGTCATGCGCTGCCTATCTATGATGTGATTATGGAAGAGCTGGATAAAATAAACAGCCCGGTAAAAATGATCAATATGCCGGTAGAGACCTGCAGAACAATTGCAGAAAAATATTATGGCGCACGCCGGGTGGGTGTTATGGCAACCAATGGTACGTATAAATCCGGCCTGTACAGGCGACTGCTGCGCGAATGGGGGTTTGATATCGTGCAGCCCCGCGCCGAATTTCAGAATGATATTATACACCGCATGATATATGATCCAGAATTCGGTATCAAGGCACAGGGCGGTTTTATCAGCTCCCAGGTGCAGGGGCTGATGGAAAAAGCAATTGACTATTTCAAAGAGCAGGATACCGATGCCATCATTTTGGGTTGCACCGAACTCTCCCTGACAGTTACCGGCAGCAAAATAAGAGGAATACAAATGGTTGATTCTACTGAATGCCTTGCCAGGGCACTGGTAAAGGAAGCTACCCTGCCTGTGTTTGCCGAAGCATAAACATCCTTGTATATATGAAGATTCTTACCAATGCACTGTTGCTGGGCAGCAGGTTCAGTGGCGTGCAATATGCTACCGAAAATTTATTACAGGGCATGCAGGTGGCCGGTACCGGCGAACACCACATAGAAGTTTTGCTGCCTGAAGATTATTCGGGCCAATTGCAGCGCAGGACCGCTTTCGGTATCAAAAAAATTAAGCTCGATGCGCTGGGCCGGGCAGCTAGGATTTTTTTTGAACATGTGCGAATCGGTCATTATTTCCATAAAAATAAATTTGATCTCTACCATGCCACCAGTTATATATTACCCTGGTTCTGCAGGCTGCCCAGTGTATTGACCGTGCACGACCTGATAGCGCTTGACCATCCCGGTTATTGCCAGAACGAAAGCGCGGTCTATTTTGGTTTGTGCCTGCCCCGCAGCATTAAAAGGGCCAGTAGGATCATTGCCGTTTCCGAAACGGTGAAACAAGATATTATCAGAAAATTTGACATCGACGCCCGGAAAATAACCGTTGTTTACCACGGGGTAGAGAATGCTTTCAAAAAAATAACCTGTAGCGACACATTAGACCGTATCCGTCTCAAATACCGGCTGCCGGAAAAATTCATCCTGTTTGTAGGTAACCTGGAACCAAAAAAAAACCTGGAAAGGCTTATCGCGGCTTTCCTGCTGTTAAAAGAAAAGAATCATATCCCGCAGCAGCTGGTCATTGTAGGAAAAGATGGCTGGAAAAGCAGCGATGTATTTAAAAAAATACGCGAGAGCCCGCTGGCAGGCGCCATTATCTGCACCGGCTATGCAGACCGCGAAGATTTGCCGGCGCTGTACTCACTGGCTGATCTGTTTGCTTTTCCATCTTTATACGAAGGATTCGGTCTTCCGGTGCTGGAAGCCATGGCTTGCGGTACACCGGTGCTTATCAGCAACCGCGGCGCCCTCCCCGAAATAACAGGTAATATTTTTCCGCAGGTAGACGCGGACAATGTAACCGACATCGCGGCTGGTATGCACAGCTGTCTTACCAATGAATCCCTTCGGCAAAAGAATATTGCGCACGGGCTGCAAAGAGCAAAAGATTTTACCTGGGAAGCAGCGGCCCGCCGTACCCTTACCGTATATGAATCGATGCAAACGACTTTAAAATAAAAAAAATGCATATGGCCATCCAAGCTTTTTTATTGAACGGAAAATTGATACTGGCAATTTTGATACTGTTATCGCTGCTGATGGTTCGCCGCTTCGGGGTGCCACGCGGCCGGAAGGTAAAAGCCAAGGATCTTTTTTTGCTGGGGCATGTGTTTGTGATCAGCCTTGCCCTGTATGGTATTTATTCGTATTGCCTGTTACAAGTCTCTTTTCACGAGAACAGGCGGGCGTTCAATTCGCCTTCCTGGCAGGCTAACCGTGAAAAAAGAATTGAAATGCTGGATGACCTGGTTGACCGGGAACTGCTGTCATCAAAAGATTCAAATACCGTTATCGGTATGCTGGGCCACCCGGTACGCATTATCCGCGACAGTACCCGCAGCGCCCTGGAATTTTATACCGGCTTCCGGCAGGCGCCCTTCCAGGCAGACCCTACTTTCCTGTTTGTAGAGATAACAAAAGGTACGGTAACCGACTTCTACGTAATTCCCGGCATCCCCGATATTCAATAAACATTATTTGAAAACAAGCTGCTATGATAAAGAAATTGATGTACATCAGCCGTTACCTCACCTTTGCTATTTTTATCGGCTGGGTAGGATGCGAGGCCTATCTCCGAATCTTCAAAGGCGACCATATGGAGCTGACCAATTACCCGCATATTTATGCGCCCGATACGGCCATCGGTTACAGGGGCATCCCCAATAAAAAAGGATACATTAAACGCCCCAGTATAGAAAAATCATTTGTACTAAATAATCATGGTTTCTTTGGCCCCGATTTCTCAAATGAACATCCCGACAGCATCTATCGCATTATGGTCTTCGGATCGTCTTTTGTAGAAGGTATCTGGGGCAATAATGAAGAAGCTTTTCCCACTACCATGAACCGGCTTTTTAAAGAAAACGGGTACAAGGTGGAAGTGATCAATTGCGGGCTTTCCGGCGCTTCGAGAGACTTAATGAATATTGCGCTGATAAAAGAATTGTCGGTTAGCTGTAAGCCCGATCTTGTTTTATATGAATCGCCCGTGCCCATTCACAATGTGTATTGCTACCGCGATAACTATAACGGGTATTCAATAACCTATACCGGCGATAACAATGCCGAACGCCAGCATTCTGCCTGGGCCGCCCGGCAAAAAGTGGACATCATTAAAAAACATAAGCTGGTTACCGATCTCTATGATTTATCTTATTGCATGCGCTACTGGGCCCGGTCTGCAGTAGATACCCCTGGTATTATTGCACATGCCTGTATGATCTATGCTAATAATTGCTGCGATAACTGGCAATATTATTCCTCCATTTATTCGATGAGCTACGACGAAAGCATGCTGCTGCTGAATAACCTGTCTGACGGATTAAAAAAATCAAATGCCCGGCTGGCCTTATTTGAATATGGCTACACAAGAGTAGGAGAAGTATTTAAAGAAAATCCGGCAGTCGGTAATTTTCCGTTTATCTCGTTGAATGTGCCGCTGGACAGTTCTGCCTATAAAATGGCAAACGACCGTCATCCCAGCGTACTCGGTTACAGCACTATTGCCACCAGGCTTTACCAGTCGCTCCGCAGCCAATACATACCCG
>CAXTMV010000178.1:8039-11955 GCA_964245425.1 uncultured Flavihumibacter sp. | reverse complement strand
AAAATTATAGCAGCCTAATAGCTATAACAAGATGTACTTGCTCGGACGGATACAAATGTTAAACATTAATTTTAATTCCGTTTTAATCTCTATAAAACTATAAATTATTACAAATGCAAATAAGTTGATATCAGCCAATTTTTTGCAATATATGCTGAACTGTAGTCCTATGCCATTTACTGCCAAAGTAATAAGTTTGCACTTTTCTCTTATTCAATTCTCCAACTATTGCTCTTGCAGTCGTAAAGCCAGCTTGTTTAACCTCATTTATAATCGGCTTTATATTTTCTAAAAACTTCTCTGAATTCGCTTTATTTTCTTTTGCTAAGATTTGACCATTTTTGCCTAAAATAATTCCTCTGCGCTTAGCCGTTTGTAAAGCATCTTTAGTCCGGGTGCTGATTGCCTGTCGTTCGTGCTGGGCAAAAGCAGCCAAGAGTTGTATCATCAACTCATTTGCATGTGGATTATCGACTGCAACAAAAGAGAATGTCGACATCAGGGCGGAAATAAAGGCTACGTTGCGGCCTAAACGGTCAAGCTACGCAATTATCAACCTTGCTTTGTTTTTTCGGCAAAAGGCCAACGCACCATGCAAAATCGGCCGGTTATTTCTTTTGCCGCTTTCAACTTCAGTAAATTCTTTTCCCAGGTTAAGTCCACAGCTGCCTACATATCCATGTACAACACCTCGCTGTGCTGCCAAACCCAAACCGCTTTTTCCTTGTCGATCTGTGGATACCCGATAATATGCTTACACCCCACATGGCGCTGCTCACAATTACCTTGATGCATTTTGGAAATTAATTCCCTCAACTAACAAGATATTTGCCTGCCTTTCTGTTGGTTAGGTCCCATAGCCTGGCTTCAACAACCATGGTACCAGATTCTGTAAATACCTTATTTTATCCCGTCGTTGCTATAGGCCAGGATGTAGTGTATGAATTAAATGCCCAGCTTCGAGTCTATAACACCTATACCAAACTTCCTGCAAACAATATCATTTCTAAGCTTGGCATGGGTATACAGGGTTCTTCCATCCACCTTAGATTAACGGATGCAATAATGGCCCTCTTTATGAAGACATGAAAAGCAAATCCGTCCCCATCACCCAACCCTTGCGGACGATGCCCTATGGCCGCGAATGCTATATCAGCAACCCGGACGGCCATATCATTTCCTTTTTAGCAGAAAATGAATAGCCTGCCTATCATTATTGCCTTATCAATCAACCAGAAGGGCTTATTTTCGTTGTGCCACCAACCCTGCACGCCACGCGATCATGAAAATAATTACCTGGAACTGCAATATGGCATTCAGAAAGAAAGCCGGCCTGGTACTGGCCCACCAGCCGGATATCCTCGTTGTCCAGGAATGTGAACATCCGGCGAAAATCATATTTGATGCATCCTTGCCGCAACCCGCCAGCACCGTCTGGTTCGGCGATAACCAGCACAAGGGCCTCGGCATTTTTTCTTATAACCAATTTACCTGCAAGCTTCGGAAGACGCATAACCCGGCACTAAAGACCATCTTACCGGTTGCCGTAAAAGGCCCGGGTTATGATTTTACTTTGTACGGCATATGGGCCAATAACCCCGATGATCCCGATGGACAATACGTGGAACAGGTCTGGAAAGCCCTGCAGCACTACAACAAACACCTGAAAGGAAAAGAACAGGTGCTGGCCGGCGATTTCAACAGCAATACCATCTGGGATCGCAAACGCCGCGCCGGCAACCATTCCGCCGTGGTAAAACGACTCGAAGAAAAATGCATTCACAGCGCCTATCACCTGCACCACCAACAGGTGCAGGGAAAAGAAGCGCATCCCACTTTCTATTTGTACCGGCACCTCGATAAGCCTTATCACCTCGACTACTGCTTTTTGTCCGCCGGACTGGCCGGCAACATTCAGTCGGTTGACATCGGCGACCATTCTTTCTGGACAAGATACAGCGATCACGTACCGGTGATGGTTACACTCAGTTGATGGGTTTATCAGCTGATTGATCAGGCCGGAACAAGGAATAAAAAGAGAGAAGGGGGAAATTAAGCGGTGCCGCTTTTGATTTTTGAATTTTTACTTTTGAATGAATAGCAACATGAACAAAATATTATTGCTTTTTTTTATCCTTCAGCATTTTGCAGCAGCCAGTTTCGCCTTTCAGAAAGACCCGGTGGACTACGTAAATACCCTGCAGGGTACCAATTCAAAACAGGAACTGACCAGGGGCAATACTTATCCCACCACGGCATTGCCCTTTGGCATGCATACCTGGACTGCGCAGACCGGCAGAAATGGCGATGGCTGGAAATACCAGTATTTTAAAACCACTATCCGCGGTTTTCAGCAGGCACACCAGTGCAGTTCCTGGACCAACGATTACAGCGTGTATTCGCTGATGCCCGTTACCGGTAAACTGATCGTAAATGAAAACGATCGGGCTACGGGCTTTACCCATGACAATGAAACCGCTAAACCGCATTATTACCGGGTTAAGCTGAACAACGGCATTGTAACGGAAATGTCGCCCACCGAAAGAGGCGTGCACTTTCGTTTTTCCTTTCCTAAAAACGGCGCCGCTTACCTGGTGCTCGATGGTTATACCGGTACCAGCCAGGTAAAAGTATGGCCGGCAGAAAAAAAGATCACGGGCTATGTGAGCAATGATCATAATAATAAACACAGCCAGGTAAAAAGCTATTTCGAAATGGTGTTCGATAAACCTTTTACGAGCTATGGCAGTTGGGAAAACCGCCAGAATACCCTCAAGCCCGGCCAGGCGGAATCGGCAGGCGAAGGGGCCGGTGTATACATCGAATTTAAAAAAGGATCAGTGGTGCAGGCAAAAGCCGCTTCTTCCTATATCAGTGCCCAACAGGCCGGCATTACCCTGAACGCAGAGCTGGGAAAATTCAAGAGCCTGGATGATACCAGGCAGGCCGCCGCAAAAATCTGGAACGACCACTTGGGCAGGATACTCGTAGAAGGCGGCACGGAAAAAGAAAAAGCTACTTTCTATTCCTGCTTTTTCAGGGCCAGCCTTTTCTCCCGGCAGTTTTACGAATACGATTCATTGGGTCATCCTTATTATTATAGTCCATATGATAATAAAGTGCATGCCGGTTATATGTTTACCGACACCGGTTTTTGGGATACTTTCCGGGCGCAGTTTCCGCTGAACACCCTTTTATACCCGACTATGCATGGACGTTATATGCAGGCCCTGCTGGATGCAAAGGATCAATGCGGGTGGCTGCCCTCCTGGTCTTTTCCCGGCGAGGCAGGCAGTATGATTGGCAACCATGCCATCTCGCTTTTAACAGATGCCTGGGTAAAGGGCATCCGGACCTTTGATCCTGCCAAAGCATTACAGGCTTATTTAAAAGAAGCCACTTCAAAGGGACCCTGGGGGCCTTCCAATGGGCGCGATGGCTGGAAAGAATATTATGAACTGGGCTATGTGCCCTATCCCAATTACCGCGAAGCCACCGCCAAAACATTGGAATATGCCTACGATGATTTTTGTGGCTACCAGCTGGCCAGCCTAACGGGTAACGACTTTTATAAAAAGATTTTCGCGCGGCAGATGTTCAATTACCGTAATGTCTATGATTCGGCCAGCCGTTTTATGCGGGGAAGAAAAGCCGACGGTGCATGGATGCCCCATTTTGACCCGGTAGAATGGGGCGGACCTTTTACAGAAGGCAATGCCTGGCATTGGCAATGGTCTGTTTTTCATGATGTGCAGGGGCTGATCAACCTGATGCAGGGCAATACCAATTTTATCGCCAAGCTGGATTCTGTATTCAGTGAACCCAATACAGTGAAAACAGGCAGCTATGGCGGTATGATACATGAAATGACTGAAATGGTAATGGCCAATATGGGACAATATGCCCATGGCAACCA
>CAXTMV010000178.1:0-8029 GCA_964245425.1 uncultured Flavihumibacter sp. | reverse complement strand
ATCCAACACATGATTTATTTATACAATTATGGCGGCGCCCCCTGGAAAGCACAACAACAGCTGCGCAACGTGATGAACAAATTATACGATGCCACGGAGAACGGTTACCCCGGCGATGAAGACCAGGGGCAAACCTCTTCCTGGTATGTATTGAGCGCAATGGGTTTTTACAGCGTATGTCCGGGTACCAACCAGTATGTGATCGGCAGCCCGGTCTTTAAGAAAATAACCATCCGTCTTGAAAACGGAAAGACATTTATCATCGATGCAAAAAACAATGACAGCAGTCATGTTTATATTCAATCGGCCTTACTTAACAATAAAGATTACCAGCACAACTGGATCACCTACCAGGATATAATGGCCGGCGGTACTTTCAACCTTATGATGGGTGAAGCGCCTGCAATGAACCGCGGCATTGCCGAAGAAGACAAGCCTTTTTCATTGTCTGCGCCTGCGATAAAATAAACAGTACTGTTTGTCCTGGCCGCAAAAGTTCCCACCGGGGGATTTACGGGGCTCGGGCCCGCGCTCATCATTTCAACTTACTCAAGGCGGTTTCCCAGGCCGGGTTCTGTGCAGCCCAGCCGCTCGACAATGCTTCGGGTTTCAGACCGCCCTGCAGGTTGTTCAGTAAACTGCCCGCGCTCGCCAGGGTTGTAACCGTACCAGCTGCCTGGGTAATGCTGCCTACGTTGAAACCGCTTTTGAACATTTCCGGTTTGATACCGCCTGCCAGTGAAGCCACACTCTGGGCCATGCCAACCGCATCGGTCACCTTGCTGGCCTTTGCCATCCAGCCGCTTTTTTGCCCGGTAAAGGAGCTTAATAAAGAAGTGGTCTTGAGAGCGCCGGCAAACTGCGTTAGTAATTTGCCCGGGCCGGCGGTAGCAGCCACACTGCTTTTGGCACTGGTAACGGCATCAGGCAATTGCGCCTGAACGGCTACTAATACAAATAAGGCGAGTGTTAGGCAGGAGATCTTTTTCATGGTTGATAATTTTTACCGGTTAATAATGGATAGCCAAAGTAACGGATTTCCGTTCTAAAAATAATAGACCATGGTGCGGCAATTATTTTATTTATGGAAAAAGCCACTTCTTTCATCAAAATGTTATGAAGCCTAAAAAATTATACTATATCCCTGGCCTGGTCAGTCTTATCGGGCTGCCCATATTATTATTTTTTTGGGGACCGGAAGATTCGGTTTATCAAACGGTTGTCAGGTTGAATCTTCCATCCGACAAAAAAGACGAGCCAGGAATTGAAAAATTTTCCACGGCTTTTGTTTACCGCGCCATCGCGCATAAAAAGATGGTGTCCGTTGACCTGGGTGTATGGAGCTATGCCGACGATCGCAATCAATACATGGAAAATAAAAAGCACAGTTTTATTGCGGCGGAAATGCAAAAAATCCAGTTTACAAATGATACGAACACGGTTGTAAAAATAACCCTTGGCAGTGAAAGCCGGTATTCGGATTTTATCTGGCTATTGAACCAGGCAATGCTGGATGATTTTAAACGGTATGCATTGGTGGATAATACACTCTATTTTTTTGCCAACCCGCCGCCGGTACATCACGAGGCAGAATCAT
Source organism: uncultured Flavihumibacter sp. (assembly GCA_964245425.1). Classification (GTDB taxonomy): domain Bacteria; phylum Bacteroidota; class Bacteroidia; order Chitinophagales; family Chitinophagaceae; genus JACMLD01. The sequence goes on along the minus strand of CAXTMV010000178.1, from coordinate 6,432 downwards.
TCTATCCGTATGGAGACGATGTTATTGTAATTGATAGAAAACAACCCACCGCCTGGGAATCTTTTACAACAGCGCTTAGCTACAACTGGAGAATGCTGCGCTACCAGCTTGAATATTTATTTTACCAGCAACAGCAGAATGTATGGCTGGCAGCAGGCTTCCTGATCCTGCTACTGTTGCCGGCTTTGTGGCGATTGCGGTACCGGCCTGCCTGAATAAATAGAAAAACATTTTAACCAGCCTGTTTCTTTTACTTTTGCGATTACCAGGTTCAGGTATACCCGGTACCGTATCATGTTTCAGAAAATCATATCTTTCTTCCGGCACAAATGGATCAAAAGAACAATTGTTGTTTTGTTGCTGTGGTGCTGCATCCACCTTATTTATATTACCATCGACGGCACGCGGCAGTTTAAGGGAACGGCCGATGTTGCCATCGTATTGGGCAACGAAGTGTATGCCGACGGGCGTTTATCGTCCTGGCTCCAGGGCAGGGTAGACGTAGCCCTGTTGCTGTACCGGCAGGGCCGGGTAAAGAAGATCTTTGCCAGCGGTGGCATCGGCACAAAAAAAGACGGGTTTTACCCGGAAGGCAATGCCATGAAAGCCTATTTACAACAACAGGGAGTGCCCGCGGCAGATATCATTGCCGACAACAGGGGGCAGAATACTTTTTTAACCGCCGAGGATTTCATCGCCTGGAACAAAACAAATCAGTACCAGTCTGCCGTGATTGTATCGCAATTCTATCATATCACCCGCTCCAAATACATCCTGCGCAAACTGGGCTTTAAAAACGTGTACAGCGCTGCGTCTGAAAAATATACAGTCAACGACATTATCGGAACTGTAAGAGAAGTGCCGGCTTTTTACAAATATCTTTTCTTTTACTAATCTCTTCCCCCGCCCGAACTGACAGCTAAGCACTTCGCCCCACCACGATGGGAACACAGTGGAAAAAGCCGAACTTTCGAACTGGTTTTTCACTAATTTAGAAGGGCTGTTCGCTAACGATTATTCAAAACCATGCTGCCATATATGGAAAAGAAACCGGTACTGTTTTGTACACTTCTTATTATACTGCTTTGTTCAGCGATATACAGTTTTGTAACCCCGGCCCGTTTTACAACTTCCTACATTAACTGGAAAAAAATACATGTACTGGTCTATACCAAAAATGGCAACGGCTATGTACACGATAATATCGCAGCTGCCTCGGCTTCTATACAGGCACTGGCCGGCAAATACGGATTTTCGGTACAGGTTTCTGCCAACCCCGCTGATTTCAACGACGAAAACCTGAAGAAATACCAGGTACTGGTCTTTAATAATACCAACAACAATGTTTTTGATACCGACGAACAGAAACTGGCCCTCATGCATTTTATACAGGCAGGCGGTGGTTTTGTAGGGCTACATTCCGCCACAGGCACAGAGCGGAACTGGCCTTGGTTCAAACGGTTGATTGGCGCCAGCTTCCAGCGCCACGCCAAACACCAGCCTTTCAGTGAAATCATTATTGATGCCAACCATCCATCCACCCGTTTATTGCCGCATGTCTGGGAACAGAACGACGAATGTTATTTTTTTAAAGAAGTAAATCCCGATCTGCATGTGCTGCTGGTGCACGATCTGAAAACCCTGCTGGACGATAAGGACAAACCGGATTTTTATGGTGTTTCCTCACCCACGGCCTGGTGCCACGAATTTGACGGGGGGCGGGAATGGTACACCGCACTGGGGCACGATAGCAGCACTTATTTTAAACCGGATTTTCAACAGCATATACTGGGCGGTATTGAATGGGCCATCGGCAAAAACAAGGAGCTGGATTATGGCAAGGCACATGCAAAATCGCCCATGGATCCGTTGCCATATTGACTTTTTAATTTTTTTGACTTTTAATTTACCATATGAACAAGAAAAATAAACCATCCAACTCAAGAAGGGATTTCCTTAAAAAAAGCATTGCCGGAACATTGGGCGTAACAGCATTGTCTGGCATTCCCTCTATTGTGCCGGCCAGTGTTTTGGGTAAATATGCACCCAGCAAGCGCGTAAACGTAGGTGTGATAGGTACCGGCCGGATCGGCCGCGAATGGGATATGCCGGGTACCATCAAATTTGACCAGGCCCGGATGCTGGCCGTTTGCGACCTGGATAAAAACCGCTTGCAAAGCGCCCAGAAATGGGTGAATGATTATTATGCAAAAAAGAACAACGGCTCCTATAGCGGTACCAAAACATACGACCACTATGAAGAACTGCTGGCCGATAAGGATATTGATGCCGTCATCATTTCCACGCCGGATCACTGGCATGTGATCCCCGCCATACATGCCGTACGGGCAGGAAAAGATGTGTACATGGAAAAGCCCGCCTCCCTGAGTATCAGCGAAGGGCGTATATTGAGCAACGAGGCCGCAAAAGCAGGTCGTATCTTCCAGATCGGCAGCCAACAGCGTTCCATGCCCCAGATTAAAAAAGGGAGTGAGCTTGTCCGTAATGGACGTATCGGCAAGCTGCAGGCGATTAACGTGGAGTTGCCGGTAGACAATCCTGCAGAAAGTACCGTGGAAAAGGAAATGGCGGTACCGGCCAACCTGAATTACGAAAAATGGCTGGGTTCAACACCCTATGTGCCCTATACGGAAAAACTGGTGCACCCGCAGGATGGCACATTTTCAAGACCGGGCTGGCTGCGTTGCGGGCAGTTTGGTGCGGGCATGATCACGGGCTGGGGCGCCCATCATTTCGACATCGCCAACTGGGGTATGGGCACGGAATACAGCGGCCCCATAGAAATTTCGGGCACGGCCGACTGGCCCTCAGCGGAAGCCCTCTGGGATGTGCACGGCAATTTCAAAACCGAGACATTGTTTGCCAACGGCGTAACGGTGCTGGCCAGCAATGACTATCCCAACGGGGTAAAATTTGTGGGCAGCGATGGCTGGATATTCGTTACCCGCGGCAACTATTCAGCCACCGCCTCCGACCCCGTGGCAAAAGGCAATAACAGCAAATCGCTCGATGCCAGCGATCCCAAAATATTAACTTCGGTTATTGCACCCGGTGAGATACAATTGATCGACAGCGCCGAACACCATGAGAACTGGCTAAACAGCATCATCACCCGCCAGCCAAATATTGCACGCATAGAAGTAGGACACCGCGCCTGTACCATTTGTCTGCTCAACCATACCGTTATGAAGCTGAAAAGAAAACTGTACTGGGACCCGGTAAATGAACGGTTTAAAAACGACGACGAAGCAAATGCCATGCTGCACAGGCCGCAGCGCTGGCCCTACCAGATCAATAAAGAATTTAACGTAGAAACAAGGATATAGCGAGGAAGCTGTTAGCTTTGAGCTGTTAACTGTTGGCATTGGCAGGCGCAAGTGGACGCTTGCACCTGGTTGGGAAAGCCACTCACTGTTATGAATGGTTTGAACGCTGATGGCTCGAACCGGCGTAGTTTTATTATATTACTGGATTAAAAAATCAACCACCGGGATGAGAATACTTTATTTGTGCACTTGCATGACCGTAACAACTATTATTTTATCGGGCTGTAACACACCAGTCGCCAGAGAACAGGTGTCGCCGGCCGACAGCGCAACCGTAAGGCTGATAACGCTTGACCCCGGTCATTTTCACGCTGCACTGGTACAGAAATCAATGTATGCAGGAATTGATTCAGTGGTGCGGGTATACGCGCCCGATGGGCCCGAATTGCAGTCGCACCTCAGTTTGATAAAACAATACAATACCCGCAGTGAAGCCCCCACGCATTGGGTGGAGCAGCTGTATACCGGCAATGATTTCCTGGAAAAGATGATAGCAGAAAAAAAAGGCAATGTACTGGTGCTGGCAGGCAATAACCTGCGCAAAACCCAATACATTACCCGGGCGGTTGCCGCAGGCATGCATGTGCTGGCAGATAAGCCCATGGCCATTGATAAAGCCAATTTTGCTGAACTGGAACAAGACTTTACAACCGCAGCCGCCAATCATGTACTGCTGTACGATATAATGACGGAGCGCTCTGAAATAACCAACCTGCTGCAGAAAGCGTTCTCCCAGTTGCCAGAAGTCTTTGGTCATTTAACCACCGGTACCGAAAAGGCGCCGGCCGTTACCATTGAAAGCGCTCATTATTTTTACAAATTTGTATCGGGCCAGGCGCTTACCCGGCCAGCCTGGTTCTTTGACCCTGCCCAGCAGGGAGATGCCATTGCCGATGTAGGTACCCACCTGCTCGACCTGGTGCAATGGGCCTGTTTCCCGGATTCCATCATCGATTATAAAAAAGACATCCTGGTCGGCAGCGCCCGCGTCTGGCCTACGCCGGTTACAAGGTCGCAATTTGCGGCGGTTACCAAAAAAGACAGTTTTCCATCATTCTTGCAACCGTATATAAAATCAGATTCTGTTTTACAGACCCATGGCAACGGCGAGATCAATTATACCCTCAAAGGCGTACATGTAAAGCTGACTGCCCGCTGGGAATACAAGGCCCCAGAAGGAAGCGGAGATACGCATTACTGCCTGCTGAAAGGCAGCCTGGCCAGCCTGGAAATAAGACAGGGCGCAGCAGAAAATTACAAGCCCACGCTGTATATTGTTCCTGTACACAACAGCCCGCTATACGACAGCAGCCTGCAACATGCCCTGTCAACACTCAATACACCTTACCCGGGCATCAGTACAGAAAAGACCGCCACCGGCTGGAAACTGATCATCCCAGACAAATACAAAGTTGGGCATGAAGCCCATTTTGCGCAGGTAATGCAACGTTATCTTCAATACCTGAAAGACGGTCGCCTGCCCGCCTGGGAAGTACCCGGCATGATAGCTAAATATTATACCGCCACCACAGCACTGGAAATGGCAAACAAGCAAAAATAAACAATACCAAATGGCAAATGATTCATTTTTTAATTTGACGGGAAAAAAAGCGCTGGTAACGGGTGGTGCAAAAGGTCTTGGACTGGCCATTGCAACTGCCCTAATAAAAGCAGGCGCACAGGTATACATCACCGGTAGAGATGAGGCCGCGCTGCAACAGGCAGTGGCAGCATTGGGCCATCAATGTTCTTATGCCGTATCTGACCTGTCTGACCTGGCCGGCATCCCTGCATTTGCCGAAGCCGTAGAAAAGGATTTCGGGCCGGTGGATATCCTGGTCAACAATGCCGGCATCAACCTGAAAAAAGATTTCCTGGAACTGACGGATGCGGATTTCGATCGCATTATACAAACCAACCAGTATGCGGTATTTTCATTAACCAGGGAGATCGCAAAGAAGATGGTGCCGCGGGGAAAAGGTTCAATTGTAATGATCAGTTCAATGGCATCGCAGTATGGCATTCCTAAAGTGGTTGCCTACAGTGCGTCCAAATCGGCGGTAGAAGGCATGACAAGGGCCATAGCGGTCGAATTGTCGCCCCTGGGTGTGCGGGTCAACTGCATAGCGCCCGGTTTTATTGCTACGGAAATGTCGGCGAAGGCACTCAACAATGATAAGGAAAGAATGCAAAAAGTATTAAGCAGAACACCCATGGCAAAACTGGGCCAGCCTTCAGATATTGGCAATGCCGTGGTATACCTCTCCTCAGACGAAGCCGCCTATGTAACCGGTGTTGTGTTGCCGGTTGACGGGGGAAACTCAATTGGGTTCTAAGAACAAGAGAACAAGGTTGTAAAAGAGCGTGCGACCATTTGACTGCGCGTGGCAGGCTCTTTCCTTTTATTCTCGTAGGCCTCCTGGCTATTATTTCTGGCGATGCGAAAGGTCCGTCCTCCTTCCGGCCCCCTGCGCAAGGCGCGCGCTCTCATCTCCTTGTTCTGTTAGCAACAAAATACCACAAACGTGGTATACACAAATATTAAGGAAAAGAATAATATTGCCTTATATTCAAATATGTCGTTAAGACCGGCATACTATTTAACCATAAAAGCAACCCAAAACGTAACTATTATGAAAAAAGAAATGAGATTTGTTCTGGCCACCCTGCTGGCCGGTTTTAGCCTGTTATCCGGCTGTAAAAAAAGTGACAGTGGACCCGCAGCAGCTGCAGCGCCGCCTGCCACTGTAACACAGGGCTCTCTTAAACTTAAATTTTCGGTTGATGTAGCCAATGTTGGCTCCGTGGTGTATAACCCGGATAAAAGCCTGTATTATATTTCAAGGGTGGGTGGTACAGGCTTTCCCCTGGAAACCTTGTCGAGCACCGGCGTACCTTTGTTTCAGACCGTAACTGGTAACGATACAAGGGGCATGTGGTGGAACAGCAATAAAGGCCAGATGGAGTGCAACCTCTACAGCAACCTGGGCTGGGGTGTGATTGCCTTAAATGCCAGCTTTTATGCATCGTCTACCACCAGTATCATTTTTTCAGGACAGAAACAGCCCGATATTCAGTCGGTAGG
>CAXTMV010000177.1:7368-11980 GCA_964245425.1 uncultured Flavihumibacter sp. | reverse complement strand
GCTGGTATTTATCCTGGTTCGTTATTTTTTTGTATTCGGAGAAGGCTCCAAGGCAGGGCAGCTCAACTTCTTTGTAAAAAAAGGGTATGTATTTAAAACCTACGAGGGAAGGATCATACAAACGGGTTACCGTTCCGTAGTACCCGGCAGCATACAGTCCAATGAATTTGATTTTTCCGTTACAGATGAAAAAGTAGCGAACATGTTAATGTCGCACAGCGGCGCCACGCTGGAACTGCATTATAAAGAATACATCGGTTCCATACCCTGGCGGGGCATGAGCGGGTATATTGTAGACAGCGTGATATCTGTAAGAGATGAGAACGGGCAACCGATAAAGAAGTAATGTAAATAGTAATGAGCATTATTGTCCCGCCAAAAGCAGGAAAATCGCCGGGTGCTTATGAATATCGGGTAGTTTATTTTTCCAGTCTTCGATGGTCTTTGTTTTGATGTATTCAGTGGCGCCGGTCAGGTCTGCCGCTATACAAAGGCGGGTAGTGGACCGGAGTGTTTTACAGATGCTTTCTGTTAGCTGGTTATTGCGGTAAGGTGTTTCAATAAAGATTTGCGTACAGTTTTTTTTGGCCGATTCGTTCTCCAGTTCTTTCAGCGCTTTTATTCTTTCAGCCGCATCGATGGGCAGGTAGCCGGAGAACTGGAAAGATTGCCCGTTCATGCCGCTGGCCATTAAAGCCAGGAGTATGGAGCTGGGGCCTACCAGGGGCCTAACGGCGGCACCGCTTTGGTGCGCTGTTTCTACCAGTATTTGGCCGGGGTCGGCCACGCCGGGGCAACCTGCTTCGCTGATGATACCAATGGTATGGCCGCGCTGCAATGCTTTTTTAAACAGATCCTTTACTTGGGTTTCTGCCTTCTGGATGGTGTGCCATTCATAATTGTCAATGACCATTTCCTTCCACAATTGCTTGAGGTACCTGCGGGCACTGCGCTCATTCTCTACAAAAAACGACTGGCATTCCTTTACGGCATCAAGTATATACGCGGGAATGGTTTGCAGGTTTTCTTCGTCTATAAAAGCGGGAATCAGGTATACTTTGCCGATAGCTGCGCTGGACATTAATATTTTGAATTTTAAAGTGAATGTTTCCAGTTCGAAAATCAGGCATCACCCAATCAGCCATCACACATTCTTCTCCTGGTAATATAAACTAATGGTGGCCGCCACTACCGCATAAGCAGGCGCCAGCACCCAGCCAATGATCGGAATCAGGTGCATCAAATAAAAGACCAGCCCGTTGCCAATGGCCAGTCCCTTCCGGTTGCTGATAAAAGCCACGCTTTGCGAGGGCGAAAGTTTATGCCGTTCGCAACTGTAATCGAGCATGGAAAAACCATAGTAGTAACATTCTACAAAAAGCGATACAACAGGGGTTACCCAGCCCACCACCGGTATAAAAGAAAGAATTAATATAGAAATGGTATAAACTGTTTGCCAGAGCGCGTTGCGAAGGGCCAGCTTAATGCCCCGCAGCATGTCTTTGAGCAATTGCGGCCAGCTGAAAGGGTATTCGGTGCCTTCCAGCAGGGCTTCCGTTTTTTCGCTCAAATAGGCAAATACCGGCGAGCCGATGATCAACCATATATATTTAAAAAGGGAGAAATAAAAGAACATCAGCAGGAGCCAGATCATAATACCCCCGATGGTAAAGAAAAACCCCAGCAGGCTGCTCTGCATCCGGTGCAACCAGTTACTCAGGCCTGTTGCGGTACTCAGGTGCTCAATTACATTGCTGGCGCTCTTGCCAAAAAAATACATGCTGGTACAGAACAACAGCAGGTAAACCAGGCCGGGAATCAGGATCCATTTCCATAAGCGGTGCTTGCTGATGAACTGGTGGGCCTTGAAATACGACTGTATGGCAATTACAATTTCTTTTAGCAATGGTGCCGGATGATTGAGCTATAAATGTATTACTTTGAGGGCAGATGAAGATATTTTATTATGAAAAAGCTGCCCGCTTCCTTTTATCACCGTACCAATGTAGTAACCATTGCGAAAGACTTGCTGGGCATGCTGCTGGTGACTTCATTCAACAATAGCGTTACCTCCGGAAGGATTGTTGAAACAGAAGCTTATAACGGTGTTGCAGACAAGGCCTCGCATGCATACGGGGGCCGACGTACCCAAAGAACCGAAACCATGTATGCGACCGGTGGCATTGCCTATGTTTACCTCTGCTATGGTATCCACCATCTTTTTAACGTGGTCACGAACGTGCAGGATACCCCGCATGCCATCCTGATAAGAGCTATTGAACCGGTTGCCGGCATCGATACCATGCTACTGCGGATGAAAAAAGAAAAACCGGATTACAGCATCGGGCGCGGACCCGGCAATGTATCCAAAGCACTGGGTATTTCGGTACAGCATACGCGCCTGTCTTTACTGACGGGAGACATTTATATCGCAGACGACGGCTTACGGTTAAAGACATCCCAGATCATCAGCACTCCAAGGATTGGGGTAGACTACGCCGCGGAAGATGCCTTGCTGCCTTATCGTTTTTATGTAAAAGGGAATCCGTATGTTAGCGGAAAGAAATCATTTAAATCCTGAACCATTGTACCAGCCAAACCCTGCACCTGAGAAAAAAACAATGGCACGCACCATTGTTACCAATCTTACTTTCTGGGTGCTGATAGCCATCATCGCCGGTATCCTGCTGGGTAATTATTACCCGTCTACGGCGGTAAAAATGGAAATACTGGGCACTGATTTTATCGCCCTGATCAAAATCTTCATCGGTCCGATAATTTTTTTAACCATCGTGCTGGGGATTTCCGGCATGGGCAGTTTAAAAAAAGCAGGCCGTATCGGTATCAAATCGTTGGTTTATTTTGAGATCGTTACCAGCGTGGCACTGGTGATTGGCATCGTGGTGGCCAATATTATTCAACCGGGGCATATCAATAAAACGGGCTTGTCTGTACAGGATGCATCCAAATTTACCCGGCACCCTGCCAATGGAATCGACTGGGGTACATTCCTGTCATCCAACCTGACGCTGCAAGTGTTGATAGCTGCCATTGTTGTAGGTATTGTGCTGAGTTTTTACAACGGTAAACAACAGATCATTGAGGTGCTTTCTTTTATCTCGAAGATTGTTTTCAAAGGATTGAAATACGTGATGTACCTGGCGCCCGTCGGCGCTTTTGGTGGAATGGCTTTTACCATTGGTAAATTTGGATTGCATACACTGGTGCCATTGGGCAAACTGATGCTTACGGTGTATTGCACCATGCTAATTTTTGTATTTGTGGTGCTGGGTGCTATTATGCGGTATTATAAGGAAAGCATCTGGCAGTTCTTGAAATATATTAAAGAAGAATTGCTGATAGTGCTGGGCACTTCTTCTTCCGAAGCGGCATTGCCTTCCATTATCAGCAAGCTGGAGCAAATGGGTTGCAGCAAACCGGTAGTGGGCCTGGTGGTGCCAACGGGTTACTCTTTCAATCTCGATGGCACGTCCATTTATCTATCCATGTCAGTTATCTTTTTAGCCCAATTGTATGATGTGCATTTGTCGTGGCAGGAAATGCTGAGCGTTATCGGTATCCTGATGCTTACTTCTAAAGGCGCCGCAGGTGTGGCTGGCAGCGGTTTTATTGTACTGGCATCTACGTTAACGGCCATTCATAAAATTCCGTTGGAAGGCCTGGCCTTTTTGTTGGGGGTAGATAAATTTATGAGCGAAGCCCGGGCCATTACCAATATCATCGGCAACGGGGTGGCCACTATTGTAATAGCCAAAAGTGAAAAAGAGTTTTTGGCACCGGAAATGGAGATAGGATAGAGGTTTTGTAATCCTTGGCGGGGGAAGGCTTACTGGAAAAAGAAATCTTTTGAAATACAGCTTACTCCCAGGGTAGACGTCGAGATCTAAAATTGTTTCCCTGGATGCTCAAAAACATGTGTTTTGTATGATCTGTAAAGTTTTGGATAAGATAATTGTTCGTTGATTCCAGTATCAGGAAATCTGTAAAATGCAAAGGCTTTTTTTCTTCGTCATATTGCAGGAATAGCGTGTCGGAGGATCTTTTATAATTTCCGCTGTAATAGAACCTTTTTTCCGGTGTGCTGTATTTTTGGATGATGGTACAATAGAATTTCTTTTTACCCAGCAGGATAGAACAGCTATTTACAGTGTCTTCATTCCAGCCTACTGCCGTATTGCCGTTGCGAAAGTCTTTTTTTATTGAATGTGGTAAGTGTGCGGCGCTCCGGCAGCCTGCCTGAAGTAAGATAACTAATAAAAAAAGAAATGTACTGTAGCGGATCATTTTTTCGGGCAGCTGATTACTGTCTTTATAAAAATACTTTTTTAAGAAAGTCGTACGCTGATTATTGTCACAATATGATCATAAATAAGCAGAAGGATAGCTGCATTTCCCTCGGATTTTTTATTAACCCCTTCAGGGTTGAGATTGGCAATACGGTCTACCCCCGGTTGCACCGGGGGCTACTAATATTTCATCCTTTCAGGATGCTGCAAATTTCAGTAAGTGTTATTAAAATAACGGTCGTTTCTAAGTCGTGGCTGTCACAATATAATCATCAATAAACAGAAGGATGGCTGCATTTTCCTCG
>CAXTMV010000177.1:0-7268 GCA_964245425.1 uncultured Flavihumibacter sp. | reverse complement strand
CACCGGGGGCTACTAATATTTCATCCTTTCAGGATGCTGCAAATTTCAGTAAGTGATATTAAAATAACGGCCATTTCTAAATGATGCGCTGTCACCATATGATCATCAATAAACAGAAGGATGGCTGCATTTCCCTCGGATTTTTTATTAACCCCTTCAGGGTTGAGATTGGCAATACGGTCTACCCCCGGTTGCACCGGGGGCTATTAATATTTAATCCTTTCAGGATGCTGTAAGTTTCAGTAAGTAGTATAAAAGTGATAGCTGTTTCAATTTTCAATCAGTTTTTCTTCCTTGGTATTGCAGTTTCATCGTCATCGGCAGAATAGTTGCTGCAGGAAGATGAAAGTCCGAAGGACTTACCCATTAATAGCCACAGGTGAAACCTGTGGATCCTGTACCATGATTAGCTAAACCCTGCAGGGGTTTCCTGTTCCGCAAAATGCTGTTATCGCACGGAACGAGTCATGACAGGATAAGGGAGCTGAAAAATGTCTGTCAGCATGAATAAGGAGCGGTGCCATTCAAAGTGCAATAACCGGCGCAAAAAAAATTAAAACTTAGGGCAGGGAATGCCTTTTTTGCCGCTCGGCGGTTTTTTGATGTAGATGAGGGAGACTTCGATGCCGCCCCTGCTTTGTGAGCCTACCTTCAGGCTGGAATAGTTTACATCGTAAGTCATGCCCAGCCTGAAATCACTCCATTCCAGACCCACATAAGGAATAATGGCATCGTTGAAACGGAGCCAGCTGCCGGCGTAAAAATTGGTGGGCGTTTCTTCGTCGCCGCTGTTCAGATCAAAGGCCAGTGCACCGCCGATAACGGTTTCATTGGCGCCGGCCTGCTGGCTGAAAAGGCCGGTCAGGTGCAGGGTAGTGGTTTCGCCCACTTTAAAATAGCCGCCACCATGAACGGTGAGGCGCGGGTTGAGTGTATAATAGCCACTGCCGAAATAACTTTCCTTGGGCCGGTTGATATGATACATAGAAGCACCCAGGTAAAAATTATTGGTACCGTCTGTAGAACCGTTGTACAATACCCCGGCATTGAAATCAAAATAATTGATGTTTACATTCCTGCCGTCTACCGATTCATTGCTGGGAAGTGTCCAGGTGCCATCCAGCGCCAGTTCGTTTTCAAATTTCAACTGCGAGCCGTCCAGCCGTTTCGAAGCATAAGTGCCCTGGAAGCCAAAGCCGAGCTGGTGATAGCCGTCTTCGTCGAGCCCTTTGTGATAAGAGGTAGAAAGTGAAATATAGTTGCTGTTGAGAATGCCGTTGGCCGTACGGTCTGTCATGGCCATTAATCCAACGCCCCATACATCATTGGGACTGATCTTATTGGTTAACATGGGGGCATCCAGCGAAATCGTGGAAGTAATAAATGCCTTGCTGATAGAAGGCCATTGGTCGCGGTAATTGCCGGCCGCCCGGAAAACGCCATCAAACTTGCCTGTCAATGCAGGGTTTAAAGTAAGCGGAGAGGAAAAAAATTGTGAAAAATGGGGATCCTGTGCAAACCCTTGCAATTTCATAAGCAGTACCAAACCTGCCAGCAGTGCTAGTCTCTTCATTTCAGTAGTTAAAGTCTGTACAAAATACAAACAATTATAAGAGTTGCAAAGTTAAAATTAAGCTGCGTGGAAGAAAGTTCTTAGTTCCCCGTTCAAAGTTCGGCCGGGTGGTGTGTACAAGGAGCAAAGACCGGGCAATGGCAATGGTGAACTACGAACGTCAAACTTGTCTCACATCTGTACTTTCGTGCCAAAAGCGAGGTCGCCGGCGTCGCCAAGGCCCGGAACGATATAGCCTTTGGCGGTTAATTCGTCGTCGATGGCGCCGCACCAGACCTTGCAGCTGGGTTCGCTGCGAAGTACGTATTCTATGCCCACGGTACAGGCAATAGCGGCCACCACATGTATTTTGGCAGGATGGCCTTCCTCGCGCAGGAACTGGATGGTCTTTACCAGGGAAGAGCCGGTGGCCAGCATGGGATCAGAAACAATGACGACCCGTCCTTCCAGCTCAGGGCAGGAAACATAATCCAGGCTGATCTCAAAAGTGCCGTCTTTATGGTGTTTGCGATAAGCGGAAATAAACGCATTATCGGCCTTGTCGAAATAATTCAGTAAACCATTGTGCAGTGGCAGGCCGGCCCGCAGAATGGTAGCCAGCACCGGCTGTTCTTTCAACACCTTGCAAGTGGAAATGCCCAGCGGCGTCTGAATTTCCTTGTCGGTAAACGCGAGTTCCTTGCTGATCTCAAAGGCAGCTACTTCACCGATGCGTTCCAGGTTGCGGCGAAAACGCATCCGGTCGCCCTGTACTTCCGTATTCCTGAGCTCACCCACCCAATCGCTCAATAATGAATATTGCTGGCTCAGATTCACCACCATACTAAATCGGTTTAGGGTTTGAAGATAAGGGTTTACAATATTATTTTAAATTTTGAATTACGTTTGCCACGCAAAAATTCCGGTATATGGTATATAAAGTAATTGGTTTAATGAGTGGCAGCTCGCTGGACGGGCTTGACATTGCCTATGTTCATTTACAGGAAACCGCGGGCAAGTGGACGCATGAAATAGTGCAGGCCGATTGTTATCCCTACAGTCGGGAATGGACAGATAAATTACGGCAGGCCCACCAGCTGTCAGCGCTGGATTACCTGCTGTTGCATACCGCCTACGGGCAATATACCGGGGAGCTGGTAAACCGTTTTATCGAGGCGAAGCAGCTACAGCACCAGGTACATCTGCTGGCGTCTCACGGACACACCAGTTTTCATGTGCCCGGGCAGAAAATGACGGCCCAGCTGGGAGAGGGAGCGGCCATTGCCGCTGCCACCGGACTGCCGGTAGTAAGTGATTTACGCGCCATTGACCTGGCCTTTGGCGGCCAGGGTGCGCCCATTGTGCCCATAGGCGAAAAATTGTTGCTGCAGGGATACGATCTTTTCCTGAACCTGGGCGGCATTGCCAATCTTTCTGTTAACCTGCCTGATCAGTACATCGCTTTTGATGTGTGCCCGGCCAACCGCGTGCTGAACCTGTTGCTGCAGCCAACCGGAAAAGCGTATGATGATGAAGGTAAGATGGCGGCAACCGGCACCGTACACGCCCACCTGCTATTGGCATTGAACGGTCTGGATTATTATGCAAAAGGCTTTCCCAAATCGCTGTCCAATGATTTTGGAACGGAACGGGTCTATCCGCTGATTAGCCACTATGGCTTACCGGTAGAAGATGCATTGCGTACCTATGTGGAGCATATTGCCTGGCAGATCGGGCAATCGGCAGCGACTGTGTTAAAAAAGGAGTCTGGCGGCAGCCTGGCCGGGAAAAAATTATTGGTTACCGGCGGGGGCGCGCACAACATTTTTATGGTAGAGCGCATCCGCCAGCAAATGGCGGTGCATGCCATTGAAACCCTGGTACCGGATAAACAGCTGATCGACTACAAGGAAGCATCGGTGATGGCCCTGATTGGCGTATTGCGCTGGCGCGAGGAATACAATGTGCTGTCTTCCGTAACCGGTGCAGTACGCAACAGCATTAACGGGGCTTTGTGGTTGGGCGGCGAGGCGTAGGGGATGGCTCACCAGTTGATTGTTTGATCAGTTGGCTGGCAAGTGGTGGTCCGGTTTTGGAATGGATAATGTTGGATTGGGCAACCCGCACTTTTTTTACGCTTGAATTTTTACTATTGCATTTAACTACTGCATGATATTGGTGGCCTGCCTGGCACAGAGCTGCCAGCTGGTATCGCTTTTGATCCACACATTTGTATAACGGCGGGTAACCGTTTTGCCCGTATTTCCAACGGGTGCCGCTTCGGATCCCATTACAACAGCAATGTCTTTCATAAAAGTGATTTTTTCTATGTTGCGGGTAAAAGCGCTGTGGTCCATGCCTCCCTTCTGCATATATCCTTTTATCTGGGCAGCGTTCATGATCATATTATTCGGATTATTGACCACATATTCTGCAGACCATAACCTGAACAGTGTGGCGGTATCTCCATTGGAAATCGCCGTTCGCTCCATTTCTTCCAATCGCCTGATTTTTTGCGCAGGGGTTTCTGTGGCCTGGCAATCAGCAGGCAGTGAAGCAGCGAGCAGGCCTGTAAAAATAAAGACAGCGATTGTTTTCATGTGTTTAATACAATTTTACCAGTAAATTTAACCAATTAAACCATGAACGGCGATTCATGGCTGTACGGGCTTGCAAAACAAACAATATGAAAAAAAGAACGTTTATCAAACTGTCTTCCGCGTTAATGACCGCTCCATTTTTATCACCGATAATCAAACTGATGCCAGGCGACAAACTAAAAAACTGGGCCGGAAATATTTTGTATAGTACAGACCGGCTGTACACTGCCAACACCGTGGAGGAAGTGACCACGCTGGTAAAAAAATACAAAAAACTGAAAACGCTGGGCACGCGTCATTGCTTTAATACCATTGCCGACAGCAAAGACAACTTTATTTCGCTGAAGCCAATGAATAAAGTGATCGGCATAGACAGCGCTGCACAAACGGTAACGGTAGAAGCTGGTATCAACTACGGGCAGCTATGCCCCTACCTGGAAGGCAAAGGACTTGCCCTGCACAACCTGGCTTCACTGCCGCATATATCGGTGGCAGGGGCCTGTACAACGGCCACGCATGGCTCGGGATTGAAAAACGGTAACCTGTCTACCGCGGTGCGTGCCATCGAATTTGTAAGTGCCGATGGAACGGTGCATACCCTGCAAAAGGACAGGGATGGGGAAAAATTCAATGCCGTCGTAGTAGGGCTGGGCGGCCTGGGCGTTATCACAAAAGTTACGCTGGCGGTTGAACCTACGTACCAGGTGAGGCAGGATGTTTACCAGCATTTGCCCATGGCAAAGTTGAAAGATCATTTTGTAGAAATTGAAGCGGCCGGTTACAGCGTGAGCCTTTTTACCGACTGGCAGTCTGATACGATTAATGAAGTGTGGATAAAAAGCAAAGTAATAGCCGGCGAAAAGTTTACCTATGCGGGTGACTTTTTTGGCGCCAAAGCTGCCACCAAAAACATGCATCCCATTGCGGCCCTCTCTGCAGAAAACTGTACGGAACAAATGGGGGTGCCCGGCGCCTGGTATGAAAGGCTGCCGCATTTTAAGATGGGCTTTACACCCAGCAGCGGGGTAGAATTACAGTCAGAATATTTTGTGCCGCGCTCACATGCCGTGGAAGCCATTCAGGCCATCGCCCGTTTGGGCAAACAAATAGGGCCTTACCTGTTCATTACCGAAATAAGAACCGTCGATGCAGATAATTACTGGATGAGCCCCTGTTATAACCAGCCTTCGGTTACCATCCATTTTACCTGGAAGCAGGATTGGCCCAATGTGCAAAAGCTATTACCCCTGATAGAAAAAGAGCTGGCGCCTTTTCATGCAAAACCACACTGGGGCAAACTATTTACCATGGCACCTGCCCACCTTGCTTCCCTGTATGAAAAATTACCGGTCTTTAAACAAATGCTGAAGGAATACGATCCCACTGGAAAATTCCGGAACGATTTCCTGGATAAATATATTTATGCAGGGTAATTTTTTTCAAATATGGTGTACGCAAAGACGGTTAAAAACAAAAAGGCTGACAATAGTCTTTGCTTTTCCGGTATGGTAGCCGTCCTTGCGTGAAAAACTGTCATTGTGTAAAAATGCAGCAGGTTTATATCTTTAGCCAGACCCGGAAGCCCAGTTCTGCCATGAAACCTGCAGTCGCTTTCGACAGGCCATCACTTGTTTTCGATATACGCTGCCAGCCTATTTTCGGGGTAAAGGAAACGTTTTTCGACAAAAAGGCGTCCCAGCCGGCTTTGAAGGCCATCTGGTGGATGCTGTTGCTGCTGCCGCCAGCCTTCGTTTGTCCGATACCGTAAGAAGCTTGTGCAAAGAGATACCGAAGGCTGCCTTGTTGCAGAGGATGATAATTGATAACGGGTTCTACCACCAGGGTAGTACTTGTATAGTCGGAGCCTGTTTTCTGCAAGTTACGGTCGAGGTTGATGTTGAGGCCTGCCGCCAGGTTATCCATAAAATAATAGCCTACACCGCCAACCAGGTTTTCATCAGTTGTTTTAATGGTACCGAATCCGGCGGAGCTGCCAGGCTGGTGCTGGTCGCGGGTGCCATAGCTAAATCCGCTTTTGGTACCAAAATCAATAAAGGCATTTCCTTTCGCATAGGGATTAAATACCTTTGCAGCTGTCTTCGACTGAATCGTTTGTCCGCTTCGCAGGTAAGTTTCCAGGTGAAGACCAAGGGTAAAGGTTTTGTCTACGACAACGTTGCCGGGAAATTTAGTGGTGCTGTGGTTATACGATATATAAGGTGTTAAAAAAGAGCTCCCATCACCCGGCAGGAGGAGGGGCGCACCGATGGTGGCTGCGTATTGGGATAGGGTAAAATAAGTATTGTTATTGGTGAAATGCAGAACCGAATGAGACTTGCCAATGCCGCCCCCTGCCCTGATGTACAGGTTCAGGAACGATGTAACCTGGGTAGCGTAAGTAAGCGTCAGGCTGGCATTCCATTGCGTGTTAACATCTTTATCGAGATCAGTGCCCGGAACTTGTTTGGATTGATATAAATAGGTTCTCAGGTCTACACCCACCGCAAAATGATCTATAAAAAAATAATTAGGATCGATAAAGGCATTCAGTGTTTTGTCTGAATAGGTTTTTACATTGCCCGTATATTCCCCGGGAATACCTCCGATAACATTCTGCTTGAGTGGAAAATTCCAGGTACCCTTTTTAAAGGGATTGATAACCGGCGGTTTTGCCGACAGGGGTATTGCCTGGCTGGTTACAGGCGCTGTTGCCTTAACAGTTGTAACGGGGGTTGTACCCGGCGTTGCGGCAGCCCGTGTGTTGGTCATTGGTTTTACCGCTGTATCGGCAGCGGCTGTTGCAGCTGCCTTGGCGGTTGTGCCGGTGGATGCCTTGGCGGGCGTCTTCGCCGTGGTTTTAGCTGGCGTCTTGACCGGATGGGCCACCTGTGCAAATACAAAAGTCTGCGCAAGCAGGGCGCTTACAAAAAGAAGAACGGAAAAAAAAGTCTTTTTCATAATAGTTGTTTAGTGGTTCAAAACTAAACAGCTATGGCAGGGAGCAGAATACTCAATTTGTAGTACGAATCACAGCGTAAATTAAGTGGGTCGCCCATTTTTGGGGGCGGCCATTTTTTTTTTAAATTATACCCACCAAAAAAGGGCACCACATATTT
>CAXTMV010000176.1:0-12000 GCA_964245425.1 uncultured Flavihumibacter sp. | reverse complement strand
TCAGCTCGACAAACTACCGCTGACCCTTAATGGAAAAATAGACCGCAAGGCATTGGTGATACCCGGCGCCCGGAAGAAACAGGAATATGCAGGCCCTGCCAATAAAACCGAAGAAAAATTAGTGACCATCTGGTCAGAATTGCTGCAACTGGATAAAGAAAGGATAGACACAGATAAAAGTTTCTTTGATATTGGCGGGCATTCATTAAAAGCAGCATTGTTGCTGAACCTTATTCTAAAAGAATTCAGGGTAGAGATACCGCTGAATGAATTTTTCAAACACCAGAGCATTGTTCAGCTGGCCAAATACATTGAACAGGCCGAGCGGACCTATTATATTTCTATTCGGAAAGCGCTTCGCAAAGAATATTATAAGTTATCATCCGCGCAACGCCGCCTGTTTTTTGTTCATGAGCTGGATCGCCGGTCGGTGGCATACAACATGCCCTATGTGGCAGCGTTGGAAGGGCAGCTGGATGAAGAACGGCTGGAAATGTCGTTCCGTAAACTGGTTGAGCGCCATGAAAGTTTGCGCACTTCTTTTGTGATGGCAGACGGGGAACCGGTGCAGCAAATAGCGGCCCAGGCAGACTTTAGCATTGCCCGGCCGGAATATACAGGTGGCGACATGCAAAAAGCCATTAAGGCATTTGTACGGCCCTTTGAGCTGGGTAAGGCCCCGCTGATGCGCGTAGGACTCGTCAAAGAAGCAGCCGATCGGCACATTCTTATCGTAGATATGCCGCATATCATATCAGACGGGGTATCGCAGTATATACTGATAAAAGACTTCCTGGCTTTTTACAACAATGAGACCCCGCCACCCCTGCGGTTGCATTATAAAGACTATGCGGAATGGGAACAAAGCGCAGAACAGCAGGACGAGATTCGCAAACAGCGCGATTTCTGGCTCGACCAGTTCTCAGAAATACCGGAAATGCTGCAACTGCCAACAGATTTTGCCCGTTCGGCTGCAAAAAATTACCAGGGCGGCTGGGTAGGCTTTTCATTTAACGGTGGTGAAACGGAAAAGCTCCGCGCACTGGCGGAAGCAGAAGGCAGCACCATGTACACCATATTGCTGTCTGTATACAGCATCTTATTGTCAAAATTGGGCGGTGCAGAAGATATTGTTATCGGAACCTCAACAGCGGGCCGGCAGCACGCCGATCTTAACAAGGTAATGGGTATGTTCGTTAATACCTTGCCGTTGAGAACCTATCCCAGCGGGGATATCACTTATACCGAATTCCTGCAGGAAGTGCGATCGCTTACACTGGCCTGTTTTGATCAGCAGTCTTATCCTTATGAAGGACTGATAGATGAACTAAAGCTGGAAAGAGATATCAGCCGCAACCCGCTTTTTGACTGCATGTTTGCCTATGAGCACCTGGAAGCTTCCGAGGCAGGCCTGGCCGGTCTGTCTGTAAAAACATATGAAAGCGGCCACCGGATGTCAAAATTCGACCTCACCCTGTCTGTCTCTGAAACCCCGGAAGGACTGCAAATGGGTTTCGAGTACGCATCGGAGTTATTTAAAGAAGAAACCATAGCACGGTTTGTTGCTTACCTGAAACGAATTGTAACAGCGGTTATTGCAGACCGGGATACAACATTGTCTGCCATCAGTATATTGCCCGAAGAAGAATTACTGTGGCTGGATGAATTGAATAAACCCGGTGCCCCTGTAATAGAAAGTAAAGGACAAACGGTATTATCGCTGATTGAAAAACAGGTTCTGCAAACGCCGGATCGCATTGCCGTTGCCTGCGGCCAGGAAGCGATCAGCTATGCGCAATTGTGGACCCTGTCTGATAAAATAGGCCGTTACCTGCGTCAGCAGGGACTGGCCGGCAGCGGAGACCTGGTGGGTGTACTGATGGGTCGCGAGCTAAACCTGGCGGCCGTGTTGCTCGGTATCTGGAAAGCGGGTGCCGCTTACCTGCCCATTGATCTTCACTACCCGAAGGATCGCATTATCGGTATACTGTCTGACAGCGCCGTAAAAACCGTTATTACTTCCGGGCCATTGCTCGCCGCAGAAGCAGCAGGCATAGAGATCATTCACCTGGAGGATATCTTACCAGCACTGGATCAGGCAGCCGACATGGAACCGGAAACAGTCTTGCCCGGGGAACTTGCTTATGTATTGTACACTTCCGGTTCTACAGGCCGGCCAAAGGGCGTAATGATTGCACATGGGTCTTTACTGAATTATATCAACTGGGCCGCCGACTATTACCTGGCCGGCAAGCCCGGTATCTTCCCGCTGTTTACATCTGTAAGTTTCGATCTCACCCTCACTTCACTGTTTGTGCCGCTTATCAGTGGTGGAAAAATGCAGGTATACGGAGAAGAAGAGATGGGCATCTTGCTGGAAAAAATAATGAGTAATGAAGACCTGAACTGTATAAAATTGACTCCATCGCATTTGCGCATTATAAATGAACTGGGATTAAAACGACCGGGCGCTGGTTTGGGCATTCATACCTGGATAGTGGGGGGAGAAGATCTTGAAACAGCGGTGGCGCAGGCCATTGTTGAACAATTTGGCAGCGATACGAAAATTTATAATGAATACGGTCCAACAGAAGCAACGGTAGGCTGTATGATCTACCAGTACCAGGGCACTGAACCGGGCTTGTCTATTCCCATAGGCCGGCCGGTGCAACAGACACAATTATACGTGCTGGATAAATATTTGCATCGCGTGCCCGTGGGCGTGGAAGGAGAACTGTTTGTAGGCGGCGCGGGCCTCGCCATCGGTTACCTGAACCGGTCTGCGCTCACCGCTGAAAAATTTGTACAGGTGAACGGAGTGCAGGAGCGCCTGTACCGTACCGGCGACCTGGCAGTGGTACGCAGCGATGGCAACCTGTTGTTTCGCGGCCGAAAAGATGACCAGGTAAAACTCAGGGGTTACCGGATAGAACTGGGAGAAATAAGCAGCCGCTTGTGTTGCCACGATGAAGTGATAGATGCGGTAGTGGTATTACGTGAGATAGGCGGAGAAAAAACGCTGGTAGCTTACTATACCGGCGATGCAGAAGAAAAATCATTGCGCCATTGGCTGCAGGAAAGATTGCCGGGTTATATGCTGCCTGCCTATTACTGCCGCGTAGACCGCCTCCCGGTTACCGCCAACGGAAAGAAAGATGTAAAACGCCTGCCACCTATAGAACGCGGCAATGCCGGAAAGAATGAAGCGCCGTCGAATGAGCTGGAACAGCGATTGGTTGACATTTGGTCTGAATTACTGGAACTGGAACCAGACCGGATCAGCGTTAATAAAAGTTTCTTTGAACTGGGTGGCCATTCTTTAAAAGCCATATCGATGGTGAACCGGATTTTTGTGGAATGGGATGTGGATATACCGCTTGAAGAAGTGTTCAATAAGGAAACCATCCTGAATATTGCGCAATACATTGCCAATGAAAGATGGGTTAAAAATACCACGGCAGCTGAAAGGGTCGGGCAGGATGAGTTCATACTTGAAATAGTTTACTTCCTATCAACAGCAGTTCGATTATTATTTTATACGCCACATATCATCACCAGATTAAGGAATTTAGAGATTGGCCTAAGCCTAGACAGCGGCAAGCTGAAAGTAAACGCAGCTTCCGGCGTACTGACCACTGAAGTGCTGGCTGAAATAAAAGCACATAAAGCGTACCTGATAGATTATATCGGTGGCATTGCATCAAAACAGGGTTTTTCACCCATTGAAAAAGCGCCGCAAAAAGAATATTATGCTATTTCATCGGCCCAGAAACGCCTTTTCTTTTTGCATGAGATGGATCGGCGCTCGCTGGCCTATAATATGCCGCAGGTAATAAAAATGCAGGGGCCAGTGGAAAAAGAAAGGCTTAACAAAGTATTTGCTACCCTTATCAGCCGGCATGGAAGTT
Source organism: uncultured Flavihumibacter sp. (assembly GCA_964245425.1). Lineage (GTDB taxonomy): Bacteria > Bacteroidota > Bacteroidia > Chitinophagales > Chitinophagaceae > JACMLD01. Next base: position 8,092 of record CAXTMV010000176.1, on the reverse strand, counting down.
TTCGTACTTCTTTCAGCCTGGTAGATGGCATTTGCCTGCAGAAAGTGCAGCCTACTATTCCTTTTTCAATTCTTTACAGCCACGCAGCGGGCAGAACAGAAGCGGCCATCCTGGAACAATTTGTACAGCCGTTCAACCTGGCATCGGCGCCTTTGCTCAGGGTATCGGTTGTAACAATGAGTTCCGAAGAATATCTCTTACTGATCGATACGCACCATATAGTATCTGATGGCGTTTCGCTTGATGTATTGAAAGAAGAGTTTCAGCAATTGTATGAAGGCAGAGAATTGCCCATGCCCCGCGTGCAATATAATGACTATGCAGAATGGCAGGCTGGCAATGCCCAACGGGCAAGGATAGTTGAACAGGAAGCTTACTGGCTGAAAAATTTACAGGGCCGGTTGCCGGTGGTAAACCTGCCGGTCGATTTTCCGCGTACGGGTACCGATTCTGACAAAGGCGGCCTGGTAAGCACTTTTCTTAACGGGGCCGAAATGGCAGCCCTGAAGAGTTATGCCGCAGAATACAATGTAACCACCAGTATGCTGTTATACAGTATACTGGTCATGCTGGTATCGCGGCTCAGCGGCCAGGAAGATATTATTATCGGCCTGTCAATTGCCGGCAGAAACCACCCCGACCTGGAAAGGATCGTAGGGATGTTTGTGAATGCCTTACCCATCCGCAGTTTCCCGGAAAAAAATAAAACGGTCGGCGCATTCATAAAAGAAGTAAAAGCCGCCACGCTGGCTGCTTATGATCACCAGGACTGCCAGTTTGATCACCTGGTAGAATTGCTGGGTGTGCAGCGGGAAACAGGGCGTAACCCCGTATTCGATATTATGCTGAATATGGTGGGCAGGGTAAATGCAGATATGGAAATGTATGCCGGCTGTGATAACTATGTGCAGCAAAAAGCTTCCAGGAGATTTGACCTGACCCTGAACGTTATAGAATACAACAATACGCTGGCCCTGCAAATGCAATATGCTGCTGACCTGTTTACCGCGGCTTCCGTGCAACAGTTCCTGCAATATTTCAGGAACATGCTTTGCTTTGCCGGCGCAGAAAGCAAATTGCAGCTGATTGATGTCCGCGTAGACCAGGAAGCTGCTCTGGAGAACGCGCTGGCAGCCCTGGATCAGTATGCGCAGTTGCCTGTACCCAACCGCCTGCCCGCTTCCTTTCACCAGGAAAGGCTTTGGTTTATAGATCGCTTCGAATCCGGCTATCTCTATGAAAAAGGACCGGTTTACCATAATATCCCCCTGCTGCTGAATGTAAAAGGATCAGTTGATTCCATTTTGCTGGAAGGCGCCGTGCGGCTGGTCGCCAACCAGCATGAAATACTGAGAACTAAAATCATTAACCTGCAGGAACAACCTTTTCAGCAGGTAATGGAAGAAGTGGATTTTCACCTGCAGGTAGTGGACCTGCGTGGCAGCAGCCAGCAGCCTGACGACCTCATTAACACAGCCATTAACACATCTTTTGAGCTGGACGGTGCCTTGTTGCGCGGCATGCTGCTGCGCCTGGATGAAACTTCCTGCCAGTTGCTGATCGTATTTCACCATATTATTGCAGACAGGTATACCGTGCAAAGACTGGCAACAGATATACTGCAGACCTATGAGAAGGCGGTAAACGGATTCGGTATTGACCTGTCTGAAAAAAGATCCGTTCTGCAATATGGCCACTTCAGCCGTTGGCAACAGGAAGTTTTGTCAGGCCTGGAGCCCTTGTTCCTGTCTTACTGGAAACTACAGCTGGGCGGCCGTTTAAAGGCACTTGAATTTCCGGAAGACCGGCAACGGGCAGCCATTCATACTTACACGGCTGCCACTGTTGAGAAGGCGATGCCCGACCTGGTTACACAGGAACTGACGGCTTTTGCACGGGAAAAAAATATAGATATCAATATCCTGCTGCTGGCGGGTTTTAAAATATTATTGTCGAGGTATTGCCGGCAGGAAGAGATTGTTATAGGCACCAGTGTCGATTACCGCAGCACGCCGCTGCTGAAAGATATGATCGGCCCCGCTTCTAACCTGGTAGTGCTCAGAAGTTTTATTGATGCTGAAAACAGTTTTGCAGATTACCTGTCGGCACTGCAGCAACAGTATGTACGCGCGCTTCAATATGCCTGCATGCCCTTTGATAAATTGGTAAAAGAATTGGCGCCTGAAAAAGACATGAGCCGGACAGCACTTTTTGATGTGTTGTTTCAGTACCAGTCTTCCGGCACGGGCCAGATTGCTTTACAGGGTCTTGAAGCAGAACTACAGGACCTGAACCTGGGCTATGGGAAATATGATATTAATATTTTACTGCAGGAAAAGGCCGGTGCCCTGAAAGCGGTGCTTGTATTCAACGCTGATTATTTTGACCGCTGGAGAATGGAATCCCTGCTGGCGCATTACTATGAACTGCTGGGTAACCTGGTAGCCAGTCCGTACAACCCGCTCTCGGCCATCGATATGGTGTCGGATGCGGAAAACAACCGGCTGCTGCAGCAATTCAACCATACCGGTATTGCTTATCCCAAAGATAAAACGGTAATAGACATATTTGAAGCGCAGGTAAAAGCCAGCAGTCATGCAAGAGCGCTTAAAATGGGCAACGAGTCATTATCGTACCAGCAGCTCAGCTATAAAGTAAACCAGCTGGCATTTTTGCTGCGCGAAAAAGGGGTGAAAGCCAATACCATTGTGAGCTTGCTCATGAACAGATCAATGGAAACCGTGATCGGCATGCTGGCTATTCTCAAAGCCGGTGGCGCTTATCTGCCCATCGATACAGAATACCCGGCAGAGCGGATTCAATACCTGGTGCAGAACAGCAAGACCGAACTGATCCTGACCAGCTGGGAGCATATCGACCTTGTGGTGAAGGGCGTGCCCTTATTACTGATGGAAGAAGCCTGGCAATTGGAAGACTTACCTGTTATTGAAGCGATCAATGTTCCTTCCGATCTTTGTTATATCATTTACACTTCCGGTACCACCGGCAACCCCAAAGGGGTAATGGTAGAACACCGTAATGTGGTAAGGTTGTTCTTCAACGAAGCCTTCGCTTTTACATTTGGTGCAACAGATGTATGGACCCTGTTTCACAGCCATTGCTTCGATTTCAGTGTTTGGGAAATGTATGGCGCCCTGCTATTCGGTGGCAGCCTGATAGTTATTCCAAAAATGATGGCCCGCGATACAGCCGCTTACCTGGCTATATTACGACAGGAAAAAGTAACCATACTGAACCAGACGCCCGGTGCTTTTTATGCGCTGATCAGGGAAGCACTCTCTGGCAATGACAGCGGCATGCCGCAAAATGATCTGCAGCTGCGCTGCGTAATCTTTGGTGGTGAAGCACTCAGCCCCGGTAAGTTAAAGGCCTGGAGGGCCTGCTATCCCGATGTACGATTGATTAATATGTTCGGCATCACAGAAACCACCGTGCATGTTACCTACAAAGAAATCGGGGACTATGAAATCAACAATAATATCAGCAATATTGGTAAGCCCATACCCACCCTTTCTTTATACCTGTTCAATGAGCAGGGAAAACTGGTGCCCAATGGCATTGCCGGCGAACTGTATGTAGGCGGTGCAGGTGTGGCCAGGGGCTACCTGAACAATGAACAGCTAACAGCTGAGAAATTTCTACCCAATCCTTACAATCCTGCTGAAAAATTATATCGCTCCGGCGACCTCGCCAGGGTATTGGCAACAGGTGAGCTGGAGTACATCGGCAGAACCGATCACCAGGTAAAGGTTCGCGGATTCAGGATTGAACTGGGCGAGATCGAAAACCAGTTGCTCCGGCAGGGTAGCATCCGGGATGCCATTGTGCTGGCCAGAACGGTGGAAGGATACACACAGCTGGTAGCGTATTATGTGGCAGACAACGTGATTACTGATCTGCGAAAATTCCTGGCCGCCAGGTTGCCGGAACATATGGTGCCCGCTTATTTTGTGCAGCTCAGTGTAATGCCGCTTACCTCCAATGGCAAAGCAGACCGGAAAAATCTACCCGACCCTGAAATAACCGGGCAGGTTGATTACATGGCACCCATGGGCGAAATGGAAGAGCGGCTGGTAGAAATTTGGGCCGATGTCTTGCAGCTGGAGCCATCATTGATCAGCACAAATAAAAGTTTTTTTGAACTGGGTGGCCATTCCCTGAAAGCAGCTGTATTGCTAAGCCGGATCAATAAAATACTGCAGGTGAAATTATCTTTGAAAGATATTTTTACTTACCAGGACATAGCCGCCCTGGCGCTTTTTATCAGGCAGTCTGAGAAAGTGGATCATATTGCGATTGAGAAAGCGCCCCTGAAAGCGTTTTACCCGCTTTCTTCTGCACAGAAAAGATTGTATTTTTTGCATGCCTATGATACTTCCTCCCTGGCATATAATATGCCCCATGTTATTTGCCTGCAGGGCGAACTGACCAGGGAGCGCCTTGCTTTTGCGTTCAGCCAGCTTATTAACCGGCATGAGAGTCTTCGTACGTCCTTCCAGGTTAAGGGCGACGAAGTAGTGCAATGCATTCATGCGCAAACCAGTTTTGCCATTGAATACATGGAAGAAAACGGTGCGAATATATCAGCAATGATAAAATCCTTTATCAGGCCTTTTGATGTAAGCCATGCTCCACTGATAAGGGTCGGCATCATTAGCCGTTCTGCTTTTGAACAACTGCTGCTGGTAGATATGCACCACCTGGTGTCAGACGGTGTGTCTCAGGGAATACTGGTAAAGGAATTTATGGCCTTTTACAATGGCCAGCAACTGGCCCCCTTATTATTGCAATACAAAGACTATGCATACTGGCAGCAGGGCAGCATACAACAGCTGGAAACAGAAAAGCTGAAATCTTTCTGGCTCAATGAATTTGCCGAAGAAGTATCCGCGGCGGAATTGCCAACAGACTTTCCGCGTTCGCCGCTGGCCAGGCATGCCGGTGCCACCATGGGGTTTGTGATCGGCCAGGAAGATACCCTGCGTCTTCGGCAACTGGCGCAGCAGCAGGAATGTACCATGTTTATGACCTTGTTGTCTGTGTACAGCATACTCGTAGGCAAATTGAATAACCAGGAAGATGTGGTGATTGGTACACCCGTGGCCGGCCGCCAGCATGCGGACCTGGAAAAAATGATAGGCATGTTCGTTAGTACCCTGCCATTGCGGAATTATCCCGGTGGTGCACAAAGCTACCAGGCATTCCTGGCAGATTTGAAAACAAGGGTAACTGCTTGCTTCGACCACCAGGCCTATCCGTATGAAGCATTGATAGATGATCTTAAACTGGAAAGGGATGCGGGGCGCAACCCGCTTTTTGATGTACTGTTTACGTTGCAAAATTTTGAAGAAACCAGTCTCTCCATACCGGGCATGACCCTCCGTCCTTTTGAAACCGAACATACGGTTTCCAAGTTCGATCTGTCTTTGTCGGCTGTTGAATCGGGCGACGTCATTTATTGCCATTTCGAATTCGATACCGATCTTTTCAAAAAACAAACCATTGAAAAATTCATACAATATTTCAATCGCATCTTGTCGGCCGTATTAAGCAACAGCCATATCATCCTGTCAGATATTACCCTGCTGTCGGCCGGTGAAGAACAACAGCTGATAAAAGAATTCAATGATACCGCCGTGCCCTATCCCCGTGAAAGCAGCGTGGTGGCTCTTTTTGAAGAACAGGTAGGGCTGCGCGCCAATCATACGGCGGTTGCCGACGGGCAGGGCCGGCTCAGCTATCTTGAACTGAACGTACAGGCCACACAAGTGGCCGGCTTATTGCAGCAGCAGGGCATCAGCAGAAACGAATGCGTTGCAGTATGGGCCGACCGATCAGTAGAATCGATCATTGCCATTCTCGGGATCCTTAAAGCAGGGGGAGCCTACCTGCCGCTGGATACTGACTACCCCGCTGAAAGGGTACAATACATGTTGAAAGATGCGGCTGTAAAAATAGTACTGGCAGCTGCCGGAGCACAATTACCGGAAGGCAATTTTATAACCATCCCGGTAAACAGGAATGTGCAGGTGCCCTTACCCGTTATAAAGCATGTGGGCGGCCCTGCTGATCTTTGTTATGTGATGTATACCTCCGGCTCTACAGGTGAGCCCAAGGGAGTAATGATCAGTCACCGTGGTGTAATACGATTGGTAAAAAATACTAATTTTTACCGCCTGCATGAAAATACACGCATCCTGCAGTCCGGCTCTCCTTCTTTTGATGCGTCTACTTTTGACAATTGGGGCGCTTTGCTGAACGGAGGTGCCCTGTACTTGGCGGGCAATGATATTTTATTAAATACAAAGCAGCTGGAAAAAGCTTTTATTGAGCATGGCATTACTGCTATGCTCATGCCTACCACGCTGTTTGAACAGCATGTGCAGGAAGATGCGACTGTATTTAAAACACTTGAATGCATGGTAACCGGCGGAGACATCCTCTCTCCGCGTACCATCCGCCGGGTAAGGGAAAGCAATCCTTCGCTGGTATTGGTGAATGCATATGGGCCAACAGAAAACAGTTGTATCTCTTCCTGCCAGGTAATTGAGCAAAATTATACGGCCAATGTGCCCATCGGCAAACCGTTCGATAATTCCGTTTGCTATGTATTTGACAAGTATAGAAAATTGCAGCCCATCGGCGTCATCGGCGAATTGTACGTGGGCGGCGATGGCTTGTCAGCCGGGTATATCAATAATGAAGCCCTGAGCCGCGAAAGTTTTATAGCCAACCCTTATATTGCCGGCGAAAGGCTGTATCGCACAGGCGATCTGGCGCGCTGGCTGCCGGATGGTACACTCGAATTCCAGGGCAGGATCGACCAGCAGGTGAAGATAAGAGGGTACCGCGTAGAACTGGGTGAAATAGAAACCCGGCTGGCGGCTCATGCAGCCATTACACAGGCAGCGGTAATTGCAAAAAAAGCAGTAGGTGGAAAATACCTGGTCGCTTATTTTGTGGCAACAGAACAAATAAAGCCGGAAATAATAAGGGCTTATTTAAGTGATCAGCTGCCGGATTATATGGTGCCTGCCATTTTTATACAGTTGGATAAATTACCGCTTACCGCCCATGGAAAATTAAACCGCAAAGGCCTGCCGGAACCTGGTGTTACTTCAATGGCGGATCATACGTCTCCTTCCAATGCTACCGAACAGCAACTGGTGAATATCTGGTCGGAAGTATTGCAGCTGGATGCAGCGGAGATCAGTACCAATAAAAGTTTCTTTGAACTGGGCGGGCATTCGCTCAAAGCGTTGTCGCTGGTAAACCGCATCCGCCGCGATTTTGAAGTGGAAGTGCCGGTACGGGAGATATTCCGTTTGCAGCGCATTGCATCGCTGGCCGATTTCATCAGCCAAGAAAACAAATCGGGTTATTCCGTTATTCCATTATCGGCCAAGAAGGCTTATTACCGGTTATCGTCTTCACAGCGTGGTTTGTATTTTTTACATAACCTGGATCCCCGTTCAGTAGCGTACAATATACCACAGGCAGTAGTGCTGGAAGGGAAACTGGACTACGATACATTAAATGCCTCGTTTGGTAAGGTGGTGAACCGCCATGAGAGCCTTCGCACCAGTTTTGATTGGGTGGATGGGGAACCTTTTCAGCAGATAGCATCGTCAGTGGATTTTAAGCTGGGCTACCAGTCAATGAGCGAAGAACAGGTAAAGGAAGCACTGGAAGGTTTTGTGCGTCCTTTTGATATAGAGGAAGGTCCGTTATTGCGTGCAGACCTGTTTCAGACGGGAGCGGAAAAATATGTGCTGCTGCTGGATATGCATCATATTATCTCAGACGGTGTATCGCAGGAGATCATTATAAAAGATTTGCTGGATTTCTATGCGGGTGAAGCGCCTGTGGCGGTACCCTTGCAATACCGGGATTATGCGGAGTGGGAGCAGGGGGCAGAGCAACAGGCTACACTGGCCGTGCAGCAGTCGTACTGGCTGGACCAATACCGTGTATTGCCGGAACGGCTGGAACTACCGGTAGACCATAGCCGCCCGCTGGTAAAGAGCTATGCCGGAGGCAAGGTTGATTTTGTGCTGGAGGGAGAACAGGT
>CAXTMV010000175.1:0-12089 GCA_964245425.1 uncultured Flavihumibacter sp. | reverse complement strand
TATTGTAACTGTTATTTATACCGAAGGGCGCCCGACCAGTTGTATGCCAGGAACGCAATGCCATACCCCACCACTGCTATCAACGCCTGTGCCGGAAAAAATACCGCGCACAGGAGTGCCAGCAAGCCGAGGCCGGCCAGCGACAAGGAGAACATATTCCTTTTGCTGGTTTTACTGAACCGGAGCGGGTAATCCATTTCACCAAAAGGCCAGCGCCAATACAATAAAGCCGGTAAGCATGGCCGTTACAACGGTAATGGCCGACCATTTTTCCGTATGGGTAAGGGCAAATTTTCCGTCGGGGTGAAACAACAAAAAAAAGCTGGCAATGGAGTTCATGGTCCAGCTGCCAACCACAAATAACAGGTAAATACCTGCCAGCACCCAGGCCAATCCGGCAGTAGCACTGTTTTGCCTGAAAACGGTGATGAGCAACCGAAAACCGATATATAGTATGATGGGCATGGCCGTTTTCAATTTTTTGCCCTGGTTATTAACCCAAAAAGAATACTGTAACAGCCATTTATAAGGTAATATTTTAGATTTGAGTGCCTCTTTTAACCCGGTTTTTGCGTTCTGCATCATTGGATTGATGCGCAGGGCCTCCCGGAAATGGATAGCTGCTTCCTGGTGCCGGCCTCTTTCCAGTAAATTCCAGCCAATGGTATTATGTGTAAACTCACTGTCGGGGTCCTGGGCCAACGCGTTCTGCATGGTAGCCATGGCCTCGTCTGTCTTTTTCAGTTTGTTCAGCGCCATGGCCCTTGCGTTCAGGCAGGTAATATTTTCTGCTTCAACGGCCAGCCCTTCATTGGCTTTATCCAGCGCGGTTTTAAAATCCTTTTCGCCCAGCAAAAGAAAGGACAGCAATCCATAGTATTCGGCATGATAAGGGTTCAGCCGGATGGCTTTGTTCAGGTTATCCATGGCCAGTGCAGGCTTGTCGGACTGGTAATAACCAAACGCGAGCAGGTAGTAGTAAAAACTTTCTTCGGGTGCCAGGGCAATGGCATTGCGTATCACGGCTATCCCTTCCGGAAATTGTTTGCGATCGAACAGGCAACGGGCCAGCAGCGACAATGCATAATCATTTTCCGGTTCCTCATGCAGGAACTGTTTAATCCTGGCCTCGGCATCTTTGGGCCTGCCCTGTTCCAATAACAATCTTGCCTGGTCTAGAATAACGCTCACTGGGTACTTTATTTTTTCATTTTCATGTATTTGAGAATATCGTCGTACAAACCGGATTCATTTGCATAGAGTGCGTAATTGCGGGCAGTGGCAAACCATTCTGCGGTAGTGGGCCGGTGCTGCTTGGTAGCTTTGATCAGATCTTTTGTTTGTATGGGTTGGATGCTGCCTGCTTCCATAGAAGCCTGTAGCTTGTCTTCCGTGGCAATATCTACCAGGGCATTCAGATCCGCTCCAGAATATTCGGGTGTGGCCTGCGCCACTTTCTTTATATCGATATCGCCCACCGGTTTGCCCTGCAATACCGATTTCAATATATCCTCGCGACTTTTTTCGTCGGGCGGTTCTACAAAAATAACGCGGTCGAAGCGACCCGGCCGCCGGAAAGCAGCGTCCACGCTCCAGGGCGCATTGGTCGCCGCCAGCACCAGCACGCCATCGTTGTTGGCGGCTACTCCATCCATTTCCGCTAAAAACTGGTTAATTACATGCCGCATGGCCGACTGTTTCAGATCACTGCGGCTGGCGCCCATCGCATCCACCTCATCAAAAAATAATACACAGGGCTTGTGCTGCCGCGCCAGTTCAAAAATTTCGTGCAGGTTTTTCTCGCTGTTGCCAATCCACATATCCAGTATATCGTGCAGCCCGATATTGATAAATTTTGCATCAATTTCTCCCGCCGCGGCTTTTGCAATAAATGTTTTGCCGCAGCCCGGCGGGCCGTATAACAAAATGCCGCCGCCCGTTTTTTTACCAAAGGCCTTATAGAGTTCAGGATTTTTTAACGGCTGAATAATCTTCAGGCTGATCTCATTTTTGATCCGCTGCATACCGCCCACATCTGAAAACCGGATCATCGGCTTTTCCATGAAATAAAAGCCGTCTTCATCGGTAAACGCTTCTTCCGGCTCGCTGTTGCCGCTGTGCGAAGACATCCGCAGGTATCCGTCAATTTCTTCGTCTTTGAAAGAAGGATTGGCGGCGATTATTTTTTGGTAAATGGCCGCTGCTTCCTGTAAAGAGTTCTCCTTTACCAGGCATTTTACAAAGCGGATACTGTCTTCTTCGCCCAGCGACTGTTGTGACTGCTCGTAAATAACAATGGCAGCAGAAAACTTGCCGGTATGGTAATAACAGTTGGCCAGCCCGGTCTGCGCTTTTATATTGCCATAACTTTTCTGTAATACCCCAGCAAAATGAACGGCAGCTTCGGCATACATTTTTTCAGTGACCATCAGTTCCGCCAGGTGAAGCCTTAATGGCACATTGTCGGGTGACAGCGCCAGGGCTTCTTCTAAATTCTTTATCGTTTCATTCATGATTCCAGGGTTTAGGGTGAAAGGGTCGTTCGTTCAGCGGTTGCCGCAAAACCTACAACGCAAACCTTACCGCTTACAGCGTATAGCTTTTAATACAGTAAGCGAACCTTTATTGTATCTTTCATTTCCTTCAGCAATTGCTGTGCCTGTTCAGACAGTTTTTTGTCTACATCCAGCACCACATAACCCACTTCGTCATTCGTTTTCAGGTACTGCGACAATATATTGATATGGTGTTGCGACAGGGCGGTGTTGATGGCCGATAACACACCCGGCACATTCTTATGAATATGCAGGATGCGGTGCGTGCCTTCCATGGGCGGCAGGCTTAAAGAAGGAATGGTATGAGAACCGGTGGTACTGCCCATTTCCAGGTATCGCAGCAGTTTATTGCTCACATCTTCCCCGATATTCATCTGCGCTTCTTCAGTAGAACCGCCGATATGCGGCGTCAGTATCACATTGGGCAGCCCCTGCAGGGGTGATTGAAAAACATCGCCGTTTTTTTCAGGCTCCCACGGAAATACATCGATGGCCGCACCGGAAAGATGTTCTTCTTTGAGGGCTTTGGCAAGCGTATCCAGTTCAACCACCTCCCCACGCGCATAGTTCAACAGGATAGCCCCTTTTTTAAAATGTTTAATATTGCCTTTATTGACCAGGTTTTTGGTGAGGCTTGTTTCCGGTACATGGAGCGTCACAATATCACTCTGGGCCAGTAATTCTTTCAGGCTCTTTTTTGACACGGCATTGCCCAGCGGCAGCTTGGTAATGGTATCATAAAATATCACTTTCATGCCCAGGCTTTCTGCCAGAACACTAACCTGCGAGCCGATGTTGCCGTAGCCAATAATGCCCAGGGTCTTTCCCCGCAGTTCATAGCTTCCTTTGGCATCTTTTTTCCAGATGCCCTGGTGGGCGGCTGCGTTTTTATCCGGAATTCTGCGAATCAGCATAATGGCCAGCCCAATTACCAGTTCGGCTACCGAACGGGTGTTGCTGTAAGGTGCATTAAAAACCACCACCCCGTTTTGCCGGGCGCTTTTCAGGTCTACCTGGTTTACGCCGATGCAGAAACAGCCAATGGCCTGTAGTTTCTTGGCAGCATCCAGTATATTCTTCGTGATTTGTGTTTTGGATCGGATGCCCAGCAGGTGTACATCTTTTACTTCTTTTATCAATTGTTCCTCCGACAAGGCGCCGCCCATCTTTTTTACCGAGGCATACCCCGCATCTTTAAATTGCCTGACGGCCGCATCGCTGATATTTTCTAAAAAAAGGATGTTGATTTTCTCTTTCGGGTAACTGGTGGTCTTTTTATCGGTTGCCATGAATGATAACTTGTATGAACCCGCAAATATCCTTTATTAACATCATACAATAAAAAACAGCTGTTAGCATTATTAGTATGGATAGCATTATATTTGTTACACGGAATTTACTAACCTTCAGAACAATGTTCCTTTTAAAAACCATCATCCCTGTTGTTGCAGTACTATGCCTGTTAACAGCCTGCGGCCAGCACCCTCATAAACAAGGCGCCCGGCCGGCCGCCGACACTGCCTCCTACCAGCAACGGCTACCCACTACGCTTTCAAAGGAAAAATACCGTCATTACAATGAAGCCTGTGCTGTTTTTTTTGACTCCCTGTTGCTAAGACATGGTGCTTTCAACGGCAGCATACTCGTAGCCAAAGACGGCAATATTGTGTATGAAAAATATGCCGGATTTGTAAACCCTGCCATAAAAAAAGACTCGTTGGGCATCGGCAGCGCTTTTCATCTTGCTTCGGTGTCAAAAACCTTTACCGCTATGGCGGTGTTGAAATTATGGGAACAGGGAAGGCTAAGCATTGAAGACAGCCTGGGTAAGTACTTCCCGAATTTTCCGTACAGGAATATCACTATTAAGATGCTGCTAAGCCACCGGAGCGGTCTTGCCAACTATGTACATTACCTAGACCTGAATGGCTGGGACAAAAGAAAGATGGTAAACAATGTAGATGTGCTGACCTCCCTTTACATGATGAAACCGCCGCTGGAATTTCCTTCGGGCAAACATTTCAGCTATTGCAATACCAACTACGCACTGCTGGCCCTGATCATAGAGAAGGTATCGGGGCAATCATACCCGGCTTTTCTTAAACAGACTTTTTTTGAGCCGCTCAATATGAAAGACAGTTATGTTTTTTCATTAAAGGATACTTCACACGCGATGCTGTCTTACCAATACAATAACCGGCCTTATAAAATGGAGTTCCTCGATGCAGTGTATGGCGACAAAAATGTATACAGCACCGTGCGCGATATGCTGAAATGGGACCAGGCCCTTTATGCCGGCAGCCTGTTCAAACAGGCCACCCTTGATTCAGCTTTTGCCGGTTACAGTTTTGAGAAACAGGGCAAACGGAATTATGGGCTGGGCTGGCGAATGACTTTTTTAGACAATGGCAAGAAATTACTTTACCACAATGGCTGGTGGCATGGCAATAATACTGCTTTTATCCGTCTCATAGATGAAAAAGCAACCATCATTGTGCTCGGTAATAAATTCAACCGGCAGATTTATGCCAGTAAGCACCTGGCCGACCTGTTTGGCAATTACCTGCAGCATGGCAATGCCGGCGGAGAAGAGGTGGAAAGCAACCCCGCAACCGGCGGTGGCGAGCCCACTATAGTAAGAAAACGATCGCGTAGCAGACGAAGATAATGGCTGATGGCTAATGGCTCGGGTTTGCCGTTCCGGACAACAGGCATCATCACATCATTACATCCCACAATCTTCTTACCTTCCCTGCATGTTAATTCTTACTGCCAGGCAGATCCACGAGTGGGACAGCTATACCATCCAAAACAAGCCAATCAGTGCCATCGATCTAATGGAAATAGCAGCCACCCGTTGCGTACTGTGGCTGCAGCAGAATGGTTTTCAGCAACACCCCTTTCATATTTTTTGCGGCAAAGGAAATAATGGCGGCGATGGCCTTGCCATTGCCCGGCTGTTATCGGCCAAAGGACTGAAAGCAACCGTGTATATAATTGAAATGGGGCAAAAAGGCACCCCCGATTTTCAAACCAATCTTTCTAGGCTGCAACAAACAGAAGTTTTCATTCAGTATATACAGTCTGCTGATCATTTTCCGGCCATTCCCAAAAAACATATAATTATAGATGCCCTCTTCGGAACCGGCCTTAACCGGCCCCTGGAAGGGTTGCCCGCCAGCCTGGTTGATCATGTCAATACTTTTTCAAACCCGGTTATTGCCGTTGATATTCCCAGCGGCTTATTGGCCGATAATTCTTCCAAGGGATACAGCATTGTGAACGCGCAGCACACCCTCAGTTTCCAGTGTTTAAAAATGGCCTTTATGATGGCGGAGAATGAATCATATACCGGCCAGGTGCAGGTGCTCGATATTGGTCTTTCCGCCAGCTACCTGTCTGGCATCAGTTACGAAGCCCTACTCACAGAAGAAGAAATTATCAGGGCCATGTACCGGCCCAGGCAACGATTTAGCCACAAGGGTAATTTTGGTCATGCCGCACTGGTAGCAGGAAGTGCCGGGTTTATGGGTGCGGCCACGCTGGCCGCCCAGGCCTGCTTGCGCGCGGGCGTGGGCAAACTGCCCTGCCATATACCAGCCTGTGGTAATACAATTATGCAGGTGGCCGCGCCGTAAGCCATGACAAAAACGGCCGGCCCCGACTATATAGAAAAGCTGCCGGCAATGGACCTGTACGACGCCGTAGGGATCGGGCCCGGCATTGGCGTGTATGACAGCCATGCACAACTGCTGAAGTATTTTTTCTCTACTTATAAAAAACCGGTGGTCATAGACGCAGACGCATTAAATATATTGGCCAAAAACCCTCCCATACTTGCATCCATCATCCCCTTTTCCATTCTAACACCCCACCCCGGTGAATTTGACCGGCTATTTGGAAAAACAAACAACGACTTTGAACGGATGCGACTGGCGCAGCAAAAAGCAAAAGAACTGGAGCTGATCATTGTTTTGAAAGGACATCGCACCCTGGTGGCCATGCCAGGCGGCCATTGCTTTTTTAATAGCACCGGAAACCCAGGCATGGCAACCGGCGGTAGTGGCGACGTGCTCACCGGCATCCTCACATCCTTATTAGCGCAACAGTATCCGCCAGAACAGGCTGCGTTGCTGGGTGTTTACCTGCACGGGCTGGCAGGAGATTTTGTGGCGCTGCAGTTAACGGAAGAAGCCATGATTGCCGGCGATATCTGCCTGCACCTGGGAGATGCTTTTAAACAACTGAAGGGTTGAGTCGATAGCCATCGTCGGTAGTTAGTAGTCTGAAGTCCTAAGCCTGAAATTGTCTGTCTGAAAAAGTTCAACCCAACAATGCCAACATTGGTCATGTATGTAAATGAAATGTTATTGCCGATCAATGCCTGCCGACCAATCACTACCGGCTGACCACATGGCGTGGGGATATATTTTTAATTAACTGAAACATTATGATGAATGAATCGTTGTATCGGTTAATGAATCGCAAATGATTGACTGAGGTTAAAATTTTAGGTATTTTTGAATGGCAGTTTAAATATTCTGTTTTAACTTCATTTTGGTATTGGTTCCAATAAGGGAAAATACTTATATTTGACCACTGGTTATTAACTACTCAGCCTTATCCCCGGTATAACCTACTAAACCTTGTCCCAGATATCATGTACGGTTTCACCAGTTTTTACAATTTCAATCATACACATGTCTACAAAGTTTCAGGGAGAAAAATGGAAAGTAATTACATTTGGCTTTAAGTTCACCAATGATTATCAGTTGCAGGTATCCAATATGGGCCAACTGAAAGCGTTCAACAAATTTTCCGCCGGCGAAATTTTAAAAGGTTCTACCATTAACGGGTACCGTATTATCCGGTTAAAATTGTACAAACCAAAAGACAAGAAAAAGAAAGCCTTGCTGGAAGATCAACACCAGCAGGTGATTGCGTTGCAGGCAAAGATAAATGTTCAGAAACATGCGTTGCTGACGAAGAAGAAAAATGACCCGGCCGCCAAAAAAACAAAGGTTCAGATGGCGGAAAACATGGCCACCATCAAAAACATGAAGATGGCTCTTCGCAAGGCCCGCCAGCAAGACATTAAAGATCGGACCATGCACTATCATTCGCTGATACACCGCCTGGTAGCTGACTATTTCTGTAAGGCAAAATCGCCCAGGCACACAGTGGTGGGTCATCTTGATTATGACAAACTTAATAATAGGGCCGACAATCTTAAATGGATGACCCCGGAAGAAAATTACCGGCACCAGCAATCGAGCCCTTTTGTAATAGCAGAAAAAAGAGATCGCGTAACCCTGTATAAGGATCATCCGCGGGGTGCAAAACTTACAGTAGAAAAAGTGAGCGAACTCAAAAAATTGCTCAATGAAGGAAAGAAAATGAAAACGCTGGTAAAAAAATTTAAAATAACAGACACGCAGATCCTACGCATTAAAAGAGGTGAAAACTGGAGCAGCGTAAAACCGGCGAAATAACTGATTGACATATATGGCAGCAGTTGGAATGGCATGATTTCTTTTATTTGGCCCGGGGTGCTAACCCCGGGTCTCCCGGTCTAAAAACGATCGCTGATGTTGTGATTCGGCAAAACCGCAGACAAATCTCAACACGCAAAAATCAAATAATATTTACTTCTCTCTCCAGCAGCACGCCGAATTTCTGCTGAACGGTGTCAAGAATTGCTGTACTTAAATCGAATATTTCCCGACCGGTTGCCTGTCCGAAATTAACCAGTACCAGCGCTTGTTTTGAATAGCAGCCGGCGTCTCCGCGGCGATAACCCTTCCAGCCGCATTGCTCTATCAGCCAGCCTGCCGCCAGTTTTATACTCCCCTCCTGCGGATATCCCGGAATAGAGGGAAATGCTTTCTTCAATGCCTCAAACTGTTGCGCAGGCACCTGGGGATTCTTGAAAAAACTTCCGGCATTACCCGTAACGGCCGGGTCGGGTAATTTGGAAGAACGGATACGGATAACAGCATCCGAGACGGCTTTTAAAGACAGCTCCTGTACCCCTGCTTTTTCCAGTTCCTGCATGATAGCACCATAGCTGGTATTAAACCGGGGGGTCTTTCTTAGCTTATACGTAACAGTTAGTATCACAAACTGCTGCCGGTATTTATTTTTAAAAACACTGTCGCGGTAACCGAAGGCGCAATCGGAAAGGCTGAATACTACCCGGGCCTGTTCCTTTATATGAAAGGCTTCCAGTTCATGAAATACATCCCTGATCTCTACTCCGTAGGCCCCTATGTTCTGAAGCGGGCTGGCACCCGTGCTGCCCGGTATCAACGATAGGTTTTCCACGCCGGCCCAGTTATGCGCCAGGCAATGCAGCACAAAATGGTGCCAGTTCTCGCCGGCGCCTGCTTTCACGTATATATATTCATCGTCTTCGCCTACCTGCTCAATCCCGCGGATCTCATTTTTAAGCACCAGGCCGTTGAAGTCTGCTGTAAATAATATATTGCTGCCACCGCCGAGAAGAAGGAGCCGGGACCCGGTAGCCGAAAGTCTTAGGCCGGCAGACAATAATGCAACAAGTTCTGCTGAATTGGAAAAAGAAGCGAAAAAACGGGCGCTCGCATCAATCCCGAATGTATTGTATGATTTTAGTGAATGGTTTTCCTGCATTTGCATAGCTGGTACAATTCAACCGGCAAAATACACAAAATAAAAGCGCCGGGCCGTTATATACAAGTTGTTTTCTATACAGGGCATTCGTTTTTTTATTACTTTGACCGCATGAAAACAACCTGGATCTTCTTTTTTTGTTTCTCAGCGCTGGCGGCTAGGGCAGGCAGGTCTTATACGCTGCAGGCTACCCGTGGCAATATCATCATCAGCAACAGCAGTACCCGCCCTGCATTGCAGCCAGGCGATACCTTATTTGTACCTGCTACCGCCAAATACAATAGTGTTCAGTACCAGCACCTCAACGGCGACTCTTCAAACAATATCGTGGTAATATGGCTGCCGGGCAGCCAGATCAGTTCACCCAAACAATTTCAGTCGCTCAGCAATTTCGATGTACGCTTTGTTCTGATCGAGAATATGCTGCATGATGATTTTTACGGGGTCAGTAAATTCAGTTACGCCGTACACGATCTGAGATTTCGCCATTGCCGGTGGATAAATCCGAAAGGCAGCTACAAGGATCAACCCTGCCAGCAGTGGGACGATCCGGATATGCCTGCGCGGATGGTCTTCGCAGGAAAAAAATTCCAGACCTTTTATAATATCAGTTACCAGGATTGTTTTTTTGACGGCTTCCGGAATGCAAATGTTGTTCAGGTCTCAACCAACTGGAATACGGGCACCCCGGAGATAAAAAGATCAATGGCACTGGATATAACATTTACGTCCGACACCTTTCAAAACATAACAAATACTTACCCGGCAACAGTAGCCGCCATTGCCGGTACCGGTTTTGGTTGCCAGGTACGCCATTGCGTTTTTAAAAACATACTCGGTGCCGGCAGCGTGCAAAACAGCCATTCGGCCAGCATTACCTGGTATGGCAGTATAGAGGTCAGTGAATGCCTCCAGGAAAACAGTTATGCCCAGTTGCTGCGCAGCTGCCCGCTCGGCTGGTCGGGCCTGCCAGGTTACCTGGAACCCGCTACGGCCTGCCGTGCCTGGCGAAACATCATTCACAATAACCTGAGCTATTCGGCCTTTGAATTTAACCAGAACCTGGGCGGCAACCGGAACAAAGAAAATGGGTTATTTCCCATTAAAGCAGTTTGCCTGCACAACACGGTTTACAGAACAAAAAGAAATAGTTACAATGGCCCTTATTATGGTTTTGTGGTTGACATTGTAAACCAAGACAGCCTTGAATGTTCCTTTAACCTGATCATAGCGCCCGAATATGATTATCCTTTCGATACCAGCAGAAAATATATTGTCGCCATTGTTTCCAGCAAACCGAAACAGCTGGTTGCAAAAGGCAATAAGGCATTTAAGAAATGGGACAAAACCATTCTGCGGGATACTATTGGCTATGAACCCGGACCCGCCCTAAAATTAACCGGTGGCGCCGCCTCCGTTTACAGCTTTATCAAAACAGATTTCTATGGCCGGCCCCTGCCTTCCGGTCGGGGCAGTTATGCCGGCGCTGTAGAATCGGGTGCGTTGTTACCAGGTAAAAAAACAAAAGACTGATGTAGGATTGTACAATCAGTAATTGATCAAAACTGCAGCAGGAAAGACGTGCCCTCTCCTTCCGTGCTCTGCACCTGGATAGTTCCTTTGTGCAGCATCATGATCTGCTTGCAGAGACTGAGCCCGATACCACTGCCATGTTTCTTGGTGCTGAAGAAAGGAATAAAAATTTTGTCAAGCACTTCTTCCGTCATGCCATTGCCATTGTCGGTTACTTTTACAACCGTTTTCTTATTATTGGCCACATAGGCAGACAGAATAATGCGGGGTTCTGTTTTTTCTTTTACGGCTTCAATGGCATTTACGATGAGATTGATCAGTACCTGTTCCAGCAGGTTGGTATCTGCTTCCAGCAACAGGTCGGTATCTTTCAATATGATTTCCAGATCGATGTTTTTTTGTTCGAGGGTAGGTTGCATCAGGTGATGCAGGTTTTCAAACAAATCGCGGACAAAGACTTTTTTCAGGTTCAGTGTAGTGATCTTATTGAGGTTGCGATAGGTTTCTGCAAATTTCAACAGTCCTTCGCTTCTCCGCTTAATGGTATCGATACCCAGCTCCAGGTCGTCAACGGAACCGGTCTCATTGTTAAGCCGCGGCAGCGATTGTTTAAGCCGGCTTTTTAGTGTTTCGGCCAGCGAGGAAATGGGTGCAATGGAATTCATGATCTCATGCGTCATTACGCTCAATAGTTTCTGCCAGGCTTTTGATTCTGTTTCATCCAGCGCCTCGTTTACGTTCTGAAAAGCGATCAGCTTGAATTTCTTGCCCTCGGTCTGAAAAGCTGTGGCAGACATCAGTATCTTAAAAGAAGATTTATCGTGGTGAGCGGTGGCAATCTTTCCTTCCCCCGGCTTTAATACCAGGATGCTGTTGTACAATTGTTCGTCTCTTTTTTGGAGCGAGTGAATGGTCTTCAGGTAAGGCAATTGCAGTAATTGTTTCAATGATTCATTCATCCATATCACCTCTCCGCTTTCTTCCTGGTAACTGAGGATACCGGTTTCTACCAGCTCTAGTATTTTTTGCACGTACTGATACTGTGTTTCCTTCTCTTTGCTGATGACCTTGAAAGTTGTGTTGATTTCATTAAAGCCCTGGCGCAAGGGTTGCAGGTCAAGCGGCGCATGTTTTACATCAAAATAACGGGAGAAATCGCGGTAATGAACCGATTCTACAAACTGATCCAGTTCATCATGGGCTTTTTTCTGAAAGCGGTAAAAATCGACCAGCTGGTAAATAATAAGGGGGGTGAGGATGATCAGGTAAACATACCAACCGGTGCCTTTGATTAAAAAAAAGGAACCGATGCTGAGGGTCAGGAACAAAAATAATACCCGTATGAAAATC
>CAXTMV010000174.1:0-12182 GCA_964245425.1 uncultured Flavihumibacter sp. | reverse complement strand
TAAGTATAATTAAAGGATGCTCCCGGATTCTGTGGCCCGCTGTATAAATTACCCCCTGAAGGCGGGGTTACCGTAACACTATACGTGGCAGGTAGTGCCGGTGAGCCCGGTGCAAAGCTACCAACGCTGAGTGCATAATACCTGCCGGGTGTCAGCGACACCACAAGGCTGCCGCCATTATTATAACGGGGCGTGCCGGTTACATCTCCATACGTAATATTCGAAGTTATAAAGTTGGTTGTAGGGCTGGCCGGGCTAAAGCTTTGAGCATAAATATCTAATACGATGGGTGAAGCACCGCTTGGCGTAAACGTATAACTGCCGGCCACATTAACGGTAAATGAATAGCTGTCATCGTTGGTAACATTGCTAAACTGTTTTGGTCCCAGTGTAGTACTATCCAGTAATACGAGCGTTGAAGAAGGGTCCGAACTGGTAACCTGGCCGGATACGGGCACCACACTTCCATACGCGGGGCTGGGTGCCAGGTGCAGCGATGCACTTCCGGCAGCAGCACTCACATTCGCAGCGGGGGTGAAGGTAGCGCCTTCAGCAGCACAGGTAGATGTTACCGTTATATCGGCCTTATTTATATTGAAGAATATATTATTTCTCGACTGAATTTTTAAACGCCCGATAGAAGTAGGCAGGCTTGGAATGGTGATCGTTTCGGTTCCGTCATTGGCCGTATTGGAGGCCAGGGTGTAGGGGAAGGTTACCCCGCCATCAGTAGAAAAAAGAATATCCACATTACTGCAACTTACCGGTGCAGCAGTGGTATTGGCCACATTCCACGTGATGGTGGCTGTATTGCTGCCATTGGCGGACCAGCTGGTTGCACTGCTTTGCGAGCTTACACTGAAAGCGCCAGCCGTGCCAATTACAGTCAGCGACACATTCGCTTCTGCAGTGGCGCCACCGCCTGCCGCCTGGTCGCGTACGGTTACCCTGAAATCCATTGTTCTGCCAACACCTGGCAATACTTCATAGGGCGTGGTATTGCCGGCCACAATATCAGACAACCGCGGAAATGTTCTGCTGCTGGAAGCAGCCGGCGGATAGGATCTGAAAAGAGGCCCAATGGTATTGGTAGACTGCGGCGCAAGCGTATTGGTATCACCCGGGTTCATTTGCTCCCAGGTATAGGTCAGTGAATTGCCGTCAGCATCCGCTCCCGTAGAAGTTAGGGTGAAAGGGGTGGATGCCGGAATGTTATAAGAGGTAGCCGGTACGGTAACGGTGGGCGGCGTGTTAGCAATGGTTACCGGTGTGGCACAGGATGCACTGCCGCCCGTTACATAAGACTGTATCTGCGCAATACTGCCGGCATGGAAATATAAATCCGTATTGTTCTGATAGGAATTAGGACTGCAGGAACCTGCATAAGCCATCAGTGTTGAGCCACCACCGGGCTCATAGGCAGTAGCCGGCGTTGGATTGCCGGTGCAGGCGCCATTGGTGGCAGTAAAACTATGGGTAGCGCTGAACTGGTGCCCCATCTCATGCGCAACAGTACCGGAAAATATCGGGCCCTGGGGGCCTGCCGTTGGATTTGCCCCAACACCGAAATTTAAACCTGCCGCCCCCCTGCCTTTGTTAGCATTGTTACAGGTGATGCCTACGCCGGCCAATCCCCCGTTCCAGCCATTATTAAAAACCATACCCATATCAAAATTGCCAGCACCAATATTGCTGGTAAGCGTAGACTGATTGGTGTTAAGCAGGGCGCTGGTGGGAAAACCAACTGTTGCATAAGGATCAGTAGTTGGATCTGTGAATATAATACTGTTATTGGAAACAAGGGTAAAACTAATGGTGGCATCGCGTTCATAGATGGCCGTTACATCACTGATGGTGCTGGTGATATAGGCAAGCGCATTGGCCTGGCTACCCGCCCAGGTGGTATATTCGCCGGTGGCTGCAATAGCAACCCGGAAAGTCCGTTTTTTGCCATCACCTGCCTCTACAGCAGATTCCCGGAACCCAGCATTGACTATCTCCTCTTTAACCGCGCAGGCTACGCCGGTGTTTGCCGGCAGGTCTTTAATATAATACACCATGTATACGTCCGGGTTAACAGATCCTGCCCGATTGATATAAGCCGTTCCTTCTTTGGTAAAAATCATACCGCTGATGCCCAGGTCGGAAAAGGTAAGCCTTGAAATAACGTTCTTGCCTGCCGGGTCAACCAATTGGTAGGTTTTGATGCCTGGATTAGCATTTTGGAGTTCTGGCGATAAAATGGGCGCATCTACCAGGTTCGTGGCGATGTTTTTACCATTGGGGAGGGGCAAATCAAATAATTCAGCCGTGTTCACCTGTACCCGTGGTACACTCCGTGCAGCTTGTTGCTGTAGCCGGTTTGCCTGCAGCTTATTCAGCCTGATAAGCCTGAAATGTTGTGGAAGCAGGTTTTGAGCCCTGTCGGTGTAAGCGTTTGCAGAGGAAGGATCTATGTCTGACCACAACGAACTTTGTGCAAAAGAAATGGCAGACACAAGACAAGCCGAAACAAGCAGCAATAGTTTTCTCATTTTATAAACAGTGTTTGGTACCTGGATACAAATCGATTGACAAATAAAGCCGAAAAAATTTAAATATACGCCACTAATAAATATCCCGCAATTAATTAAGGAAGGCAACGCATGTTCACTGCTACAGGGCCAATTTTCGAAAGATAATGCCTGCCAGACAAAAATTATCCATGACTATAAAAATAATACATATGGATTTCTGCGGGTGCTTTTTTTGGGTGCTATTATTACAGCGCTAAAAAGGCCACCGTAAAATCTTATCTGGTTGAAACCCCTTAAAATGCCTTGACTTCCAGCCTGTAAAAACAGTTAAATAAAACCGTAAAATATTGGTAATGAAAAAGTTGACACCCTTCAGCGGAGTTATTGTATTGCCGTGCCTTTTAAACAAGCTGGTAGCCCAGAACAAAAAACAGGCGTTACCCAAACACCTGTACCCGCCATTGTTACCATCTTCACCAAGAAAAATGGAAAGACCGATTCTGCCAGGGTTCAGGTGCACGCCACTGTTGCACAATCCGAACTTGAATTCGCAATGGGGTGTCATTTAGCAAAATAGGTACAGTTACCACACTGGCCGGTAGCAACCAGTCAAGCCTTGCCTACCAGTTTACCGGCTACGGGATACATAAATTTAACGGCATAAACATCTATTACCGTTTAAAGCAAACAGATCTCGATGGCAATTATTCCTACAGCAACACCATCATCCTGACGTACGGGCAAAATGGTACGGTGAACGCTATCGTGTACCCGAACCCGACGCCTGGTTTAGTAACCATACTCGTTGGTAATGGGTTGGTAGGCAGTATGGCAACTTTGTATGATATCAATGGCAGGGCTTTACAGAACATACAAATAAGCAACAACAGCCAGCAGATTAACTTTGGCAATTTTGTAAACAGTACTTATTTCATAACTAAAAGATGGTGAAAGCTTAAAAGTTATAAAAAATGGATACTAACAAGGGCATCAGCCAGTATATACATGCTGTAATTTAATTTCCTATAAACGCAGGTAACTCCTGCGTTTTTTTTGGAGCGATTTGCGGGAAAACGATAATTACTGGCTTACATAGTAACAATCTAAAATTTGATTATATTCGGCCATGTTTTTTTGCGTTAGAAGTTAGTATGAAGAAAGACGGAGAAAAGTAAAACCTGCATTTGATTAATTAAGATTGTGAATAATAACAAGCTTGGTACAAAGCCGCATTATCAAATATTAGATGGACTTCGGGGTGTAGCGGCTATTATTGTAGTAGTCTTTCATCTTGCTGAACCACTGTCCAGCAGCCACCTTAACAATGTTGTAAACCATGGTTACCTGGCGGTTGATTTTTTCTTTCTCTTATCCGGTTTTGTGATTGGTTATGCATACGACGACAGATGGAATAAATTAACCATCGGCGGCTTTCTTCGACGCCGCTTCGAGCGGCTGCAGCCACTTGTTGTGTTGGGGATGACGCTCGGCGCTATTGGTTTTTACTTTACCGATTCAACCGTTTGGCCGCTGATTCATACTGTTCCGGTGTGGAAGCTTATCGTAGTTATGCTCATAGGCTATACAATTTTACCCATTCCACTCGCTATGGATATACGTGGCTGGGAAGAAATGCATCCGCTCGATGGCGTTGGCTGGTCATTATTTTTCGAGTACATAGCCAATATCCTCTACGCAGTGGGCCTGAGGAAATTGTCTAATAAGGCATTGGCTTGTTTTGTTGTACTGGCAGCGGCGGTGCTGTTGCATTTTGCCGTTACCAATCCTAACGGAGATGTTACCGGTGGCTGGACGTTGAATGTTCAACAGGTTCGTACAGGAATGACACGCACGATGTTTCCATTTTTTGCCGGCCTGTTATTATCGCGGGTAGCAAGGCCAGCCTATATCAAGAACGCTTTCTTGTATTGTAGTGTGCTGGTGGCGATTGTTTTGTTTATGCCAAGAATAGGCGGCGCAGAACATCTCTGGATGAATGGCTTATACGAATCTTTTTGTATCATCATTGTGTTTCCGCTAATTGTATACATCGGTGCCAGCGGGGTGGTGGGTAGTCAAGCAGAAGATAAGATTTGTCAGTTCCTCGGCCGTCTTTCCTATCCCTTGTACATGACTCATTATGCGATTGTCTATTTTTTCGTGGCATGGGTAAGCAATCACAGCGGCATTACACTGTGGCAGGCGTGGCCCTATGCATTGCTCACCTTCTCAGCAGCTATTATATTGGCTTATGCAAGTTTAAAGTTCTACGATGAACCGGTAAGGGCCTGGCTGCGAAGAAAGCTGAAATAGCAGGCGTAATAAAGATCTAAATAATCGTATAACACCCATTTTCTCTCGCGGCCATGAATATTCAGCCAGTAAAGGCCGCGCTGGCCCATCCGATAAAGCGTTTGTGAACAGAATAGTGCGCTATAATTTTTTTACGACCACACGTGTTGCTGAAAAACTACCGTTGGGTTGTACCAATACCATCGTTGTTATTTCACCTTTGGCATTGGCAGTAAACTGTGCGCTGTACCCGGTGAGCACTTTTACGTTAAACCTGTTGTCGCCTACCGGGATCAACTCATATTCGGGTTGACCCGGCACAAAAACATACAGGGTGTTCTCTCCTTTAATGTATACTTTAAGGTTGGTGCCTGACAGCGTGTAATCGCCTACATATTTTTGAAGGCTGTCCCTGGAAAGCAGTTTGGCTTTCTCCGTTTTTGTAAACACGATCGGTTTTGCGGTTTCTTCCAGCGGAATGGTGGCGCTGATTATATTGCCGGCTTCATCCGTTACAAAAGAAATTTTAAGGCCATCGGTGTTGCTGGTATCATTGTCCTTTATATCATCTTTGTCCCACAAATTGAAAATGTCATAGTGGTAATGTCGCAGCCATAAACTTTGAATGGGCGTGTGCAAAAACAATGAATCGTGTTGCAATTCTATGTTAAAACTTTCTTTGCCCTGGGTTGCAAAAGAACCGGTGTAGTCGCTCAGTGAATGAGAAGGATGCGTTCCCTTTTTGCGGTTTGATACCACTGTTTTTGCAACAAGTTTTCCCTTTGCTCTTGCAGCGGTGTCCCTGCTGTAAAATGCCGTTTCCCAATCATTGTAAGCAAGCTTCAGCATCCTGTCGGCCACCAGGTTTCTTACCAGGGAAGGTACCTGCGAGCTGCTTTGATTGGACAAAACTATAATGCCAATACTATCCGCCGGAAAAAAGCAGGTATTCGCACTGAAGCCATCTATATTGCCGCCATGTTCTACCCGGTAATGCCCGCGGTAGCTACTCAGTATCCACCCAAAACCATAATTGGACAGGTATACATCCGGCTGTTCTTTTCCGGGCAATGCGCCATTGATGACCATCTGTGAACTAATGGCTTCGCTGATGTATGGGGCAGGAATTATTTCTTTGTCCTGGTATTTACCACCATTGATCCATAAGCTGACCCATTTGGCCATATCATTCACACTACTGTTAATGCTGCCGGCCGGTGCCATGCCGCTGAGATCATAGTAATCCGTTTTATCAATCAGCGTATCGTGTTTTATCGTATAACCCAGTGACAGATCTTTAGCGGTCATCCATTCGGCAAGCGATGTATTGGAGTTGGTCATACCGAGCGGCTGAAACAGGCGTTCCCGGATATTGTCTTCCCAGGATTTGCCGCTGAGTTTTTCAGTTACCAGGCCCTGCAGCATAAACATGAAATTATTATACTGCCATTTGCTGCGCAGTGGTTCAGAAGGTTCCATATATTGAACACGCTGCAGCAAGCTATCCCTGGAGCGGGAAGGAAAAAAATACCAGGAATAATCGTAGCGTGAAACCCCGGTCCGGTGGCACATCATATCGCGCAGCGTAACATTATTATTCATGTCATTATTGAAAAAATGCAGTGCCGGCAGGTAATTACGGACGGGTTTATCGATGTCCAGTTTCCCTTCTTTGGCCAATAGCCCAATAAGCGAAGCGGTAAAGGCCTTGGTGCAGGAGCCGATGGCAAATTGAGTATTGGCCGTTACGGGTACTTTTGACGCCCAGTCCTTGTAACCAAAGCCTTTGGCGTAAATGACTTTGTCCTTTTCTACCACCGCCACTGCAAAACCTGCGGCTTTCCAATCCTTCAACACACGGGCAAAAGCCGTATCCAGGCCAGCAAAACGGTCGGTACTGGTTTTCTTTTTTTGTGCAGTTACAGACAGGCAGAGAAGGCAAAATAAGCCCGTAGCAATTTTTCTCATGTTAGTGGTTGTATTGGGGTAAAAGGAAGGTACTTGTTTTTTTTCATTTGCCAGGCAAGGCTGGCGCTTTACCGCATTGAAATTTCCGGGTTGCCTGTGGGTGAATACGCCCTTGTATCAACGCATAGCGGAAGAAAAAACGGGTATGAAGAATAGTTTTCAACAAAGAATGCAACTCCGTTTTAGGGCAGCCGGTGCTGCCTAATTTGGGTATATGGAACGGGATCCGGTTAATTTTAATAGTGTTCGCCAGTTTGTCAAAGCTATTGCCAGGCCCAGGCGGGATGAGCTGATTCATTTTGCGTCACCTAAGGAGAAATTCCGTTTCTTCACATTTGAAGGCAATGATTTTCCGGATAAAAAACTGACGCTGCTTGTTTTTGACTACTGCCTGAAAATATTTTTATGTCAATTCCGGTTGGGCGTGATTGGGAAGCGGCATTGCAGGATATTAAAGAGCTTAATCCAGGCATTCCATTTAAAATTATCCCGCTGGCCCCCATGCCACCGGGTAAAGCCATTCGCCAGGAACTGCGGCTCTTTTTAAGTACTATGCGCGTTTCCGGTAATGGAAAACGGCTGGCTAACGGATAACCACGCGCGCTGAAACGAAGGCTGTGGGGGCGGTTCAGGTCTGTGGAATTTATTGCCCGGTTTCGAAATAAGTTCCATCAGAATCCTGTACAATAGCCGTAATGACTGCTGGTAATCGTGGTATAATTTTAAGGCATATACATTGCAAACCCTATCAATCACCCTGCTTGTGATGGTTTTTTAGGTAATGACAATATAAATGGACAATCCCGCTGATGGCGGTAGGTGCAGTGATCAATAAAAGGGGCTGCAACAGCAGCAAAATAAGCCGATGAGCAAAAAGATATTTAAAAAAGCGGTCATCGGGATAATAAGCGCCGGGCTATTGTATTTACTGCTTTTACTGGTGGCCGGCATCTATGCAGGACGGCATAAGCAGCAAATCCTCGACAAAGCGGCGCAGCTATTAAAAGAAAACCTGAATGGCGATGTTAGCATCAAGGATATTGATATCAGTGTATGGAAAGATTTTCCATTGATTTCTTTCAGCGCAGAAAATATTGTGTGGACGGATTCTGTGCGACATGCACCCCTGCTTTCGCTTGGCAGTGTTTCCAGCACCTTCAATCCATTTGGAATATTGTTTTCTTCCAGGACCATTCGGAATATTCATGTTAAAGAAGGCAGGCTGCATATTTTTACCGACAGCACCGGTTATACAAACACTTACCTGCTTGCTGCCAAAAAAAACTTTGTAACAGGTGCGCAGGATGCATCAAATGATAAAACAGCCATTGACAATTTCACTATCACAGACCTCGACATAATAGTGGAAGACAAAATAAAGCAGAAAGAGATCTCTTTATACGTGCATAAACTGGAGGCATCCACCAGTCAGTCGGCCACCGGGGTCGCCATTGAGATGCAGGAAAAGATACAGATGAAAAAAGGGCTGGGCTTTAACCTTGTTAAAGGTGCCTACCTCGAAAATGCATCCATTGACGGCAAATGGAAACTGCTGTATGAAGCGGAAAAGAAAAAACTGGCTTTTAGTCCGGCTCAAGTGGATATTGAAGGACATCCTTTTTTATTGAATGGCTATTTTATCTTTGATAAAGCAGCTCCTGCGTTCAGCGTTAGATTTGAAACCAACAACCTTGTGTATGCAACGGCCGAAAAAATGGTAACAACGGCCATCCGTAAAAAACTGAATCAATATGATGTAAAAGGAGCGCTTCAGGTAAAGGGTACCATTGCCGGTTCGCTATTGCCGGCACACGAGCCTTCTGTTGATATCAGCTGCAGTACTAAAGAAAACAGTATTACTACTTCATTTGCTATACTTTCCGACTGTGCCTTCACCGGTCATTTTACCAACAGTGTCAACCCGGATTCTACTTACTCGGATAAGAATACTGCCATCCGTTTTTCAGGGTTTAGCTGTCGCTGGAATAAGATACCGGTAACCGCCAAAAATATTATCATCAGCAATCTTGACTCCCCCGCATTAAAAGCAGATGTGCGCGCAGATGCGTCCCTGCGGGAACTGGATGCAATGTTGTCTTTAAAAGAAATGGCATTTGAAAATGGCCGCGCACTTTTTGATCTTTCCTACGATGGACCCCTGAAAGACGGTGTGCCTGCAATAGAAAAAGTACAGGGCGTTATTACCATTTCAAACGGGTCCGTTAATTACGTGCCCAGAGATTTTGATTTCACCGGCTGTAACGGGGTGATACATTTGTTCAAAGACAGCATCAGCATGCGCGGATTTGTTTGCCGATACCAGTCAAACCAGTTTACCATCAATGTAGATGGAAGCAATATGCGCGGAAAGCTGTTATCTGCCGATAGCCTGCGCCCGGCGCTGATTACCTGTGCAGTTGTAACGCCGGCCGTAGATCTTGGCAACTTTACCTCCCTGTTCGCGGGAAGGAAGATGCGCAGTAAGTCTTCCAGCGCAGCCAAAGACCTGTCTTCCCTGTCCCGTGCCATCGATTTATTTATTGGCAATAGCGTCATTGATATTACGATGAAAGCGGGGAATATAAAAAACCAGCACCTGGAAGCAAAAAACTTTGAGGCGCATATCAGGTTTGAACCAGCCCAATGGCTGTTGTCGAAAATTGCGTTCCAGGTAGGTTCCGGCACCATCCAGGCAAAAGGAAGGGTTGCTATAACAACCGACGGTAATCACCGGGCTGGTATACAAGTGGCAGTCAGCAATGCAGATATTAATAAACTGCTGTATGCATTTGATAATTTTGGCCAGGAAGCCGTTACTTACCAGGAACTCAGGGGTAATTTTTTAACCGCCGCTAATTTGCAATTGGATATAAGCAGTGCAGGCCATATTGTGCCGGAAAGTATGCATGGTTCCGTTCAATTTTCATTGAAAGACGGGTCGCTCGATAATTTCTCGCCCTTTGAACGGCTCAAAACATTTGTGTTTAAAAAAAGGAACCTTGACCATGTAAAATTCGCAGAAATAAAAGACCGGTTCGATATCAGCGCCGACGGTATTTATGTAAACCGCATGGAAGTGCAGAGTACGGCATTCCGGCTCTTCATAGAGGGTAAATATGGACTCAATAAAAAAAATACCGACTTGCTGTTACAATTGCCTTTCAGTAATTTAAGCGATAATAGTTTTTCGGGTGACAGTGTTTTACAAAACCAGGGTACTGACCGACGCAAACTGGGGAATATCTGGCTGCGGGCAGTAAATGATGACGATGGAAAAATTAAGGTAAAACTGACACTGAACAGAAAAGTAAAAGACACCCTCCGATAAGATAGGTATACGATGAAGCCACTGGCAGTAAACCAAGGCTGTAACCGGCGCTACCATTTACGGCAATGCTTTTTTATGCTCCTTTTTGTATTTTTTTCTCGGGCCTTCTTCGTTCAGTTGGGCCATTTTTTCATAAGCTTTCTGCAAGTCTGGGGGCAGATCGCCCTTATAATGAATGTCATAATAGGAAAATCCATCAAAAGGTATCATGTTTTTAGTACTTTGTATTTTTACACGGCTGGCAACCTGCTGTTGTTTAAAATATGCCATGAAAACCTGTTGCCTGCTTTTATTGAGGCGCCTGAGTTCATTCTCAATTATTATTGTGCCAACCAGTTTGCTGCATTTTTCCTGCAGCGTAAATAACAGTTTGTCTTTTACCCTTGCATTCAGGTAACGCATAAAACTGCTGTCGCGTATGGCTATTTTAGTAACGTCCAATGAATCCTTTTCAGAAAATGCCGCCGCAGTAATCTTGTTGGTACTGGTATAATATTTTTTCTTGGCTTCAAAAAAGATAATACGTTCTTTCTCTTTTGCAGTATATTCAAAAGGTTCCACAGCAAGGGACGCCTCGTTGTTTTTGCTGAGGAATGCTGCCGTCTCGGAAAGAAACTTATCCTGGCTGGACAGCAAGGTGCTGCTCATCAGCGGCCATTTTATTTGCAATGATTTTTCAATCACTTTTTCGATGTTCTTTACTTCAAAACGGTAAGGGGTGGTGGCAGGTTTCACAAAAATATTCGCCAGTAAGTGCATGATGGCGTCATGGAAATGAAATTTGGGGTTTTTTAAACTCCCGGTGATGGGAATTTCATAATCTATCACGTCGCCGCGTTCCCTGATAAAAGCAAAAATAAGCGGCAGTGGCAGCCATTTCTTATCCTTTCCCCGTACTCTTTTGGTGGCACGCGGGTCTACAATGATCAGATGGTTCCTGCTGTTTATCTCGCCGCCCAGCACATTCCACTGGCCGTTTACGGCAAGGGTGCCGCGGTCAAGTGGATAGGAGGTATAGGTAACGGTATACGGATTGAACATCGATACGGGAATATTTTCTATATGGTAGTCGAGATTGTAATAAGAGCTGTCTTTCGGGTCGATGCTGAGGTGGACAGCCATGTTGCCATAAGGTTTTAAAGCAGATTTTAAATAGACATTCACCCGTTTACGTTTTTTATTAATAGAATCTGCCACTATATTCAGGCCATGCAGGCCCGTAGAAAATTCTTCACTTAAAGAAAAGTCGTTATAAACGAGGTCGCCCCTGCTGATCCCCAGGTTATTTACTTTATAACTGCTCCTGAAAAAATTATTGGCCAGCGCTTTTATATATTTTCCGATGGTAATGATGATATTCAGTTTTTCCGGATTTTCACTGGTACTGGTAATATGGGCGCCTTTTTTTCCGAACATGGTTTCCAGGTTGTTGGAATTATCATATTGTTCGTATTTCACATAAGGATGGATGAGCGCAATAGAATCAAAAAAATATTTGTTGTTAACAGGGCTTAATTCAGTGACAACAATGCGTAATTTTTCAAAAGACATATAATCATCGCCGGGGCTTTTACCCAAATGAAAATCCCTTAAGGATACGGGCCCTGATGCCACAATTTTTTCAGCGTCGTGAAAATTTCCCCGGGCCAGTAAGTCGGCGTCCAGCACCGCCTGCAAATTGCCATAGTTGGCAAGGTCTTTTACATATTGTTCCATGGGCTTCAGGTCGAAGCCATCGATCCGGTCAGTCAACAGGTAATCGCTTGTTTTGAAATTGACATTGAATTTTCCCTGCATGCTGCCTTTCGAAGGTCCGGATAAAAACGAATAGGTAAAAGCCATGCTGTCTTCATCCCAGTGCTTACCCAGGGTTTCAAAATTTCCTTTTTTTATATAATAATCAAAAGGCGTTTGTTTATCCGTGTAATGAATCTCGGCATCCGTTATCGTCATTTTACCGAGGTTAACACGCATCGGCGAGGACTGTTTTGCAGTTGTTTTTGCTGAATCTCCCCCACTAAGCTTATCAATGATATCCTGGAAGCTCAGTTTCTTGTGGTCGCGGGTAACTTTTATAT
>CAXTMV010000173.1:0-12326 GCA_964245425.1 uncultured Flavihumibacter sp. | reverse complement strand
CTGACAGTCAAAGATTTTTTTATTTTTTTAAATTTAAAATATTGAATTATCTGCATGTACATAAAGATCTATTTTAACGACAAGCGCTTATTTCTCTGCGATGTGGTGGATGCACTGCTGGAACCTTTTATGCACCATGACGACGCAGTATTCATTGACGAATTTTCGCCGCAGGCCATTAAGTCGATGATACATGAAATGGAGCAGCCGAAAATACATGCCGGTATTTTGCTGCATACCAACCTGGATGAATTGCAAAAAGCTTTTTGGAAAAAGTTTACGGTGATCCAGGCCGGCGGCGGCCTGGTCTTAAACAACAAAAAGGAATTGCTCATGATCTTCCGTCGCGCCAAATGGGATTTGCCCAAGGGCAAGCTGGATGCAGGCGAAACCATTGAACAATGTGCCCTGCGGGAAGTGGAAGAAGAGACCGGCCTGCAAAACATCCTGCTCGGGGAACATCTGTTAACCACTTACCACACCTATCATGAAAGCGGCAAGTTCATTTTAAAGGAAAGCCATTGGTACAATATGCAGATCAGCGATGAACAGGTACTGGTGCCGCAAGCAGCGGAAGATATTGCCGAAGCCAGGTGGGTCAGTCAACAACAATTACCTGAATTATTGAGTAACACTTTCCCTTCAATAAAAGATGTGCTGGAAATGACATTCAACAGTCAAAAGTGAAAATCGCAAAAAACGCTTGTTTCGTTTATCCGGACAACCGTTTTTGACTTTTGGCTTTTGAATCTTTTATTGTTGAATCTTCAAAATCGCTACCGTTAGCCTCGATACACAAACGAGTTTCCCTCTTTCGTCTGTTATTTTAATATCCCACACATGGGTGCTGGCCCCGATGTGCAATGGCCTAGCCGTGCCCGTTACATATCCTTCTCTTACACCCCGTACATGGTTGGCATTTATTTCGAGGCCCACACAGTAAAATTTGCTGCTGTCTATCAGCATGGCCGAAGCCACGCTGCCGATGGTTTCTGCCAGTGCCACCGAAGCGCCGCCGTGCAACAGTCCATAAGGTTGCCGGGTGCGCTGATCGACCGGCATCCGGGCGGAAAGAAAATCGTCGCCGGGTTCCAGCCATTCAATGCCAATATGTTCGCCCATGGTATCCTTGCCCAGGGGCGCCAGGTCTGCCAGTGATAAATCTTTTTTAAACCAGGTGCGCATGCAGGTCTGTTAACTGTGTTGTTTGAGGGAGGCAATTACTACATCGGGGATAAAGGGAGATGCATCGCCATAATTACGCAGGATGTCGCGCACAATGGTAGAGGCCACCGATGTGTATTTGGGTTCACCCGTTAAAAAGATGGTCTCGATGTCTTTGTCCATGGCGCGGTTGGCATCTGCAATTGTTTTTTCGTATTCAAAGTCGCTGACATAGCGGATGCCTCTTAATATAAACCTGGCGCCTACCTGTTTGCAGAATTCAATGGTAAGTCCCTTGTACACCGCGCCTTCTACCCTGGGTTCATGTTCATATATTTCCTGTATCCACAGCAGCCGCTGTTCGGGCGAGAACATGGGTGTTTTGGCGGCGTTGGTACCCACCGCCACCACTATTTTGTCGAACAGCGGAAGGGCCCTGTTGATGATGTCTACATGCCCCAGCGTAAGGGGATCAAAAGTACCCGGGAACAAACAAATTTTTTCCATAACGCAGGAATTGAAATTTTTTGATTTTGTGATCCCGTAATTTTGTGATTTGATACCTACAACAATCAACCCCAGAATAAAAAAATCACAAAATCAGTAAGGGGAGGATGTCAAGTACTTGCTAATTACTTCCCCCGCCGCCGGCCAGCAAATATAACACGGCCATCCGAACCGCTACCCCATTTTCTACCTGTTGCAATATAATGGATTGCCGGCCATCGGCCACATCACTGTCTATTTCCACCCCGCGGTTAATGGGACCCGGGTGCATGATCACGATCTCCTTACCCAGCCTGTCGAGCATACTTTTTTTAACCCCGTAAGCGAGGTTGTATTCACGGAGCGAGGAGAACAAGACCTGGTTCTGGCGCTCCAGCTGTATGCGCAGCACATTGGCCACATCGCACCATTGCAGGGCTTTTTCCAGGTTATATTCTACCTGTATACCGAATGCCTGCTGCATGTATTTGGGCACCAGGGTAGGCGGACCGGCCACCATCACTTCTGCGCCCATCTTTTTTAATAAATAGATATTGCTGAGCGCCACCCTGGAGTGCATGATATCGCCCAGAATGGCTATTTTTTTGCCTGCCAGGCTGCCTGTTTTTTCGCGGATGGAAAAAGCATCCAGCAAAGCCTGTGTAGGATGTTCGTTGATGCCGTCGCCGGCATTGACAATGGCAGCCGGTATATGTTTGGCCAGGAAATGCGGCGCACCGCTGGCGCTGTGCCGCATCACCACCACGTCTACCTTCATCGACAGGATATTATTGACCGTATCCAGCAGGGTTTCGCCTTTGGCGGCAGAAGAACTGCTGGCCGCAAAATTCAGTACATCCGCACTCAGCCGGCGTTCCGCCAGTTCAAAAGACATACGGGTGCGGGTAGAATTCTCGTAAAAAAGGTTCACAATGGTAACATCGCGCAGCGTAGGCACTTTTTTAACAGGGCGCTGCAATACCTCTTTGAATTGGGCAGCCGTATCTAAAATGAGTTGAATATCCGGTGGAGTGAGTTCCCTAATGCCAAGAAGGTGTTTTGTGCTTAGTTGCATTAAAAATCGAAATTAGGTAAAAAGTTTTATGTTCTATGTTTTATGTCCGGGTCTTTTACGGGGCTGTCGTTTAAAGTTCGGTCTTTCACCGTTCTCGCGGCAACGGTTGCGCAAAAGAAGCAGGCACTTTGAACCATGCACTTATTTCAGGTTGTCGAGTAAGGCATATATTTTCTTTGTTACCGGCCCGGCCGGGCCATCGTAATTATTAACAATGATGGCGAAGGTATAGGCTTCTCCGTTTTTGGACTGCTGGTAACCGGCATAGGACCGGGCGCCATTGATGGCGCCGCTTTTCATTTTCATACCATTGTGCTCCGGCAGATCATAATAAAAAGAGCTGAACCAATTCCGTGTTTTTGCATATTGAAGGGCGCGTACCAATGCGTTGGTGGTAATACGGTTTTGGGGCGAAAGCCCGCTGCCATCGCCGATGTGCAGGGAAGATTTTTCAATGCCCTGCTTTGCCCAGAAATCCTTCAGCAGGTCTACGCCTTTTTGGGTGGAGCCATAACCTGTTTTTTCAAAAGCCATTGTTTTCAAAAAAGCTTCGCCATACAGGTTGATGCTTTTTTGCAGGAACCAGTAATTGAGGCTGTCGAAGGGCGGTGACAAATGTGTAAGAAGGTTAATGGTTATACTGATTGAGTCGTACAACTTATCAAAATCATCCAGCCCGTCAGTTGTTTTATCTTCCGATATAGATTCCGCTTCTAACCGGTTTCTCAACTGCAATTGGAAAACATTGAATGGATTTGCCATGGATGCGCTTACCGGAAAAGCATTCTCGTTAACGGGGATGGTTCCATCAATGGAAGAGAAACCATCGCCGTAAGGCAAATAAATGATGGTATTATCGCCCGATCCTTTTTCTGCTGTTGTCAGGTGGCCTGTCATCCTACTCTCCGCTTCAGGTGGCCGGGTGGCAGCGATGGTGGCGGTATCACCCGCTTGGCTGCCCGATTTCAGTAACAGGTCGTATTCGTTTTCCATCCAGTTAAACTGTTGTGCCGCCGCACCATAATAGTTACCGATGTCTTCCCAAATCCATCCACCAGGCACGTTGTTCTCAAAAGAATCATTCATCCCGTACGCCAGTGAAACCGGGTTGATCTTCTGTTGCCGCAGGGCGGTTATAATGGAAGGCAATATGACAGCCGGCCTGGTTGACGCAAAACGGTTTGAACCAAAGCTTGGATCGCCGGCAGATCTGATCAGCAGGTATCCTATGCCGGTATTATTTTTTGCATACCGGTATTTTATTTCTGTCAGGTATTGATAGTTCTTCCCCAACAAGTCGAATGCCGCACAGCTGGTAAATATTTTTTGGGTGCTGCCCGGTGCCAGTCCTGTTTGCGACTGGTGTTCATACAATGTTTTACCGGTCTTGCTGTCTGCCACGCTCAGCCCGATGATGGCATGTGCAAAAATCGGGTCGGCTTCCATTTGAGTAACCGCCTGCCGGAGCCGTTCTTGTACGGGTTGGGCATCCAGCATGTTTGCCAATAGCAATAAAACAGGGAACAGCCATTTTTTCATCGTTGAAAAAGTTAATCGCTCAAAACTAAAAGAATTAAATCTATAATAGGGAAAACGAAGTAAAAGAACCCGTGTTTACATATAATGATACCAGTGTGGCGGAATATTTGGCAGCGAAACGGGCTTCAGAAGAAAAGCATGAATATGATGACAGCCAGGTGCTGGATAGGTTGGGCACCAGCCTGCAGCATCATCTTATTCTCTCCCATCAGCGATCCTTCCGTTTCTTTATTTATCCGAACCATCCATGGCAACCTGCTACTGTCAGAAATTTACAGAGACACAGGATTATAACAATTTCCGCCGGATATTTGCAGCCAAATAAGCGGACATGCAGCAACAGACTTTTGCCTCTATTATCACCATCGGAGATGAATTACTGATCGGACAAGTGGTAGACACCAACAGCGCCTGGATGGCGCAGGAACTGAATAAGGCCGGTATCTGGGTAAAAAGACGGGTAGCCGTAGGCGATAGCCGGGACGACATCTGGCAGGCCCTTGATGAAGAAAGCAAGCACGCAGACATCATATTGATTACCGGTGGCCTTGGCCCTACTGCCGACGATATTACCAAGCCCCTGCTTTGCGAATATTTTGGCGGCAAACTAGTGGTCGATGAAAAGGTACTGGCACATGTTAAATACCTCTTTGAAAAAGTATTTAAACGGCAGCCGCCATTTTTAGATCGCAACCTGAAACAGGCTGAAGTGCCCGATGTTTGTACGGTGCTGCACAATGCCCGGGGCACTGCACCCGGCATGTGGTTCGAAAAGGAGGGAAAAGTATACGTGAGCATGCCCGGCGTACCGCAGGAAATGAAGGGGCTGATGACCGACCTGGTACTTCCGCGCCTGCAAACCCATTTTAAGATGTCGGCAATCGTATCACGCACCCTGCTCACGTTTGGCATTGGTGAATCATTCCTGGCCGAACGCATCAAAGACTTTGAAGAAGCACTGCCCGCTAATATCAAACTCGCTTACCTGCCCAATTACGGCATGGTGCGCTTACGCCTCACCGGTACCGCCGATGAAGAAGCCCTGGTAGGCCCGCAGCTGCAGGCACAGTTTGAAACACTGAAAAAGTTATTGCCCGATGTAATGGTGACCGACCAGGACGAACCAATGGAAAAAGTAATTGGCCGGCTGTTACTGGATCGCAAGAAAACCATGGCAACTGCAGAAAGCTGTACGGGTGGCTATATTGCACACCGCATTACCGTTAATGCCGGTTCCAGTGAATATTTTAAGGGCAGTATTGTCAGCTATGCCAACGAGGTAAAAGAAAGTCTGCTGGAAGTACCCCACGACTATTTTTTTACCGTGGGCGCCGTTAGTGAAGAAGTGGTAAAAGACATGGTAAAAGGTGTGTTGGGCAAGATAAAGGCCGACTACGCCATTGCTGTGTCTGGCATCATGGGCCCCGGCGGCGCAACTGCAGAAAAGCCTGTAGGCATGGTATGGGTGGCAGTAGGCAATAAGGAAAAGACAGTCACCCAACTCTTCCATTTCCGGTTCGACCGGGCGCGCAACATTGAAATCACTGCTATGAATGCACTCAACCTGTTACGAAAATTCATATTGGAGCATTGATAAGGCGATGGGTTTGATGATGCGAAGGCTGGCGCCGTTCTTTGGGGCTTGACAGATCGGTCCTCAAGGGTTGCTCTGTCAATACCCGGTGTAGCCCGGTGCAACGACCCGGTGCACCATCACCACCACCGAAATCTCCTGCTGCTAACGATTGTTCTCAAATCATTACCTTTGGCGCGGTAAACGGTCAGAAGCAAACTTTAAAATTGTTAACACCCATGGCGATTGTTGATTTGGTGATGCCTAAACTTGGTGAAAGTATTGTGGAAGCAACCATTCTGAAATGGTTAAAGCAACCCGGCGATACCGTACAACAGGATGAATCCGTGCTTGAAATTGCAACGGATAAAGTTGACAGTGAAGTACCCAGCACCGTGCAGGGTACACTGGAAGAATTGTTGTTCAAAGTAAACGATGTTGTGCCGGTGGGTGCGGTGGTTGCCCGGTTACGCACGGCTGCTACCGAAACAGCCGACAGCACAACAGCTGTTCCGCCCCCCACGCAGAAAAGCATTGTACCCGTGCAGGAAATGACCGATATGCCGGCCACCGTTTCCAATGGTAATGGCCAGCACCATGCACCTGTTATAAGCGGCAACCGTTTTTATTCGCCACTGGTGCTGAACATTGCCGGTAATGAAGGCGTAAGCATGACGGAGCTGGAAAAAATGCCCGGTACCGGCATCGAAGGCAGGGTGACCAAAAAAGACATCCTCCAATACATCAGCAATAAAAAAACAGGCAGGATAAATACGCCGGAAAAAGGCTCGATTGCTTATACACCTGCCGCCGGCCTGTCTGTACCGGTGCAGCAGTCTTTTAGCACGCTTCCATCCGGCAATGTAGAGATCATTGAAATGGATCGGATGCGCAAACTGATTGCGGAACATATGGTGCGCAGCAAGCATACCAGCCCGCATGTGACCAGTTTTACCGAAGCGGATGTTACCAACCTTGTACAATGGCGCGATAAAATAAAACAGGCTTTTGAAAAAAGAGAAGGCACCAAAATTACTTTTACGCCTTTGTTTATAGAGGCCATTGTACGCTGCATTAAAAAATACCCGCTGATCAACAGCTCGCTTGAAGGTGATCGCATCATCCTTAAAAAAGATATTCACATAGGCATGGCCGCTGCCCTGCCCAGCGGCAACCTGATTGTACCGGTTATTAAGAATGCTGACAACCTGAACCTGGTTGGCCTGGCCAAACAGGTAAACACCCTGGCTGATAATGCCCGTAATAATAAGCTTAGCCCCGATGATGTACAGGGTGGAACCTTTACACTTACCAATGTGGGCACTTTTGGCAGCCTGATGGGCACACCTATTATTAACCAGCCACAGGTAGCCATTCTGGCGGTAGGCGCCATTAAGAAACGGCCCGTAGTAATAGAAACCGACCAGGGTGACACTATTGGCATCCGGCACATGATGTACCTGTCTATGAGTTATGACCACCGTATCATAGACGGCGCGCTGGGAGCTACCTTCCTGAGTGCCGTGGCTGCGGAACTGCAAAACTTTAATCCCGACAGAGACTTTTAAAGCAACCCCATCACCGCGGACTTACAATTTAATACTTACCACTATTTTTACCGCACCAATACGCTGGCGCCGGATTTCTTGTATATTTTGCCATCTACACCCAGGCCTTCTACCACCCATACCAGGGTTTGTGTTGGCTGAATATATCCCCTGATCATGCCATTCCATCCTTCCCATTCTTTGTTGGTCTCAAATACCAGTTGTCCCAGGCGATTGAATACCCTGAAATAATGCAGGTCTTTGATGCCCCTCAGCAGTGGACGCAGCAGATCATTTTTACCATCTCCATTGGGTGTAAAACCGGAAGGCACATAAATCTCTACATGGCTTACTATTTTCACAAACTGCGTATCGGTAGACATACAACCGCTGGCCGACGTGATCCGCACCGTATACAACTGATCGGCCACTCCTGTAAAGGAAGGTGTAAAGCTGCTGCTATCGCTCAGGCTGAACGCCGGTTTCCAAAGGGCCGTTGCGCCAATATTCCTGGCCTGCAAAGGCAGCGGCACATCGGCCAGCGCAAATTTGATGGGATAATTGATGCCCAGCTTGGGTACATCGATAAAAACATCTTCTTTAACCGTGGTAACACCACAGCCATCGTTGTTGCTGAGTACGGCATAATAGGTACCGCTTTGCAGTGCATGATAAGTGGGGTGGTTACCATTTATCAGAGGGAAATTGTCTTTGAACCATTGAATATTATCCGTTGCATTCACCGTCAGCACGGCACTGTCGCCACTGGTGATGCAATAAGAAGCTTTACCCAGCACCCGGATGGAATCATCTACCACGTCGGCTTTTACCGTTACGGTATCCGTAGTGGCGCAACCGCCGCCGCTGCTACTGGCGGTGAGAATATAAGTAGTGGTAATATCAGGTGTTGCCAAGGGGTTTGAAATATTCGGATCTGATAATCCGCGTTCAGGCGACCAATGGTACCGCAGGCCGGGTTTGGGAATGATTCCCAATTGCACTGCCGCCCTGTTGCAGGAAAAAGTATCGGGCCCTGCATGCGCATTTACGGTAAGGGTATCAACCAGTCTGGCATACAGGGTATCCAGGCATCCGTAGCCATTATAGGGATTCAGTTCTACTGCAATGCGGGTGCCGGCCGGTGGTGGCGGCGAAAGCGTAAGCGTCTGTGCAATACCAATCACTTTTGTAAAATCGGCATTGAACCATTTGTAGGTTTCGTAGCCATAAGGCGCAATTACATTTACGGCTGTATCATCCGGACAGTAGGCGGCGCCGGTAAATTCGCCGCTGCATTCTGAATTCACATCCACATAAGCATACCCAAAATGTTTTTTGAACGTGCAATCGGCCGTCTTAAAAAAAAGCTGGATGGTTTTACCTGCCATATTGT
The DNA here is from genome assembly GCA_964245425.1 of uncultured Flavihumibacter sp. GTDB lineage: Bacteria > Bacteroidota > Bacteroidia > Chitinophagales > Chitinophagaceae > JACMLD01. The sequence goes on along the minus strand of CAXTMV010000173.1, from coordinate 3,549 downwards.
TCAGGTTGATGGTGACCGCTGACCAGTCTTTGCACCATACCGGTGTGCTGCTACCGGGATTATCAGATAATACAAAACCCGGCAGTACGGAACCATATGGATGAAAAGTGAAAGAAGAACAATCGATGCGCTGGTTGTCTGACACATTGGTGATCTCCACCTCCATCCTGGGCTGCTGGCTTTCCAGGTGGTTGGGATCCTGGAAGACCACCGCATAATGGTAAATCAGGCTGTATACATCTTTATCGGCGGGTATGGTAAACTGGTATGACACGCCTTCTGCTTCTCCGCCGCCCTGGTCGTTGCCCAGGCGAATGGAATGTTTGCTACCATTTGGACAGTTCACCGGAAAATTACCATAAGGATCAAAACCTGCCCCTGTATTGGCAGTATACATGGTATGGCGGCCCGGCACCGGCCCGGAAGCACTAAGGGAAATAACATTCTGATCGTTCACGGAAGCAACAAAACCGGTGTAGCAGGTCCAGCCATCAAAAGTGCCGGTCTCAAAATCAATATTGGCCGGGCAACCCTGGGCATGAACGGAAGAAAAACCTGCACCCATCAGCAAGGCTGCCAGTAATGACGCCATGGCAATAAAGCCCTGCCGGATATTACCTTTACAAAAAACCATCCTTTTTTGCAATTGTGCTGGTTTAAGAAATTAGGCGATACAGGTTGCTAAAAAACAAGCTGCTTACTGTTAAAGATTGTGTACCTGGTTGGGTGTTCGATCGGTCATACAGTTTTTCATAAGTTAGGCAGGTGTTGCATTACTGTACGCTATCTGATCCGGTGCAGTTGCCACAAACTACAAAACTTTTGGCCAGAACAGAAATTTTGAGGCGATATTTTTCCCCTGTTTACCATTCATTCACCAACCATTATCAATCAAACATACACCCGGTATTGCCAGGCAGATAAATACCCTTTCCGGCGATAAACCTGCTGCCTATGCAGCATACGAAGGAATGAGCCGTATGGGTTGGGTAATGAGCTGCCGGGGTTTGCAGCGGGCTGCCGGCACTTCTACCGCGCAGCGGCCAGGCCGGCCGGTCATTTTTTATTATTTATATTCGCGAAAACATTGCCCGGGATGATTATAAAAGTAATTGCATTTGACGCGGATGATACCCTTTGGGTGAACGAACCCTATTTCCAGGAAACGGAGAAAAAATTCTGTGCTTTGCTGGAAGATTTTCTGCCGCAGCATTCTATTTCGCAGGAACTGTTTAAAACAGAGATACAGAACCTGGCGCTTTATGGATATGGTGTAAAAGGCTTTATGCTTAGTATGATTGAAACCGCACTGAAAGTCTCGAATAATACGCTTCACGCATCTGTTATTGAAAAATCAATTGCCTATGGTAAAGAACTGCTGGAAAAACCGGTGGAGATACTGGAAGGTGTTGAAGAAGTATTAAAGGCCTGCTCGGGTAAATACCGGCTGGTAGTGGCCACCAAGGGCGATTTGCTTGACCAGGAAAGAAAATTGAGAAAATCAGGATTGATCCATTATTTCCATCATGTGGAAGTGATGAGCGATAAACAGGAAGGTGATTACCTGAAACTGATCAAACACCTGGACATACAGCCGGCAGAATTCTTGATGGTGGGCAATTCCCTTAAATCTGATGTATTGCCGGTACTGGCGGTGGGCGGTCATGGTTTTCATGTACCGTATCACACTACCTGGGCGCATGAGCAGGTGAACCACCACATCGACCACCCGAACTTTAAGCAGGTACAGAAAATAACGGAGCTACTCTCGCACCTGCCTTGATAGCGGGATCCCAGGATTGTAAAACAGGGGGATTTTTGTGAATGCAAACAACTCAATTACACATTTACAGAATCCCCCTGTTCCAATACTTCAACATTTCAACAGCCGCCGCAGGCCCGGTTGGATAGCTTGCCAGCAGTAGCATGGCACCTGCTTCCAACCTATTTAATTTTAAGAAGCTTACTGGTAATCCTTTCTTTTCCCTGCACTACCTGTATAAAATATTCTTGTGCTGCATAATGTTCGCCAAGAATTACCTGTTGACCCGGCAATACCGTTTTGTCGTCCATCATCCTGCCTAATACATCATATACGCGCAGGCCTATTTTATCAACCTGGTTGCAGGTTTTCACTACAATGTTAAATTGATTGTTGGCCGGGTTGGGGAAAGCACTGATGGATAATGCCAGGCTTTTAACGATAACCGTTTGCTTTTGGACCACGGTATCGTCGCTGCTGGTAATGTATTTCCAGTTAATGACATAGGTACCGGGTTTATAATAGGCCAGCGAATCTGTGGTAGTGCCAGCAATGTTTCCCAGGCAATAATCCTGTATGGTTGGCCGTGTAGTGATTACCACCTGGCAATCGCCTATTATATCAGGCAGTACCAGGAAACGGGGAATCAGGGAAACAGGGTTTTTAAGAATGACGCGTTGCTGCTGGGTGACCGTATTACCATTACCATCGTTGAATACCCAGTTAATGGTAAACGTGCCCTGTTTGGTATATACCAGCGGGTCGTTGGTGGAAGCAGTAAGCGTACCTGCGCAATTGTCTGATGCTGTTGGCTTATCCTTCACCGTTATAGAGCATTCGCCCGTAATATCCGGCAGGGCAGCTACTGTTGGCACGGGTGCCGTACGGTCGTGAACAAAGACCCGTTGTTGCTGTACAAATGCATTGCCGTTCCCATCGTTGTATACCCAGGTAACGGTAAAAGTGCCCTGTTTGCTGTATTGCAATGGATCGGTGGTAGTGGCGGTTACCAGGCTGCCGCAGGTGGCCATGGCCTGGGGCAATACGGTAATGGCCGCACTGCACTCGCCGTTCACATCGGGCAGGCTGGCAACCAGTGGTGTTAAGGCACCGCTGCCGGCTTTTACAATTACGTTTTGCTTTTGCTGAACACTGTTTCCATTGCCGTCGTTGAAAGTCCAGGTTATTGTATAGGTACCTGCGTTTGCGTAGCTGAGCGGATCGGTGGTGGTTCCCTGTATCTGCCCGGCGCAATTGTCGTTGGCCACGGGTTTAACAGCTACCAGTACAGAACAGTCACCGGTTATATCGGGCAATGTGCTCAATGCGGGCACCGGTGCCGTAATATCCTTCACAATCACTTTTTGCTGCTGGAGTGCTGTTCCGCCTGTATTGTCGATATACAGCCAGTTAATCACATAGGTTCCCTGCTGGGTATAAGTAAGCGGTTCTGTGGTAGTGGCGGTAAAAATGCCTGCGCAGCTCTTTGACGCTTTCGGAAAATCGGTTACAGTAGCAGAACACTGGCCCGTAATATCAGGGAGGGCCGGCACCAGGAAGGTGAGCGCGCCGGAGCCTGCATTAACGACCACCTGCTGCTGCTGGGTGCTGATATTATTCCGACCGTCGTTATAGGTCCAGGTAATGAAATAGGTGCCTTGTTTGGAGTAGGTGAGTGAATCGGTGGTGGTTCCGGTTATTGTACCGGCGCAATTGTCTCTTGCTGTAGGCCTGGTGGTTACCGTTACAGAACAATCGCCGACAACGCGTATCAGCCCTTCCAATAC
>CAXTMV010000172.1:0-12373 GCA_964245425.1 uncultured Flavihumibacter sp. | reverse complement strand
AATTAAAGGTTACCCCTTTTACCTTGTTCTAATTCAATTGCTTCGAACAGGGCTTTGAAATTGCCTTTTCCAAAACTCCGGGCTCCCTTCCGCTGTATGATCTCAAAAAACAGGGTGGGCCTGTCTTCTACCGGTTTGGTAAAAATCTGTAGAAGGTAGCCCTCTTCATCGCGATCAACCAAAATACCCAATTCTTGCAAAGGAGCCAGATCTTCATCAATATGCCCTACCCTGGCCAGCAATTCTTCGTAATAAGAAGCCGGAATGGTCAGGAATTCAATGCCCCGGCTTTTCAGGTCCCTGACGGTGCCCACGATATCATGGGTGGCCAATGCTACATGCTGGCAGCCTTCTCCATTGTAATAATCCAGGTATTCCTCTACCTGGCTTCTTTTCCTGCCCTGTGCAGGTTCATTGATGGGAAATTTTACAAACCCGTTTCCATTGCTCATTACCTTGCTCATGAGGGCTGAATATTCGGTAGAAATATCGTGGTCGTCGAAACTCAGGATATTGCGGAAACCCATCACATCTTCATAAAATTTTACCCGGGGATTCATCTGGTTCCAGTCTACATTGCCTACGCAATGGTCTACATACTGCAGGCCGGTAGAGGGTGGGTTGTAATCGGTTGTCCATGCCCGGTATCCCGGCATGAAAACACCCCGGTAATTTTTTCTTTCTACAAATACGTGAACGGTTTCTCCGTAGGTTTCGATGCCGCTGAGCACCACTTCGCCCCATTCATCGCGCAGGGTATTGGGCTCCATATAATCTTTTGCGCCCCTGCCGGTGGTGACTGCCCAGGCAGCGGCAGCATCGTCTACCAGCAGCGCCAGCACCTTAATACCATCTCCGTGCTTATAAATATGATGGGCAATCTCATTGGCACTGCGCAGGGGTGTGGTAAACACGAAAGTGAGTTTGTTCTGCCGCAGCACATAACTCGCTTTGTCTCTCACACCCGTTTCCGGGCCTGCATAGGCAAGCCCCTGGAAGCCAAAGGCGGTTTTATAAAAATGGGCAGCCTGTTTGGCATTGCCTACATAGAATTCAATATAATCTGTTCCCTGTAAAGGAAGAAAATCTTCCTGTACGGTGGTTTTTATACCCTTGGTTTCTGTAACTGGCATGTATCGTTGTTTTATGGTGATCGAAATAATAAGCAGCGGGCTGGGGCGGCGCAATGCCGGGCATTTCCGTAAACAGTTTACAGTAGCGTTGGGAGGTGAGGCTTACGAGTGCCGTTGCCGTAGAGCGTTGCGTGTATCGCATCCATGGCCAGCGATTCCATTAACAAACAATAATTTTTCCGTTTGTCGGTAAATGATTTATGTGGATAATCTGGTTGCATGCGCTTAGACAGCCTGCGGCGGCGGCTGATACAAAGGTAGAAATTTACCGCAAACGGCCCTAATGTTTTACCACTATCCGCAGTCTTGGCTTATTTTTACAGTTAAAGGCAATTGTATGCAAAAAGCAGGAATACTAGGTGGTGGTCAGCTGGGCAGGATGTTATTACAGGCGGCCGTCAACTATCCCGTAGAAACTTTCCTGATGGAGAACGACCCCGAATGCCCGGCAGCGCATCTTTGTCATCATTTTACCCAGGGCGATATCAGGAATTTTGACGACGTCTACAATTTTGGAAAGGGCCTCGACTGCCTCACCATTGAAATAGAAAGCGTAAACGAAGACGCCCTGGAAAAACTGGAGGCAGAAGGTGTAAAAATCTTCCCGCGGCCGGCGGCCCTTCGGATTATCAAGAACAAAATTCTGCAAAAACAATTCTACAAAGATCAGCAGTTACCCACCGCCGCCTTTGTTATTACCCAGCATGCACAGGACCTCGGCAGCCAGCTGCATTTTTTACCCGCCGTGCATAAACTGGCCACCGGCGGCTATGACGGTCGCGGTGTGCAGGTACTTCGCAGCAAAGAAGACATCAGCAAGGGATTTGATGCGCCGGCCATACTGGAAAAAATGGTAGACATTCATAAAGAGATCGCACAGATTGTTGCCATTAATGAAAAAGGTGAAACGGCCCTGTATCCTGCCGTTGATATGGTGTTTAACAAAGATCTCAATTTGCTCGACTACCAGATCAGCCCGGCCGATATACCGGAAAAAGCGGCCTGGAAAATTGAGGCCATCGCCATTACCCTGGTCAGGAACCTGAAAAGCCCCGGCATCTTTGCCGTTGAATTCTTTATAGACCGCAATGGAGACGTGCTGGTAAATGAAACAGCGCCCCGGGTGCACAACAGTGGCCACCATACCATTGAAGGCAATTACAGTTCCCAGTTCGATATGTTATGGCGCATTATGCTGCAATACCCGTTGGGCAATACGGATCATATTTTACCCGCCGCCATCGTTAACCTGTTGGGAGCAGAAGGCTGTGAGGGTGATGCGCGATACGACGGCATAAAGGAAGTGCTGGAGATGGACAATGTATTTGTGCATATCTACGGAAAGAAAAAGACCAAGGCAGGCCGGAAAATGGGACATATAACCATTCTCAGCAACGAAAAACAGGAACTCACGCATAAAGCGCATATGATAAGGAGAACGATAAAAGTGATAAGCTGATGCCGGGCTGAGGGACCGAAGCGTACAAAGAGAAAAGAGCTTATTACCAGCTGCACAGGTATCCATCAACCCTCAACAGGCAGGTAAAGAAACAGGGCTTCATAAAAAGGCGCGTTCTATCTCCACTTCGCCTACTACAAATACGCTTCCGCAAACCAGTACCATATCATTTTTTTTTGCATGACCAAGCGCTTCTTTTAAGGCAGTATTTACATCCGGGTAATGGTGGCCCGCCAGGCCGGCGGCAGCCCCCTGTTCGGCCAGCTGATCTTCCGGCAAAGCCCGGGGAATCTGTGCTTTTGTAAAATAATAGCTGGCCTGGGCAGGTAATAGCGACAATACCTTATCCACTTCCTTGTCTTTTACCAGTCCTATTACGATGTGCAGGTGATCGTGGTCGGTCACTTCTATCTGTTCTGCTATCTGCCGGATACCGGCTTCATTATGGCCTACATCCAGCACTACCAGTGGCTGCTGCTGTACAATATCCCATCGGCCATGCAAGCCCGTTAGTTTGCGGGTATGCTGCAGGCCGGCCTGTATATGTTGGTCGTCTATCTGCCAGCCCAACTGCTGCAGTTGCTGTATCGCCTCCAGTACGGTAAGGATATTCTTTGTTTGGTAAAGCCCCTGCAGATCCAACCGGTAAAATGTATGGGTGTCTTTTTTCTTGTGTACCACGGTAACCTGTAGCTGGTGCGCCTGTTGCTGCCAGTCGATCACATACCGCTGGTCGGTGGCCAGCAGCAAAGGTGCTTTTTCTGCTGCCGCCTTTTGCATAAATACGGGGCCGGTTTCCGGTAGCAGCTCACCGAGCACCACCGGAACAGCGGGTTTTATGATACCTGCTTTTTCAAGGGCTATTTCCGCAAGTGTATCGCCCAGGATGGCCATATGGTCTCGGCTGATATTGGTGATAACCGATAATTCGGGCGTAATGATATTGGTACTGTCTAGCCGGCCGCCGAGTCCAACCTCTATAACGGCAATGTCTACCCGCTGCTGTACAAAATAATCAAACGCCATGGCAACCGTGATCTCAAAAAAAGAAGGTTCCAGTACCGGTATCAGCGGACGGATGCGGTCCACAAAATCAACCACAAATGATTCTGCGATCATATCCCCGTCTATTCGTATCCGCTCCCGGAAATCTTTCAGGTGGGGCGACGTATACAGCCCTGTCTTATAACCGGCGGTTTGTAATATGGCGGCCAGCATATGGCTGGTGGAGCCTTTTCCGTTGGTGCCGGCAACATGAACAGATCTGAATTTGGTTTGCGGGTTGCCCAGCGCCTCGCAGAGCGCGATGGTATTGGTAAGATCGGCTTTATAGGCCGCCGCGCCGATGCGGCTGTACATGGGCAATTGGGTAAATAAATAGTCCAGGGTTTGCGCGTAATTCATCAAAGGCAAAGATAGTTCTTGGTTCGATAGTTCATCGTCCTTTACTCAGCTGTTGCTGCAAAAAAACGATGAACTATCTGCCTGCGAACTATACCACTTAATTGTTAATCTTGAAATTAATGATGACCGTGCCCGTCTGTTCATCATCTGCCGTGGCACTGGTATTGAATTTTGATTTTTTCACAATTTCTATTGCTTTGTCCTTGTAAGAACCGGAAGAAGTAGTAGAACCCCTTGGCTGGTAGCTGGCGCTTAACACGTTTCCGTTTTTATCGATCCGAACATCAACCGCTACTTTTTCGTTGCTGTCAAAGTCGCCCTGGTAATTATATACACGGGTGATGCTTCTTCCCTCTAATCCTCTCGAGATGCTTAAGCCTGAATTACCATGACCGCCGCCTTCATAATTTTTGCTATCAGGATTGCCGCCGGGTTTGCCCTGGTCGCCTTTACCGCCGGCAATGCCTTCATTACCGCCTTTTTTATAAGAATCCGCTTCGTTGCCACCTGTGCCGGTTCCGTTTACCCCCTTAAATACTGCCTTGGGTCTGGGCGGTGCCGGTGCAGGGGGCGTTACTTCTTCTATTTTTTTCGGCATTGTCTTTTTCGGTACTTCTTTATTCGCAATTTTTGTTGCTTCGGGTTTGGAAACAGGTGGTTTTTTTATCTCCGGGGCATCCGGATCCTTATCGTCTGTGGCCGGATCTTTCACTTCTTCTTTCTGTGTTTGCAGCACCGGCTTGGGTGGCGTGTATTGCTGCTGATCCTGCGGGGCGGGTTTACCGGGCAGCAATGGCTGATCATTGCCCAGGCCCGCATCGCTGTTGCCCAGGTTAACTTCGATGCCTTCTTCCGGCACGGGCTGCAGGATGGAAGGCGTTGTCCATCCCACTAAAAAAAGAAACAGGAACAGCACCACCAGTATCACCAGGGTAATCGTGCCTGCCTGCATATTTTTTTTGGATTCGAAATGGATGTCGTTGGCATCTGTCATAGAAAATAATTGGGTGCATTAAAATTACAAAAGGAAATGGGAGCAATCTGTTAAAATTGGACGGGGATTTTCATCCTCCTCATCCCTTTAACCTACCTATCATATCCGTTCTCCCAGCCATCTTTCTTCAGTTGTTGCACCTTATCCAATACAGCGGTCTCCAGTTGCTTTTTATAGGCCACCAGTTTTTCGCTTAGCGCTTCATCAAAAGTTGCCATAATGGACGCCGCCAGAATACCGGCATTTTTTGCTGCATTCAATGCAACGGTAGCTACCGGTATGCCATTGGGCATCTGCAGAATGGACAATATAGAATCCCACCCGTCTATTGAATTGGAGGATTTAATGGGTACGCCAATCACCGGAAGGCTGGTAATGGCGGCCACCATTCCCGGCAGGTGGGCGGCGCCGCCGGCACCGGCAATGATTACCTTCAGTCCTCTTTCTTTCGCAGTCTGGGCATAGCTAACCATGCGTGCGGGGGTGCGGTGTGCCGATACCACGGTCAGCTCGTAAGGGATCCCGAAATCCTTTAAGATAGCAGCAGCAGCCTGCATAACAGCCAGGTCGCTGTCGCTGCCCATTATTATACCGATTACAGCGCTCATTGACAGTTTATTTAACCGCAAAGAAAATACAAAAAGAGCAGACGGTGGCGTCTATTGATACCCGCTTCATACATCAGGCGTTCGCGGGGCGTTTTCAAATCATTAACAAAAACGACAGGCGGCCCGTAAATCAAGTGGATTAATCGTTTTTTAATCGATATCGACACCCGTTCATCCGGTCTTTCTTCATTGTACTTCTAAATCTCTATATATTTGATTTTTCAACCAATACATAGCCCTCATTTTATATGCCCTACACAAGTTTGCCCGTAAGAATCGCACCTGTTTGTATGATTGCTCTCCTGGTTCTTACCGCATTTGCCTGCAAAAGCAAGCCCGATACTGTTAAACCAAAAGAAGCCCCTCCCACCATCGTAGATGTCATTGTTGCCGGTACCCAGGGCATTGTTAATACCGTAGAAGCCAACGGTAATGTGGTAGCCAATGAATATGTGGAACTGCACCCCGAAATAAGCGGCCGAATCGTATACCTGAATGTGCCGGAAGGCCATCTTATTGCAGCAGGTACTGTTATTGCGCGTATCTATGATGCAGACCTGCAGGCCCAGCTGTCTAAAAGCAAAGTGTTGCTGGACATGGCACAGAAAACAGAAGAACGGTACAAGCAATTGCTGAGCCTGAATGGTATCAACCAGGCTGATTACGACAACGCGTTGAACCAGGTAAACAGCCTGAAGGCAGATATGCAGTATACCCAGACCCTGATCGATAAGACCGTTATCAAAGCGCCTTTTAGCGGCGTGGTGGGGTTGCGGCAGGTCAGCCCGGGCGCTTTTGTTACGGTGGCCAGTATCATTGCCACCGTGCAGCAGGTATCAAAAGTGAAAATTGATTTTACGATCCCGGAAGAATACAGCAGCCTCATAAAAAAAGGTGACCTGGTAAATGTTGAACTGGATGATGCCAGCCGCCAGGCAAAAAAGAAGGCACTTGTAATAGCAACGGAACCACAGGTAAACCTGACCACCCGTAACCTGAAAGTGAGGGCATTGTTACAGGACGGAACCGCCAACCCGGGTGCATTTGTAAAAGTGTTTGTAGATGCAGGCGGTAACAAGAAAGCGGTTATGATACCAACCAATTCCATCATACCAGACGATAAGAACAACCAGGTAATATTGGTAAAGGACGGAAAAGCTTCTTTCGTGAATGTAACAACAGGGGTGCGCGAAAGCAATAATGTAGAAATAATATCAGGTATACAAACCGGCGATAGTGTGGTGGTGACAGGCGTTTTATTCGCCCGGCCAAAAGCTCCCCTGAAGGTGCGGCTGGTTAAAACGCTTGAGCAATTGGCCAAGCAATAGCAGGCAGCTTTATTTATTTCCCGTTTTGTTCACCCGGTAACCACTATTCCAGACCACGATATGAATATTTCAGAACTCTCTTTAAAGCGGCCGGTTCTTGCTACGGTAATGAACCTTATGATCATCTTATTCGGAGTAGTGGGATTTACTTTCCTGGCCGTTCGCGATTACCCCGCCATTGACCCCGCCATTATTACCATCAGCACTTCCTACACCGGTGCCAACCCGGATATTATAGAAAGCCAGATAACAGAACCCCTGGAAAAACAGGTAAATGGTATACCCGGTATCCGCACCGTTACCTCTTCCAGTTCACTCGGCAGCAGCCAGATAACGGTAGAATTTAACCTGGGCGTAGACCTGGAGGCAGCCGCCAGCGATGTGCGTGATAAAGTGGGACAGGCGGCCAGAAACCTGCCGCTGGATATTGATGCGCCGCCCGTCATCAGCAAGGCAGATGCCAACAGTGACTTTATATTGATACTGGCCGTTCAAAGCCGTACCAAGAGCCTGCTGGAATTGAGTGATTATGCCGAGAACGTACTGCAACAGCAATTGCAAACCATTGATGATGTAAGTTCCGTAAACATATTCGGGCAAAAAAGATATGCCATGCGGCTTTGGCTGAACCCCGATAAAATGAATGCCTACGGCGTAGCATTTACAGATATCCGCACCTCCCTGAACAGTGAAAATGTGGAACTGCCGCCGGGTAAGATCTATGGCAATAATACGGAGATGCTTATCCGCACGCTGGGCAGGCTTACGTCAGAAAAACAATTCAGCGACCTGATCATAAAAGAAGACAGTTCCGGTATTGTACGCCTCAGCGATGTGGCCCGGGTAGAACTGGGGCCTGAAGTGCTGGAACAAAGCTGGAAATACAATGGCGTAAACGCTGTTGGACTGGCCATCATCCCCCAGCCCGGCGCCAACAATATTAAAATTGCGGATGAATTTTATAAAAGATTTGAGCAGATCAAAAAATCAAACAAATCGGATATAGAGATTAATGTACTCATCGACAATACCCAGAACATCCGCAATTCGCTGGCAGAAGTAAAGGAAACGCTGATCATTGCTTTTATACTGGTGGTGCTGGTTATCTTCTTTTTCTTCCGCAACTGGCTGATTGCTGTAAGGCCGCTGATAGATATTCCCATATCGCTGATCGCCACTTTCTTTATCATGTATATTTCCGGGTTCTCGATCAATATATTAACGCTGCTGGGAATTGTGCTGGCCACGGGGCTGGTGGTAGACGATGGTATAGTGGTAACAGAAAATATCTTCCGCAAACTGGAAGAGGGCATGCCCATCCGCAAAGCTGCATTGGAAGGAAGCAAGGAAATATTCTTTGCCATTATTTCCACATCTATCACACTGGCCATTGTTTTTTTACCGGTGATATTTCTACAGGGTTTTGTAGGCCGCCTGTTCCGGGAATTTGGGGTGGTGCTGGCCGCGGCAGTTCTTATCTCCGCTTTTGTATCGCTTACCATTACGCCTGTACTGAATGTGTATTTAACCCGGAAAGACAGCAGCCATGGCTGGTTCTATGTTAAAACAGAGCCTTTTTTTACGGGTATGGAAAGCGGCTACAAGCGTTTTCTCACTGCCTTTATGCGGGTACGCTGGCTGGCATGGGTACTGATTGCAGCCTGTATAGTCATTATCTATCTTACGATGGCAAACCTGAAAAGTGAAATTGCCCCGCTGGAAGATCGCAGCAGCATCCGCTTTACGGTAACCGCCGCCGAAGGCGCCAGCTTTAATTTTATGCAGGATTATGTAGACCGCATTTCCAATTACCTCTACGATTCAGTAGGGGAACGCGATTTCGTATTTGCCCGTACACCCGGTAACGGAAGCGTCAATACGTCCCAGCCCCGCATTGGATTGATTGATGCCGATCTGCGAAAAAGAAGCCAGGCCGAAATTGCCAATGATCTGCAGCGCAAACTGGGCAGGTTTAATGATGCCCGTATTTTTGCTGTGCAGGAGCAGACCATTTCGGTGGGGGCCGGTTCCCGCGGCAGTCTGCCCATCCAGTTCATTTTGCAAAACCAGGATTTGAACAAGCTGAAGGATGTGATCCCGAAATTCCTGGATGAGATACGAAAAGACAAGACCTTTTCCAATGCAGATGTAAACCTTAAATTCAATAAACCGGAGATACAGATCACGCTCGATCGGATGAAGATCAAGGATCTGGGACTGTCTACCCAGGATGTTATTTCTGCTATGCAGGCTGCCTTCAGCGGCGGCCGCCTCGCTTATTTTATTCAGAATGGATACCAATACCAGGTAATTGCGCAGGTTGACCGTTCCGATCGTAATAAGCCGGTAGATATAGAACACCTGTATGTAAGAAACAGTCTTGGGCAAAACATCGCACTCAGTGCGGTGGTACATATGGAAACCAGTAGTAGCCCGTCTACCCTTTATCATTTTAACCGTTACAAGGCCGCCACCATTTCCGCTTCGCTGGCCGAAGGACAGACCATTGGCGATGGCATCGCCGCCATGCAGGCCATTGCAACCAAATTGCTCGATGAAACATTCCAGACCTCTTTATCGGGCCCCTCCAGGGATTATGTAGAAAGCTCATCGAATATTTTATTTGCCTTCGGGCTGGCCCTGGTATTGATTTACCTGGTACTGGCCGCGCAATTTGAAAGCTTCCTGGACCCGTTTACCATTATGCTTACCGTGCCGTTGGCACTGGCAGGCGCACTGCTCAGTCTCTGGGTATTTAACCAGACCCTGAACATTTTTTCTGAGATCGGCATGATCATGCTCATCGGCCTGGTTACCAAAAACGGTATCCTGATAGTTGAGTTTGCCAATAAGAAACGTGAGATTGGGCTGCCGAAACTGGATGCCGTAATAGAAGCGGCGGCGCAAAGGCTTCGCCCCATCCTGATGACCAGCCTGGCCACTTCTTTTGGCGCCCTTCCCATCGCATTAAGCCTGGGCGCCGCTTCCACCAGCCGTATCCCATTGGGTATCGTGGTGGTTTGCGGTATCATGTTTTCACTGATATTGACCCTGCTGGTAATACCCGCGGTATATACATTTATATCCGGCACGCACAAAGTGCATCAAACAAATATTACGGAATAATTCATTTTACATGAAGCGGCTATACTTTTCTCTTTTACTGGTATCGTTCGGTACGGCAGGCATCGGGCAGCAATTGCGTTTACAGGATGCCGTTAGCATAGCCCTGAAGAACAGCCTCGACATACAGATGGTAAGAAACAACCTGCAGATCAGCAGTATCAACAACAATATCGGTATTGCAGGCGGGTTGCCGCTGGTGACCGCCACGGGCTCTGATATTGAGCAATCGGTGAACATCAACCAGAATATTACCCAGAAAATAAACGGCAAAGATTCTGCTTACAGTATTTCACGGAACGGGGCCACTTCCAATACAGCCGCCGGAAGCGCCACCGCCAGCGTCCTGCTTTTTAATGGGTTCCGGGTGGTAGCTACCAAAAAAAGGCTGGCTGAGTTGGAAAAACAGAGTGAGCAATATGTAGGCTCCCAGATACAGAATGTAATAGCAGCTGTAATGACCAGCTATTATGATGTAGTGCGGCAGCAGGGCTATATAAAAACCATTGATCAGTCGATTGCCGTGGCCTCTAAAAAACTGGAGATTGTAAAAGCACAGCAGAGCGTAGGGCTTGCCAACAACGCCGATTTATACCAGGCGCAGCTGGATCTGAACAACCTGCTGCAAACAAAGAATTCACAACAGCTGGTCATTGACCAGGCCAAGACCGGTTTGCTGACGCTGCTTACGCTGAGACCCGATTCAACGATAGGCATCAGCGATACCATCCTGGTGGATCGTTCTATTTTGCTGGGCAATATCCTCGACAGCCTGCCCACCAACCCGGACGTAATGGCGGCAGACGACCAGGTACGCATCAATGAGCTGATAGAAAAAGAAACAGCCGCACAACGGTATCCAACCGTGCGGGCAAGCGCCGGTTATAATTACAGCCGCAACCAGGCATCTGCGGGCCAGACCCTGTTAAACCAGCAATACGGCCCTTTTGCCGGCTTTAATTTTATCGTACCTATCTACAATGGATCGGTGTATAAACGCCAGCAAAAAATAGCGGAGATCAACACCCGCAATGCTTCCCTGCAAAAAGATATTACGGTTCGCAATTATGCTTCCGATGCAGTGAAGACCTACCAGGCCTATACATCCTCACTGGTGCAGCTGGACACGGCAAAAAGAAACCTGGAACTGGCACAGAAATTAATAGACCTGGTATTGCAGCGCTTCCAGCTCCGGCAAAACACCATTGTTGATGTATCCATTGCACAGCAAACTTTTGAAACAGCTTCCTTCAGTTTAATCAACCTCAGTTATGCTTCCAAGGCTGCGGAAATAGAGTTGAAACGGCTGGTAAGCCGGTTGACCCCATAAGAAGATGGCTGATGGCTGTCAGCGATGGGTAAGACCCTTCGCAACCTTAGCCTTCCAGTCGCAATTTGCCCAGCTTCATCAGTGCAAGAAAGATACAGTTGGCGTGCAGGGCCTGTTTTATTTCCCCTTTCATTAACAGGTCCGTTAACGCATCCATACTAACCAGCACTATTTCTATTTCTTCGTTGCGGTCCAAGTGCTGGCCACTTATTTTTTTACCGCCGGTTGCCAGGAAAAGTTCTGTAAAATTATTCAGCAGGCCCGGGTTGGCGGCTACCCGCCCCAGTGATTCAATATGAGAAAATGCATAGCCTGTTTCTTCCAGCAATTCGCGCTGCATGCCCGTGGTAAAGTCTTCCCCCTCGTCTATAAAGCCACCGGGTGTCTCATAGATCACCTGTTCAATGGGGTGGCGATATTGTTTGACCAGTACAATGTTTCCGTCTTCGGTGATGGCCAGCGCGGTGGCAGAAACAGGCAGTTCCACTACATAATAAGGATCAATGATCACACCGTCTGCGCGCAGGCAACGATCCCTGCGGGCGGTAAAAAATAAATGCCTGCTGATGTATTCGCTCGAAAGGGTGGTCCACTTCATGTATCAATTTAATATTTAAAAGCTGATTGATATTTAAAAGCTAACATTCAAGAGATTAGGTAATGTTTCAATACCTGTTCCGTTACATACTGTCAATGCCCGTTATGAACGACCAGCTGCTGTTGTCCGGATTGAAATTTTTTTTCAACAATAAGCAGCTGTAACAAAGGTTTTCAGCATTATTAAATACAGGTACTTGGTTTTCGTCGAAATCAACATCAGCGGCCGTTGAGATGCCTCGTTTTTTAGCAACAGATATTTTTATTTTACGGGCGTTGCTGAATCTTCGGTTTAGCAACAAATATTATTTTTTACCGGCGTTGCTGAACCTTCGGTTTGCGTCAGCTTTATTCTATAGCTGAATGATGTGTCGGCTGAAACACTTGACAATGCTGA
>CAXTMV010000171.1:0-12441 GCA_964245425.1 uncultured Flavihumibacter sp. | reverse complement strand
GTACATGAAGAATGCTTCATTTAAGACCTGTTAATTTATAATTCTAAAATTAAAAATATAAAAGCTGTTCATTTAGAACAGTTTTTTTTATGCTTTATATAAAGGCAAAAGAAATCTACAGCAAATAGGATAAGATGATTTTGCAAATTTCTCTTGCAAAATTTCTGAATAATGCTCTATGTAACAGCAGGAAAAGATGTTAATGGCCCTGTTACGCAACAACAATAGAATGTTTTTAAAACCCCTAAGAAACTCCGGTTAAAATAGATTCAATTTGTATGCAAATTGCAAATGGCATAAAAAAAGGTCTCAGCAAATCTGCTGAAACCCTTACTGGTACTGTGTGACCGCGTCAGGATTCAAACCTGAAACCTTTTGATTCGTAGTCAAATGCTCTATTCAGTTGAGCTACGCAGCCGGTTCGTTTTTTACAACGGGTGGCAAATATAGAACAAATCCTAAAAAAGAAAAAATTGAAAGCAGTAAATAGCGAAAAAATGTTGTTTATCAGTTGATTATCCCCCTCGAATGCTTATTCTTCCGCCAGGAAGGGATACCGATAATCCGTCGGTGGGTGAAAGGTCTCCTTAATCGTCCGCGCACTCAGCCAGCGGTACAAATTCAGCATCGACCCCGCCTTGTCATTGGTGCCGCTGGCACGAGCCCCGCCAAATGGCTGCTGCCCCACCACCGCGCCCGTCGGCTTGTCGTTGATGTAAAAATTACCGGCACTCTGCCGCAGCCGGTCCGTCGCCCGTTCTACCGCCGACCGGTCCTGCGCAATGATGGCACCCGTCAGCGCATAAGGCGAAGTGGTATCAACCAAATCCATCACTTTCTCAAATCCATTGGCCGGGTACACATATACCGTTAACACCGGTCCGAAGATCTCCTCACACATGGTAACCGATAAAGGGTCCTTTGTTTCAATCACCGTGGGCTCGATAAAATAGCCTTTCGATTTATCTGCATTGCCACCCACCCAAATCGCCGCCTGATCATCCTTTTTCGCTTTGTCGATATAAGATTTGATCTTGTCGAAACTTTTTTCGTCAATCACCGCATTGATGAAATTGCTGAAATCATCCACCACCCCCATTTTCAGGGTTTTGACAGCAGCCACCAGCTTCTTCTTCACCGCCGCCGCCAGGTTAGAGGGAATATAAGCCCTCGACGCGGCCGAACATTTCTGCCCCTGGTATTCAAAAGCCCCCCGCAAGAGGGCCACGGCCACCACATCGGGGTCGGCACTCTTGTGCACCAATACAAAATCTTTACCACCCGTCTCCCCCACAATTCGCGGATAAGTTTTATACCGCGCAATGTTGCGGCCAATGGTTTCCCAAATGTTGTTGAATACCCCCGTGCTGCCCGTGAAATGTATGCCCGCAAAATCGCGGTGGCCAAAGCAGATCTTGCCCAATGCCGGGCCATCCACATAAATTAAATTGATCACCCCCGCCGGCAGACCTGCTTCCTGCAACACACGCATAAACAGCTGCGCGGCATATACCTGGGTATAAGCGGGTTTCCATACCACCGTATTGCCACACATGGCGGCACTGCTGGGCAGGTTGCCACCAATGGCAGTAAAGTTAAAAGGTGTAATGGCCAGCACAAAACCTTCCAGCGGACGAAACTCCAGGCGGTTGTGCATGCCCGGACTGCTGACCGGCTGCTGCCGGTATATTTCACTTAGGTAATGCACATTGAAACGTAAAAAATCTATCAACTCACAAGCGGCATCTATCTCCGCCTGGTAAGCATTCTTGCTCTGCCCCAGCATGGTAGTGCCATTCATGTAGGGCCGGTATTTAGTGGCCATCAGGTCGGCGGCCTTTAAAAATATATTCGCCCGGTTCTCCCAGCTCATGGCCGCCCAGCCTTCTTTGGCCGCCAGCGCCGCATCAATGGCCTGCTGCACATGCTTCTCGCCGCCTTCATGAAAAAAACCCAGCGCATGCGCAATCTCGTGCGGCGGATGAATCATTATTTTTTTATTGGTCCGAACAGCTGCCCCACCGATATACATGGGTATATCCGCCACCTGCGCCTTTAATTCTGCCAGCACTTCCTTCAATCTTTTTTTCTCGGCAGAACCGGGCGCGTAGCTGAGTACCGGTTCATTTGCCGGCATCGGGTAATTAAAATAACCTACGTTCATATACTTAGATTCTTTTTAACGTTCATCATTTAGCCGTTCGATGGTTCGTTTGTGCAGCACCAGCACCACGAACCGGTTACTGGGATGTAGTGGATTCCTTTTCACTCATCAGATAGGCCTTGATAAAGCCACCCAGGTCACCATCCATTACGGGTTGTATATTGCCCACTTCATAATCGGTACGGTGATCTTTGATCATTTTATACGGATGAAAAACATAGCTGCGTATCTGGCTGCCCCATTCTATCTTTTTCTTGGAACTGTTTACCGCGTCTTTAAGCTCATTCTTTTTACGCAGCTCCAGCTCGTACAAACGGCTGCGCAGCATTTCCATGGCGCGTTCGCGGTTGCCCAATTGCGACCGGTCCTGCTGGCAAACCACCACTATACCGGTGGGGATATGCGTCAGCTGCACCTTGGTCTCTACCTTGTTTACGTTTTGTCCGCCGGCGCCCCCGCTGCGCGAGGTTTCCATTTTTACATCGGCTGGTTTTATATCGATATGAATGGTATCATCTACCAGCGGGTATACAAAGACGGAGCAGAAAGAAGTATGCCGCCTGGCATTGCTGTCGAAAGGAGAAATCCGTACCAGCCGGTGCACGCCGCTTTCGGCTTTTAAAAAACCATAGGCGAAAGGTCCTTCAAATTGCAGGGTAGCAGTCTTGATGCCGGCGCCATCGCCCCATTGCCAGTCGAGTTCTGTCACCGACCAGCCTTGCTTTTCGCCATACATGCGGTACATGCGCGCCAGCATTTCGGCCCAGTCCTGGCTTTCGGTGCCGCCCGCGCCACTGTTGATCTGCAGCACCGCGGTCAGCGTGTCTTCTGGCTCATTCAGCGTGGCTTTCAGCTCGGTGTCTTCTATGGCTTCAGAAGCTTTTGTGTAGGCTTCTTTGGTTTCTTCTTCGGTGGCATCGCCCGATTTCCAGAACTCAAAGAGCACAGCAAAATCTTCTACGGCAGTTTCCGTCTGCTCGTATAGCTTCACCCAGTACTCGTTCTGCTTAATATTCTTAAGAATTTCCGTGGCTCTTTTGTTATCATCCCAAAAGCCCGGACTCAGCGAGCGCTGTTTCTCTTCATTGATTTTATATCGTCGGTTTGCGACGTCAAAGAAACCTCCCCAGGACGGTCACCCGATCCCTCATAACCTTGATTTGTTCTTGTGTCATAGCGGCGAAGATACGGAAATAAGGTTAACGGTTGGGGGTCTAAGGTTGGGGATTGAAGGGCCAGGTTCCGCTCGCTGCAAAAGTCCCCCACCGGGGGATGCAGGGGGCCGGCCCTGCAAAAGCCCGAGCCAACACCGCTCAGCTTCCAGCTATTTCCGTAACTTTAAGCAATACCAGATCTCTAATCTTATTACCCGCCTGCAAAAACAACGCTTATGAGACATACCATTCTTCCTGTTATGGTGCTTGCATGCCTATTTGTTTCCTGCAAAAAGGAAAATATGCCTTTCGCGCCGGTAACCGCCAATACCACCCTTGCTCCTTCCAGCATTGTTTACACCGGGCCCGTGGTGTTTTTTAACCCGAGAAACAGCGGTGGGGTGGTAAATGTATACCTCCAGCAAAATGGCATCTATGAACTGGGCCTGGAACAAATGAATTATAAAACCATCAATGAAACAAATGTATACCTGTCGTCGCTGCCACAGGTAACCGCTACGGCGGTAAAACTTTTTAGCAGGACTGATTTCTTTACCAATATCTATTATTCACTGCCTTCTTCCCTGAATATTGCAGCACTCAGGTACCTGGTGTTGCAGGGCGATGCAGATACCAGCCCCGCTGCCACCGCCTTATTGAAATAAAAGCTTGGCCTCCTTTTTTCCTTGTTCTCTTAGTCCTTCGCCTTATCTTTATCACTAAACCATTTACCATGAGAAATAGGCATTGTTTATTTATTTGCTGCCTGCTCTGCAGTGTCCGGCTATTCGCACAGGATGATGAGCCAACGGATTACCTGTCGCCCGCCTTTCATGCCGCCAGGAGGGATTCCCTGAGAAAAATGATGCCCGCTCATTCAGTGATGGCCGTATTCGCCTTTCCGGTTCGCCTCTATTCCAACGATGTAAATTATACCTATCATCCCAACCCCGACCTCTATTATTTTTCAGGTTATAAAGAACCCAATTCTTTATTGCTGATTTTTAAAGATCAGCAGCGCTACAAAGACAGTATTAATTATAACGAGGTGCTTTTTGTGCAAAAAAAAGATAAACAGCAGGAACAATGGACCGGAAGACGGATGGGCGTAGAAGGTGCCAGAAAAAGCCTGGGCTTCAAGCTGGTACTCAATGGCAGTGAATTTGCGGGCTTTCCGCTCGACTTCTCCGGTTTTTCAAAGCTCCTATTTGATGCCCTGCCGGATTCGGCCAGCACAGACGAAGGTGCCGGCGATCTTTCGCAACTGGTAAATGCTTTCAGAAAAAAAGTAAACCTGCCTGCCGATTTTGACGCCGGCAGCCGGCACGACCTGCTACTGGTAAAACAATATGATGACGGCAGCAATACAACGCAGTTAATACAATACCTGCAACACAACCTCGATAAAGGCAAATACCAAAATCCGACACTCATAAAAGACTATATAGCGGCTAAAGATTCCACTGGCAGGGCCGCCGTATTAAACAATATGCTAAATGAAAAATGGAGCAACAGCCTGTATATAGAAACAACCACTGCCCTGCGGGAGGTTAAAACACCGGAAGAAATGGAATTACTGCGCAAATCAGTGGAGATTTCCGCGATTGCCCATGCGGAGGTAATGAAAGCCATCCGCCCCGATATGTCGGAAAGAGAAATAGAAGGTATTCATGATTATGTACAGAAAAAATACGGCGCCGAGCACTGGGGCTACCCCGCCATTGTGGGCGCGGGCAACAATGGTTGCGTGCTGCATTATGAAGAAAACAACAAACAGACGGTAGGACAGAAAATGTTGCTGATGGATGTAGGCGCCGAATACCACGGATACAGTGCCGATATAACCCGTACCGTGCCCGCCAACGGCAAATTTACACCCGACCAGAAAATCATTTACAATATCGTGTATGAGGCCCAGGAAGCCGCATTCAAACTTTGCAAAGAAGGATCCACTTTCGATACCATTGAAACCAAAGTACGGGAGACGGTTGCTGCAGGCCTTCTAAAACTGGGTCTAATTAAAGATATAAAAGATTCCTTCAAGTATTATCCCCATGGCTGCTCGCACCATATCGGGCTGGATGTACATGATCGCGGTTCGTACGGAAAGCTGAAAAAAGACATGGTGATTACTATTGAACCGGGTATTTATATACCGGAAGGCAGCGATTGCGACAAAAAATGGTGGGGCATGGCCGTTCGCATAGAAGACGATGTACTCATCAAAGAAAAAACGTATGAGCTGCTCTCCGCCTATGCGCCGCGCAAGGCAGAAGACGTAGAGAAAATGGTGGCAGAAAAAAGCGGGTTCGACAATATGGGTCTGCCCGCCCTAAAATCAGGCAAGAAAGCATTTTAATCAGCCGTCCGCCTATTTATCACGTCTTGGATGTAAACCGCCAATATGAACCGATTTTTTATTCTTGCCTGCCGCTGCCTGCTTTGCGGAGTTGTTTTTAGCGGTTGCCACCCGGCTGGCAACCCAAAGGCAACCGAAAAAGAATGGATGCAGTTATTTAACAAAAAGGATCTCGGCGGCTGGGATATCAAAATTGCCGGTCACGACCTGAATGAGAATTTCAATAATAATTTTTACGTAAAAGACAGCGTACTGTATGTAGACTACAGCGGTTTTAAAAAATTCAACGGCGAGTTTGGCCATCTTTATTATAATAAACCGTTCTCTTATTATATTGTACGTGTAGAATACCGGTTTACCGGCAAGCAATTGGAAGGAGGCCCCTCCTACGCTTACCTCAACAGCGGGGTAATGCTGCATTCACAATCCGCGGCCTCTCTTAGCAAAAACCAGTCTTTTCCCGTATCGCTGGAGCTGCAATTACTGGCCAGCGATTCCGTGCAGAAACGGCATAACGGCAATCTCTGTACGCCGGGCACACAGGTAAGCCTGAACGGGCAACTGCGGAAGCCGTGGTGTATGGCGATTCGCTGATACGGCATGTTATTAACGGGGATACTGTATTGAGTTATGAAAAAATACAGGTAGGCGGCGGCTTTGTAAATACCGGCATGACCTGGACCACCGGCGGCTTCGCGGCCGATTCTGCCTTGTGGATCAAAAAAGACGGCACGCCGCTTGCCAGCGGGTATATAGCGTTACAGGCAGAAAGTCACCCGGTAGCATTCAGGAAGGTTGAATTGTTAAACCTGGAGGGATGTACAGATCCCAGGGCGCTTAATTATAAATCATACTATGTAAAATCCGCCAACGCAGGTTGCCGGTACTAAAAACCAACAGCAACCCCGCAGGCCGCCCTCCTTAATGACCCTGGGTCAATAAATGTCAACGCTGAACGGAAACAAATCATTCGCCTGATTGTAATATGTTTTACCATTCATAAAATCACCTTCATGAGATCATTAAAAGTAGCGTTTATTGGCTGCCTGGCAGCAATGGCAGGCCTGGCAACTGCCTGTAACAATGGATCACCTGCCAAGGGCGGTGCAGAAGACAGTGTTGCAGCGGCACCTAAAATAAAAGAAGAGACCGTTATGTATACCGCAGGCAATCTTACCATGAACGGTTTTGTTGCGTACGATACAAGCGTCAGCAAAAAAAGACCCGCTATACTGGTGGTGCCGGAATGGTGGGGGCTGAACGATTACGTAAAAGGACGGGTAAGGCAACTGGCAGCCCTGGGCTATATTGCCATGGCAGCCGATTTTTATGGGGATGGAAAGATTGCTGCCACGCCAGACAGCGCGATGAAGTGGTCGGGTCCTTTTTACAAAGACCCGCAAATGGCCAAAACGCATTTTGATGCCGCACTGGACAAATTAAAGTCTTACCCGCAAACAGATACAGGCCGGCTGGCAGCCATGGGTTATTGTTTTGGCGGCGGGCAGGTATTGAATATGGCCCGCCTGGGAGAGAACCTGAAAGGCGTGGTGAGTTTTCATGGCAGCCTGATAGGAACCCCCGCTGATAAAGCACTCCTGAAAGCCAAAATACTGGTATGCCATGGAGAAGCCGACCAGTTTGTAAAACCGGAAGAAGTGGCGGCCTTCAAAAAACAAATGGATTCTATCGGTGCCGACTATACGCTGAAAACTTATGCGGGTGCCACGCATGCATTTACCAACCCGAATGCAACCGCGGTGGGTCAGCAATTCAAAATGCCGATTGCCTATAACGCGGCTGCAGATACGGCGTCCTGGGCTGAAATGCGGGCCTTTTTTGATAAAGTACTCCGATGATCAGTGAACTGGTTGATCAGTTGACTGGTTGATACCCTTTAGACGCGATAAAACGCCGCGCCAGCCACAAACACCAATCAACCGATCAATCGATCAATCGATCCACTAAAACAAGAGCAGCCGTTGGGCTGCTTTTTGTTTTTGGGCCTGTTTCCCAAAAATAAATCTCCTTCCCGTTGCGGGAAAAAAGCGGGGATGGGTCAATTGCAAGCTCCTGACTATCAGCCACTCAAAACTGGCATTTAAATGGAAGGATGCCGGTAATCAATTGGCTCAAATTCACCCTTATGAAACTTGTGATGATACAAAAACCCCGCTCTGTTGCTAAGCATTTTTCCCTGCTAACGCTTTGCCTGTTGCTGGCAACCGCTGGTTTTTGCCAGTTCAACGTAACTGAAATTATTACCGACTATGGCGGTTACTGGAAAAGCAGTGCTTCTGCTATCAACAGCGTAAAACCTGATAACAGCCACAACCTCGTTTCTTTTTCGTTTAAGGGAAACCGTTATTCCACCGGTGTAAACGATGCCCTGCTCACCAGTAAAGGGCAAACCTTTGTTGCGGGCGATTACCGGGCATTGCCTGTTAAAAGCATGAGCGGCGTGGCCACTTCTAATACAAAGATAGGCTTGGGTTATATGTACGATGGCGTGGCCAACGGTGCCAGTTCACCGGCACCCGCCAATAATATACCTTATTACCTTACAGACGGCATCAAAGGCCTCAACCTGGGTACCTGTGTGGCCAACCTGCCCGCAGGTAGTTTGATGTTTCCGATCAGCAAGATCATTAAGTCATCTATTGGCGACAGCATTCCAGATGTATTGGTTACACAGATAGCCGACCCTTCCGGTTCACTGGACCGCTATGAATTTTTAGACCTGCTGGGCAACCGGGTGGGCAATTATGTTGACATACAATTAGATAATATTGCTTCTGTGGCCAACTGGACCGCCGATTTTTATGAAGCCAGCAAAAACCCCATGACCTTAAGTGGCGGCTACACCAGGACAGATCGTCCCATTCGTTTGTGGGCCAGTGACCTGAGCGCTTTCGGCATCGACAGCAGCAATTCATCGCGCATTGCTTATTTCCGTATTACACTAAATGGTAACAGCGACGTAGCTTTTGTTGCCTACAATAATAATTCCATCAATATTTTCGACGCCTTACTGCCCATTACGCTCAGCAGCTTTACCGCACAGGAAAACAATAACCAGGTACAGCTGAACTGGTCAACCACCGGAGAAACAGGCAGCGATGCTTTTGTTATTGAAAGAAGTACAGATGGCGATTCCTTTACTGCAATAGATAAGGTGGCAGCCGCCGGTAACACTACCACCGCCGTGCAATACAGTTATACAGATAAACAACCTGCTGTGGGCAAAAACTATTATCGCCTTAAAATGACCGACCTGGATGGACAGTATACTTACAGCAAAACAGTTGTTATAAACAAAGGAGCAGCAATTACAGGCAGCATTAGCCTGTACCCGAACCCTGCCACCAATTATATTGTGATTAATCATCCTTATGCGGGTAGTAATGAACAGGTAACCATTGTAAATCTGCAGGGCACGATGTTACTCCAGAAAAAAATTACCGCTGCCAGTTTTCAGACCAGGCTGGAGCTGCCTGCAATGGCCGCCGGCATATATGAATTGGTTTGGACCAATGGCAAAGAGATGTCGGCCAACCAGCTGGTATTGAAATAAATTGCTGTGCATAACCCTGTGCAGAACAGGTGCAAAACACTGGCCGCAAAAATTTGGAAAAGCATAGTAACAGATCGTACATTAGTAATGCAATTGAGAAGGAATGACACTTGTAAAAAAGTGATATGATCGCTCAAACGAAAGCATCGGGTTTAGTACAGAAGATACAGGCTTTGGCAGGTATCGAAGGACTGAATTTGGTGCTTTCTGCTTTTGGAGGGTGTTGGGCAAAAGTTGTAGAATGTAGGGTTAGGTGCTGTGACCAGCTCCTTGCAATATTAAGTAACCAATCTCACGGTTTATCTACTACTTATTCGTATATCTTACAGCATACAGCTTACCATTTATCTACGTGCTGAAATAGACCCGTTTTAGATCCCGACCTCCGTTGCGCAGGGTAAATACCGGTATGCCCGCTGAAATAATAAGCCGTAAAACAGGCCAATGCATAATAGAGCGTGTGTTGCCCCCCAAAAAGTTCCACCCCCATAAATGTACAGGCAATCGGCGTATTGGTAGCGCCTGCAAATACCGCGATAAAACCAAGGGCTGCCATCAAATCAACAGGGCTACCGGTCTGCAGGGCAATGGTATTACCAAGGGCTGCGCCAATAAAGAATAGCGGTGTTACTTCACCACCTTTAAAACCCGTTCCCAATGTAATGACTGTAAATAATAATTTCCAGCCCCAGCTAAAAAAATCAGCGCCGCCAGTCCTAAAACAGGAAACAATGGATACCCCGTGTTCATAAGGGTTGGTTACGCCCAGGCCCAGATAGTCGCGCGTTCCCAGCAAAGCAGTTAGTATAATAACCAGCAGGCCGCCTGCTACCGGAATCAGCCACTTTATTTTAATAAATTGATTACCGTATTTTTTAATGGCATGGGATAAGCCGGCAAAAACATAGCTGGTCAACCCAAACAAAATGCCCGCGGCAGTTACTTTCAGCAGCAGCAACAGATCGATATCAAAGAAGGAAAAAAAATCTTTTCTAGTGGCATACAAGACCTGGTATTGCGTATGATGGATGCCCCAGGCCCTGCAGGTAATATCGGCCAGCAGGGCGGCTGCGAGGCAGGGCAGCAAGGCATCGTGCCTGATTTTTCCCGTTGCCAGCACTTCCAGGGCAAAGACAGCCCCTGCCACCGGTGTGCCGAATACGGCACCAAAGCCTGCTGCGATACCCGTCATCAATAATAGCTGTAATTGTTGCTTGGGTAAGCGGAACAGGCCGCCAAAAAAACCGGCAATGCTTCCGCCCATCTGTACGGCCGTGCCCTCGCGCCCGGCCGATCCGCCAAACAAATGCGTAAGGATAGTGGTGATGAGCACCAGCGGTGCCATACCAATGGGCACACCGGCACCCGGGATATGTATCTCATCGATGATCAGGTTATTACCGGCCTCTGAATCTTTGCCCCATAACTGGTAAAGAAAATGTATCAATACCCCGGCCAATGGCAACAGGAACAATAACCAGCCATGGCCCCATCGGAACAGGGTTGCTTTGTCTAGCAGCCATAGAAAAAATGCCACCAGCGAACCTGTTACCAATGAAACAGGCAATACCACCAATACGGTAATAAAAAGATAACGGGCGATGCTGATTTGCTGAAACTGGCTTTGTATTTTTTTAATCATCCTACAAATAATTTGATTGGCTGTTACAGCCAATGACTGAATTTGCAGGCGCCATTATTCCGGGTAGCTACCCGGACGGTTGCGTAGGAAGACACCATTTCCTTTGGTACACAAATATACAGAAACTTTGCCAGCCGCAGCATAAAAACAGCCACCCATCCGCAGATGAGTGGCAGCTTTTGTATAGCCTCGGTTGCCTACAACAACATAGATTATGATAAAATAGGGACTGGTAACGATACGGGTTAAATCAGGGAAGCCTCTCCATTAACAGCCGCTTTCTTTTCGCCCTTGATGAAATTAACCACACAATCTTTAATGGAGCTGCCTAAATCGCTTGTCCTGTCGGCGATTTTCCGCCTGGTATCAGCACCTTTATCCGGTGAGAATAAAATGGCCGCAATGGCGCCTACTGAAACACCCGCAATAAAACCAAGTATTGTCTTCTTATATTTCATACAATTCTTTTTAAAGGATGAACAATAACTATCTGTCTAAAAGCCCGGAGGCTTATTTTTTTACATTCATGCTGTTAATGGCGCTTGAAATACTGCACTTCCTGCTCGTGTTTTTTTGCAGCCGCGAGCGATGAAAAAGTGCCCAGGTTCCGGCGCTTTTGGGTGGCTGGGTTTTTCTTTCTCGAATACAACCTGTATTCACCCGATTTTAATTTTCGTATCATAACATGCTTTAACTAAAATAAACAATGATTATGCCAGCCAATAGGCTGCCTGGACAGCGGCCTCATTTTTATTAATAAACGAGGATTTATTTCCCCTGTTAAAAAGCTTCTTATACTCATTTTACATCGCAAGTTTGAATTCCCCCAACATCCTGTAAAAAAAATTTGCGGGATTGACAGCAACAGAATATTGGCGACAGCTACCAATAGCAGGGCATGCAACTGTTTAGTAAGACACGGCAAAATTTCCATCGATGGTCACAGTGCTGGCACCCGCACCGGTTACCCTCGGCAATACACAACCTTTTACTGTTCCTTCCATCCGCCTGGCTGTTACATCATTTTTTGTAAGAACGATGCTGCCCAACGGGCTGGGGCCCACAACGGGATAAACAAAGGGATTATCGTCGTACTCGGTACTGTTTTCTGCCATATAATAGATTTCTGCATCGCCGTTAGACAAGCTTAACTGTGTGCCCGCAACATAACCGTCCGCTGAAGGCGCAAACAGCAGGCTGATGGCGAAGGAACCGCCCGCGCCATGACCCATGTAGCAGAATATATCTATCGAAACAATTTTTGAATAAATCGTTCTTGGTTTAACCACCAGCGAATCGATGTTCTGCTCTGTACCGTTTAGCCGGATGGATACCTGGTTACCGTTTAAGGAAGCAGTGGGCTCCACCGTTTTTTTACAACTTGCTGTACACAGGGCAAGTGCCGTTACAAGTAATAGAATGGCGGTTGAATGTTGTATCTTTTTCATATTATTTTATTGATGGTTGATTAATTTATTATAAAATTGATTTTAGATGCCCGTCAGATTATGGCTGCGGGTAAGTGAGGGCAAAACTGCCGTCTATTTT
>CAXTMV010000170.1:0-12450 GCA_964245425.1 uncultured Flavihumibacter sp. | reverse complement strand
AAAAAGTTTGGGCCGGGGTAGAAACCCTGGCCCGTTTTTAATCCGTACCCTATGAAAACTGGTTTAAAGGTATAATTTTATTTTATCAATACAAACTAATTTCCTGCATTGGAACATAATCTTTACGACCGGTATGGCAGGCCAGCAGCCGCTTCCGGCAAGCGGTTTGCCGGAAGCTGCCATTTTTGATGAAAGTACTGCCGGTTCTTGCCGGATTGTATTTTTGTTGCGAATGTTCAACAGTACTTAGCTTTATGGATGCCGAGAGAAGATAAAATCAACCACGCATCGTTTTTTTACGAGTAATGCCAGGTATTTAAACGATATCCATAATACGGACCAACTTCTATATTGTATGTTATGACATTGACAGATACCCATTGCCATTTATACCTCGATGAATTTACCGCCGACCGGCAGGCGGTGATGGAACGGGCAACAGCCGCATCGGTAAGCCGTTTTTATCTGCCGGCCATCGACAGCACGGTTATAAAGGCCCTGTTACAGATGGAGGATGATTTTCCGGGCCGTTGTTTTGCAATGATGGGCCTGCATCCCTGTTCCGTAAAAGAAAACTACTTGGATGAACTGGCGATTGCCGGGCAATGGCTCTCCAGCCGGCCCTTTGCTGCTATCGGTGAGACCGGGCTCGATTTTTATTGGGATAAGACATTTGTACCACAGCAATACGAAGCCTTCAGGATGCAGGTAAATTGGGCAAAACAGTACCGGGTACCGGTGGTTATCCATGCAAGGGAATCCACCCAGGCCTGTATTGACGTAATAAAAGAGATGCACAGCGAAAGTCTTACAGGTGTTTTCCATTGTTTTGGCGGTAGCCTGCAGGAGGCACAGCAGATCATGGAACTTGGTTTTTATATGGGCATCGGCGGCGTGATTACGTACAAAAATTCCGGGCTGGCGGCAGTGGTAGAACAGTTGCCGCTGACAAATATAGTGCTTGAAACGGATGCGCCCTATCTTACGCCGGTACCTTTCCGCGGCAAAAGAAATGAAAGTGCGTATTTAACCTATGTGCTGCAAAAAATAGCAGACGTTAAACATATGACGGTTCAGGAAGTGGCGGAGATTACAACTTTCAATTCGAATAAACTTTTTCAATATTCCCCATTCGAAAATGCTTAGTTCGAGACTCGTTTGCCACAAAAACCACGGCCTGCAAACTGCCGAACCGGATAGGTGGTAAATGAACTATGAACTGAATGGCTGGTCGATAGCCGGGCTTGGTTCAGAAAACCATTTTGGGCCTTCCGGTGTCATATAAGCGCAGTCTTCCAGCCGGATCCCGAATTCTCCGTAAATGGCAATCGTGGGCTCTATACTAAAACACATGCCTGCCTGTAAGGGTAATTTGTTGCCTAAGACCATATTGCCCCATTCGTGGCCGTCCATGCCAATGCCATGACCGGTACGATGCGGGCAGCCCGGTATTTTATAACCGGGACCAAAACCGGCATCGGTGAGTACTTTGCGGGCGGCCATATCTACGTTTTCGCAGGGATCGCCAATTTTAGCCGCGGCAAAAGCGGCTGCCTGGGCTTTCTTCTCGGTGTTCCATACGTCTAGCTGGCGTTTGGTAGGGGCGGCGCCAAATACAATTGTACGGCTGATATCGGAAGCATAGCCATGCACTTTACAGCCACCGTCCATGAGTACAATATCTCCTTTTTTCAGGTGCTGGGGTTCAATGCTGCCATGGGGGTAGGCGGATGCCTGCCCGAAATTGACATCGATATCGCCGGCAGCGCCCAGCTTCCGGTGTGCTTGCGTTGAGTTGGCGGTAAAATCACCGGGCGACATCCCTTCCTGCAGCATACCGATGGCAACTTTATAGGCAGCCACGGTGGTATCATTGGCTTTCTGCAGCAGTGCCAGTTCAGCAGGTGATTTAATAAGCCGGCAGGGGATGGTAACCGGGTCGGCACTTACATAAGTAAGGTGAGCGGCTTCCTTGCGGATGCCATCGAATATGAAAAAGCGAAGGCGTTCTTCAATGCCGATGGTGCCAGTACGGATACCCAGGTCTTTGAAGGTATTGGCGATCTGTTTGTACGGGCTTTCGTGTTCTTCCCATACACGTACCTCTTTGCCAATGCTGATGAGTTGGCGGAGGCGCTCTTCTTCAAAAGCAGGGCTTACATATTTAATATCACCCGTTGCGGGCAGAATGGCAACCATGGTGCGTTCGCTGGGCCACCAGCCTACGCCGGTAAAATATTGCAGGGCAGTGGTGCCGGCATCCAGCACCAGGGCGGCTATTTTGTTTTCCACCATTAGTTTCCGCGCTTTTTCAATGCGGGCCAGCCTTTCTTCAGTGGTAATGGGCAGGGCGTCTGCTACCATCGGCTGCAATTGATCCAATAACCGGTTTTGGGTGTTGACACGCGTTAAAGACGAATGGCCCAGCAGCAAGCTGCTGCCGGCAGAAAGGCGGATAAAATCTCTTCTTTTCAGGCTCATGAGGATAATTAAAATCAACCGTCAAAAAATGGGGAGCGAGGGCTATTCGCTGGTAGCTTACAGCCTGCCCGGCTGAAGATACTTAATTTACCGCTTCGATATTTAGGGTAAAAATATTCGGATGCTATGCCTGTACAGTGTATTTTTGCTGCCCGTTAAAAAAGGAGAGTTGTCCGAGTGGTTGAAGGAGCACGCCTGGAAAGTGTGTATACGGGAAACCGTATCGAGGGTTCGAATCCCTCACTCTCCGCTGATGCCCGTTATTTTAAACACGAAAACATTGGTTAAACCTGCAAAAGACTGATTTGCAGGTTTTTTTGTTTTGAAGCTTGCCATCATTTACACTGCTTTATGGCATCTGCAGCCGGCGTGCTACTGCCGGAATATATCCAGATAGCAAGGCGTATATGTCATTCAGGGCAAGCGGGGTCACTAACAGGTTACTATAGTTTGATGGCAGGCCTTGTCCCTGGTTTTAATTCTTCGGTTGGCTTCAATACCAGTGTATCGCCAGCTTTTAGCTCACCAAAGATTTCCAGCTTGTCGCCCATATTAAATCCGGATCTTACGTCTATCCATTGGGTGCTTCCGCCAGAAATCTTTACAACAAATTTCTTTTCAAGCGTCGTTAG
The DNA here is from genome assembly GCA_964245425.1 of uncultured Flavihumibacter sp. Taxonomy (GTDB): domain Bacteria; phylum Bacteroidota; class Bacteroidia; order Chitinophagales; family Chitinophagaceae; genus JACMLD01. The sequence goes on along the minus strand of CAXTMV010000170.1, from coordinate 9,337 downwards.
CACTGCTGCGCCGGGTACGGTCAGCGACTTGGCAGCACGAAGAAAATTTAATTTTGCATCTGCATAACTACCGGCTTTTAATTCTAATATGTTATTCGGAACTTCAAACTCCCAAACCTCACTGCGGGTATCATTGTCGATACTGCCCGCTTTGCGGATTAATGGAGCAATAAATTTTTTATCAGGGAAGGAGCGGGTAGTCAGTTCACAGGAATTATTCAATAGTACGGCACCAGTATAAATTTCCGGAACGGGAACCTTTAACCTGAGTTTACGATTGTCCTGTAATTCAAATAAAGGTTTTTCACCAACCGTGCCAACAAACGACCCGGTTTCAATATTTCTTTTAGTAATGATGCCATTGTAGGGTGCAATAACAGCCAGGTAACCGCCCACCTGTCTGTAAGAAGACGCAGCAAACGAAGCGGCATTCAGTTCGGAACTATCAGCCCGCATCCGATTTTTCACCTGCTGCAGTTCGCTGGCAGCAACCACACCGTCTGTTTGGGACGCCATATTGATTCTGTCAAAATAGTCTTTGCTGGACTGGTAACGTGATTTTGCAGCGCTGACCTTTTCATTGAGTTCCTGTATGCGGCTGTTGATTTCCGGTGCATCAATGAGTGCAAGTACCTGCCCTTTGTGAACGATTGAGCCTATATCAACATTTATTTTTCGGATATACCCCGTCACTTTGGCCCTTAGTTGTACATTTTCATATGGAAGCAATTCTGCGGGTAATGTCACTGTTTTCTTTGCGGAATCCAGTGATAATACAAACACTTTTACGGAGTCTGTTGTAAGATATTCTTTCTTACCAATGGCGGCTGTTTGTTCCCCGTTACTGTTACAGGACACAATTACCGGTAAAAGAACGATGGATAGAAAAATTCTCATCTTGCTGCTATATCTAAACATTACTGTCATAATAAACTGAGTTTGTATCATTGGGATCAAGTGAAGCGCTGGTTGGTTTATTTTTTCCGGTAATCCAATCATATATCAGCGGCACCAACCATACACTAATGAAAGTGCTAAATAACAATCCGCCAATAACTGCGATGGCCAGCGGGGCGATTTGTTTACCACTTTCCCCTAAGCCCAATGCCATTGGCAGCATGCCCGCAATCATGGCAAAGCTGGTCATTAGCACAGGCCGCAGCCGGTTGCTTGCCGCCTGCGATCCAATTGATATGGCAGTATCATTCTTTTGCTGTGCCCTGATGAGTTCTGCATCCGATACCAGCAGTATGGCATTGGCAACCGCTACACCTATGGCCATAATACTTCCCATAAATGATTGAATATTGATGGTATTGCCGGTTATCCATAACAGCAACATTGACCCTGCTATTACAGCAGGAAAAACTGATAGTATGGTTAGGGATAATTTGAAGGACTGAAAATAAGCCGTCAGCATTAAGCCAATGATTATTATTGCCAGTAACAGCCCGCTGGAAAGTTCAGAGATGGTTTCATTTAAAAGGTCTGACTGTCCGCGCAGGTATACTTTTACGCCTGGCGGCAATGCCCCTAAATGCCGGATTGCATTATTAACGTCGGCAATTGCTTTTCCCAGGTCCTGCCTGTGAATATTGGCTGTTACAGTAATAAACCGCTGCTGGTTGATTCGTGCATATTCGCCGATGGAATTACCTTTTTTTAATTCCGCAATGTCCCTTAAATAAATAGTGCTGCCGCCAGATTTGCCAACCGGAATCTGATCAACCTGTTCCGCGCTGTTCATCGCCGCCTGCGGATATTCTACCTGTATCTGGTAGGCATTGCCTGAAGCCTTATCCAGCCAGTATACCGGCTGGATAAAGCGGCTGGATGAAATGCCCTCTGTAACAGATTTGGCCGCCTGTTCAACGGTGAGTCCCATTTGCCCGGCTCGTAGGCGGTCGTAATTAATTTGCAAGGTGGGATAGTCGAGCGGCTGGGCTATCTGTATATCGCGCAAATACGCAATCGTCTGTAAATACTTTACCAGGCTATCCGCAATATAGCGACTTTGTGCCAGGTTTTTACCCTGAACCACCACTTCTACGGGCGTGCTTGCCCCTAAGCTCATCACCTGGTCAACAAGGTCTGCGGGCTCAAAAGAAAGATTGATGCCCGGAATGTTCTTTGTAACCACTGCACGCAGTTGTTCTTTAAGATTGTCTATATTTATTTCATTGCCTTTTGCAAGCTTTACTTTAATAACCGCTTCATGAGGTCCGCTGGTATAGAGAAATATCGGGTTAATAGCATAGCTTGGCGGCTGCAATCCAACAACAGCCGACGTAATAGAGATATTTTTCTTGCCGGCCAGGCTGTCTATGATGGCAAGCGTTGTCTTTGTTGCATCTTCCGTACGTTCAATACGTGTACCCGCAGGCATCCGTACCCGCAGTTGCATTTGCCCGGCGTCTGCTTTTGGAAAAATTTCCGTTCCTGCGCTGCTGTACCCCAGCAATGCAATTGCCATAAGAATTATTATAACAAGAGGAACCAACAAGGCCTTTGCTTTTGCCGATCTTAACATTAAACCAGCCAGCTGTTCCTTTGCACGGTTGAGTTTTTTTTCGCTGGCTGCTGTATGCACTGTTTTCAACATCCAATTGGATAGTACCGGCACTAAGGTCTGCGATAATATAAACGAAGCAATCATGGCAAATGCAACTGCCATTGATAATGGCATAAACATAGACCTGGGAACGCCGCTCATAAATAGCGCAGGAACAAATACGGCCAGCACGCTAAGCAGTATTAGCAATTTCGGCAATGCAATTTCGCTGCATGCATCCCAGATGGCTCTTTGCTTTGTTTTACCCAGTTCCAGATGGTGATGGATATTTTCAATCGTTACGGTAGACTCATCCACCAGGATACCGACAGCCAATGCCAGGCCGCCAAGTGTCATTATATTGATTGTTTGTCCGCATAAATACAAACAGCAAACTGATGTAAGCAGTGCCAGCGGTATATTGACAATTACAATCAGCGCGCTTCTCAAATCTCCCAGGAAGAGTAAAACCATCAGCCCCGTTAAAAAAGCACCCAGTAATCCTTCAAACAATAAACTTTTTACCGAATTAATCACATAGCCGGACTGATCAAATTCATAAGATACTTTAATATCTCCCGGTATGGCCACCTGCATATCCGGCAACGATTTTTTTATACTTTGTACTACTTCCCAGGTTGAGGCGTCGGCTCTTTTGGTGACCGGAATATATACAGAACGCCTGCCATTGATAAGTGCATAGCCGGTAGTTACATCAGCACCATTGTCTACGGTGGCCAGGTCGCGCAGCAGCACCGATACGCCATCTGCATTTTTTACCGTTACATTTTCCAGCTCCTTAAAATTATCTGCCACGCTGTTTGAAGGCGTAATAACAGATTTATCACCCACCCGGATATTTCCCGCGGGAAGAATGGGATTGTTCCTGGCAATAGCTGTTACTAATTCGTCAGCTGTGATGTTATAGCTTCTCAATCGCTCCGGGTCGGCTTTAATAAGAATGGTTCGCTGGTTGCCACCAAAAGGCGGCGGTGCCGAAACGCCCCGCAACGCCGCGAACATAGGCCGCACGTTAAATAAGGCCAGGTCTTGTATCTCATTTAAGGAACGGCCCTCACTGCTGAAAACCAGTTGCCCAATGGGTGCAGATCCCGCATCATAACGCATTACAAACGGAGGAAGGGTGCCGGGTGGCATAAAGGAACGGGCGCGGTTTACATAAGAAATGGTCTCCGCCATGGCATTGGCCATATCGGTGCCGTCGTGAAACTGCAATTTGATAAGCGACAGCCCTTGTATCGATTTGCTTTCAACGGCTTTTATCCCGTTGATGTACAAAAAATGGTACTCATAATAAGAGGTAATAAAACCTTCCACCTGCTGGGGCGACAAGCCTCCATAGGTTTGTGCAACGTAGATGGTTGGGGCATTAATGAACGGGAAAATATCAATGGATGATTTACGGATAGCCAGTATTGAAAAAAGAACGACACCCAGCACCAATACGATAATAGCAACCGGCTTTCGAAGGGCAAATTGTATGAGTTTAAGCATTGCTTTTACCTGATTGCATTTAAAAATATTTTTTCATCCCCCTTCACCGCTGTTTGCAGCAGCAATCCCTTCCATGCATCCCAATAAGCTGTCTTCATATCCAGTTCGGCTTTCAATAAATTATACTGCGCCTGGATTAAGTCAGAAAAATTAACCAGTCCTGTGTTGTACCTTATTTGCATTGATGTAAAGGCATACTGTGCCGATAGCAGTTGTTGCTTTGTTTCCGTTGCAACGGCCAGGCTGCTAATGGTAGTAGTACTGGCAATACTTTGCTGGGTACTCAATATTTGTTTATCTTCTTCAACCTGCTCTTCCGCAGCCTTCGACAATAGATTTTGCTGCAGCAATTGCCTTTTTACCTCTCCCCATTTCATAATAGGGAAGACAAGTTGCACGCCTGCTCCATAATTAAACCGGTTTAAACCCATGCCATTCCATGTTTTAATAGTTCCATCGGCTTGGAAACCAGACCCACGGGCGAACCCTGTACCCCAGACAGTAAATTTTGGCAGGAATGATTTTTTTAGTGCGGATTCTTTGGCCTGGCTGACCAGCAACTGGCTCCTCCCGGATTGGATGACAGGCACTGTGGCAAATGAAGTATCGGCAGCAGCAACATATGCAGGTAACCTGCCTAAATAAGCTGTATCCGCAGGCAGGGGCAAAGCAGCTGTTACCATTAATTGTCCTAATTGCAATTGCGCTATTTTTTGCTGCTGTTGCGCATTCAGCAATTCAATTTTTGCTTTCGATAATTCAGATAAGAACAGTGCAGTATCAACACCAGGTTTAATACCTGTAATGACTAATACCCGGCTTTGTTTTAAATTGGCATCAACTCTTTTAATATTTTGCTGGTGGATGCTGATTTTTTCAGTTGCCAGTATTACATCCAGGTAGCTGCTGATAATATTTATTTTATAGGAAAACAACAGCTGCTTCCACTCCGATTTCGCTGCATTGGCCTCCAGCTTTGCAACATGGAGCTGTATAGTTCTTTGTCCGAACGTAATTGCCTGCCAGTTCAACAATACACTGGCGGCGCTACCGGTAGCCGGAGAAAAATTGTTACTGGTAGTAGGCGGCCCCGTCATGGGTAGAAAACCATTTGGATAAAATATCCCGGTCAGGTTATTAGCAGTGCCCAAGCCAGCCTGGTAGCCAGCATCAATACTGGGCGTGCGGCTGTATTTAACTATTTCAGTATTTTGAAGCGCCGCATCCGCTTCCAGCTTTTTTGATTTAAGCAGGTGATAATGCATTTCGGCCATCTGCAATGCATCTGTTATATGCACCAGTGTATCCTGTTGTGCGTGCACGCCAACAAAAGCCATGAAAAGAAAGTCAATCAAAAAAAATAGCGGTTTGGATTTTTTCAAAAGCATCGGGTTTGGTTTAATGCTTTTCAAAACTATGCCCCGATTTTGGAGAAATTTGGCAGCGCTTTATATGAACGTTACCATAACCGTATGCAGGCCGCTTTCATATTGGTAGCTGATGGGATAATGGTACAAACTGCAGATTTGGCTTACGATGGCAAGGCCCAGGCCTGTGCTTTGCATACTTACATTACCTTTCCGGAAACGCTCAAATAATAATTCCGGTGCATGTTCAATACCGGCACCGGTGTTTTCAATGATAAAGGCCCGCTGGCTCAATTGTATATTAACAGTACCTTCCGGCACATTGTGAACCACGGCATTTTTAATGAGGTTACTAAAAAGGATTTCTACCAGCGACCGGTTGGCGTTTAAGTGCACGCCTTTTTCTATGGAAGTAGCCAGCACAGGGAAATGATCATAATGTTCACCGTAATCTTTCAATATGTCGTCTATCATGCCAGATACATTTATATCCGCCCGTTCCGGGAACTGGCTATTATCAATCTTTGCAAGTAATAAAAGGTTTCTATTCATTTGGCTCAACCGTTCGTTGGCAGCTGAAATATCTGCCAGCAATGCCGCCCTGTCTTTTGTTATGCCGGGCTCATTTATTAACAGCTCCAGTTTTGAACGAATGATAGACAAAGGGGTTTGAATCTCATGTGATGCGTTGTCCACAAACTCTTTCTGACTATTGTACGCCAGGTTCACTTTACTGATGAGTGCTGTAAGCCCGGCGTTTAACTGGTTGAATTCAGTAATGCCAGTTTCCTTTTCCAGCACTAACTGATGGTTATGCACCACATCGTAGGCATTTGATTTTTGTAAGGTTTGAAAAAATGAACTCCATAGTTTTTTGGAGCTTTGCCGGTTGATGATAACGATGGCCGCCAGCAATATCAGCAGTAGTAGTATTTCTGTACCAAAGACTTTTACAACCAGGTGGTAGAATTCTTTGGAAGAAACGTAGGTAGTGAGCTGGTACGATTTACCTGCCCGGTGGTATTGCCTGGTAAGTACAACAAAGCCTATGCTGGTATTAGTTCCTGTATACTGCAGAACGGTGTCCCGCAGTATACCTAGTAAATGCTCAGGAATGGATGTTCCTTCGGTGATGCCGTATTCTCCCTGTATAGCCCTGGTGAGCACGGAAGGGTTGTTAGTAAAAGCATTCCAAATGTTGTCCTGTCTTAACGACAATTGCGTTTGCTGCATGTGACGCGAATGCCTGTTTAACATTATAAAAAAGAAAACAGAGCCCAGTAGCAATACCAGCGGTAGCCAGACCAACAGGTAAAAAGTAGTTTTCTGCTGCAGTGTTTTACTCATGCCAGTAATTTGTAACCCAGTCCATAAACTGTTTGCAGTAAATCTTCACCGCCTTTTTCCTTTAATTTACGCTTCAGGTTCTTGATATGTGAATAAACAAAATCAAAAGAGGCCAGATTGTCTGTTTGTTCTCCATAAATATGTTCAGCAATGGCCTGCCGGCTAACCACCCTATTTTTATTGGTGATTAAAAATACCAATAACTCAAATTCATTCTTGGTAACCTGGAGCAACTGGTGGTTATATGAAACGGATTTGGAATGAAGGTTGACTACCAGTTTTCCAGTTTCCAGTACATTTGAACCGTCGGTATATTTTCTTCGTATGAGTGCCTTTACCCGCGCATTTAATTCTGACAAATGAAAAGGCTTGGTAACATAATCATCGGCACCCAGGTTAAGGCCTGCAATTTTATCATCTAATGAATTGCGGGCGGAAATAATAATCACCCCATCATTTTTATTATTGTTTCTGAGGTATTCAAGCAGGCTGAGTCCGCTTCCCCCCGGAAGGTTGATATCGAGTATGATGCAATCATACTGAAAATAATCTGTTTTGCTTACCCCTTCCTGGAATGAGCTGGCCGTTTCGCATAGAAACCCTTCCTGCGCAAAAAAATCTGTAATACTTTTCTGCAGGCTTTTTTCATCTTCTATGACCAGTAATTTCATTAATGGCAATTTAGGCTAAGGCTGCATCAAATGCGCGGGTTTTTCAGGGGCTCCCTTAACACCGGCGCCCTGCATCCAACAGATTCATTGTAAAAGATAGCGAAAAAATTCGTGTCAGATCAAAAACCGTCCTTGCGTAAGGGCCGGCTGATGCACAGGTTTTATTGTATGCCTGGCTGGTACCCTTAATAAAATTGCGACAATGGCAATTACCGGAAGAACATGAATAATGCCACCTGAATGGTAGCCAAAAAAACCTACTGCCCAGATGATGACTAATACAACGGCAATTAAATACTATAGATTTCCAATAAAATGGGTCAGGTTATACATTGTTTAGAATAATAAGGTTTAATAAAACTGTATCAAATGGAAATGATTGGTGGGGCCAATGTGTTGGATTAATCCAACCAGCTACCATCTACAGAATTTCTCCAAAATTGTGTATCAAATTGCCATATGCAATTATCGGTGCGTAGTTGCAAGTACATCCTTTTGTTCCGAATGCAATGGAAGCATATTTTATGCCGCCTCGATACAGGCTGTGACAGATCATTCTTTCTTATTGGAATTGTACTGCTAACCATTTGTAGAGCAACAGCGCAGGACAATTACGAGATTCAGGTGTATGGGTCACAGACACAGGCGCCCCATACTACCATGTTTGAGCTGCACAGTAATTATACCTTCAACGGCAGCAAAGCCATAACGGATGGCATTTTGCCCAGCAATCACGCCATTCACGAAACACTGGAGATAACCACGTGGGTAACCGGCATTTTCGAAATAGGTGTCTATTTATTTACAGCGTATATACCCGGTCATGGCTACCAGGTTGTTGGCAGTCACCTGCGACCCCGGATTATGGCACCTACCAAATGGCAATTACCGGTGGGCCTTAGTTTGTCTACAGAGATCGGATACCAGAAACCCGATTTCTCTTCCAGCACGTGGAGCCTCGAACTGAGGCCCATTATAGATAAGCAATGGCGTAAGTGCTACATTTCTTTCAATCCGACGCTCGGAATTGCGCTGAAAAGCCAATATGAGAAAAGTACACCCACATTTGAACCCAACCTAAAAGTAAACTACAGCTTTTTTAAAAATGCTGCCCTGGGTATTGAGTATTACGGCGATATTGGCCACGTAAACGGACTGGAAAGCTTTTCGCGCCAGAGCGCTGCTGTTTTTATTTCTTACGATTTACTCAATAATCCAAAATGGGAATTTAACCTCGGTGCCGGCTTGGGCATAACATCGGTAACGGACAGATTTGTCTGTAAAGTCATCCTGGGCCGACGGGTGAACTGGCTGGCCCGCAAACATTCCTGATATCCCTCTAAAATATGTTTGCAGGAATTAACAATGTTTATATCCTGTAATATATTTTCTCCAGAATTTCTCCAATATTGTTTCGGATTTTGCGCTGCCAGCAAATGCTTATAGAAGCGTTTAACCAGGAATGACCTCAGGTGCTCACGCCCATTGTTTCCAGCCAGATGCTGATAAAAAACACCATCGCTCCCCATATGGTTTCCATTATTTCAGTAGCCGTGCTGTCTGCGTTAAAAATATTGTACCAGGTGCCGGTATATTCCGGCCGACGACTGGACCTCGTGGTCTTCCGTCTGGACAGCTCATGAGGAATCAGCTATAGTGCCCGGAATAATGGCAAACAGTACATTGCAGAAGATTTCTTTCCGGGCTCCTTTGAAAGAGGAACCTTACCGGATTTACGTTAATGTCCGTAATTCAAAAAAATACAGTACCAGCGCAAATATTCCTTTTTACGTGATACAATAATGAAAGAAAAAATAAATATTATATCGCCCCCCAAGATTGAAGAAAAAAGGATTCTGCGGCTAATGATATTTATTGGCATTTTT
>CAXTMV010000169.1:6316-12469 GCA_964245425.1 uncultured Flavihumibacter sp. | reverse complement strand
GTTGGGATCTACTTTTCTGCCGGGGGCAATGTCTGCATGGCCAATAAAATTGGCCGCAGGTATACTGTATTCTTTTTTCAAAATGGCCAGCAGGCGAAGCAGGCTGTTTATTTGCGCGTCTGTAAATGTTTCAAAGCCGTTATTGTCTATTTCTATGCCGATGCTGTTGCTGTTGATGTCTGTGCTGTTACCCCATTTGGCGGCGCCGCCATGCCAGGCTCGCAGGTAATCATTCAGGATATGGTGAATGGTTCCATCTTTACAAATCACGTAATGTGCGCTTACCTGTGTTTTCGGATGGGTAAATGTTTGCAGGGTTTGCTCACAGCTGTTTTGCGCTGTATGATGAATAATAACAAAATTGGGCTTGCGCAAATTAAAATTCGTAGTGCCTACTGCATAAGCGGGTGGTTGCACGGAATCCGTTACAGGAAAATTGCGCAATTGCTGGGCAAAGGCTTTGGCCTGCTGGCGGTAAATTTTGTTGGTGCTTGTATAAGGATTGCCCGCGCAGGCGCCCACCATCCACCAGGCTGCCAGGCATAAGCAGTTTTGCATGTTGCGGTGCAGAAAAGAAGATTGCATCAAAATAATTAATTTCTGTAAATATAATTAATGCCGCTTGCAAGCAAATTGTTAACGTTGCCGTATACGGTGCGTATACGGTTACCTTTGGCAAAACAACAGTTTTATGAAAAAATTATTATTGCTGTTAATCGTACTATTGGCGGTTACCGCCGGATTCTCACAGGCTGGCAAGATGAAAGATTCTTCCGCCACTGCTGCACACAAACAGGTACAGAATCCTGCTGCCTGGGCCTGCCCTACCTGTTTCAAGATCACAAAAGACGGAGGCGCCTGTGCCGATGATAAAACGGAGAAAGTTCAGCTGGGAACGTATTATTGCCAGCATTGTGTAAAGGCAACCGGTAGCAAACCTGGTAAATGCCCCACCTGCGGCGGCGCCACTACACAAATGACCCGGAAATTATGTGCAACCCACGCTGCAGCGCCCGTAAAGAAGGCAGCCTGATAAATTTGTGAACCGTATGTGCTACGTTTTAAAGCCCCTGGCAGGGGCTTTTTGTTGGGAGTCAACCTCCCGGAAATAAAAACTATTCCCATTTCGGGAATAGATGCAGCCTATCTTATTGTGTAAAAAACTGTGCGTCATACGGCTGTGATTTGGCACCGGTATTGAAACCAACCAGGTAATCAAATTCGTACATATGAAAGCAATACTGGTCTCTTTCCTGCAGTTGTTGGTAGTTGGTCCTTTGGCAAAAAAAAGTCTATGCCCTGTTAGCATTCAGCACAACCAGTACCGGTTGCCGGTAAAACAGACAACCTTTATAAAATAAAACCCTAATCCCGGGGCCATGCGCGCAAGTGCTGGCCCCTTTTTGACCATGATTTGGAAGGATGGAAGACGAGGAATTGGCAAACTTCAGTTAAATAAACCAGCCAGTAATTCGTAACTCCGGAAGCGATCTTCGCGGCTTTCAGCAAATGTAGCGGCCATCACTTCTGTTACGTCCAGTTCTTTTGCCAATGCTGTTATTTTTTCTTTTACCTGCCCGGGTGTGCCCATGATGGTGCGCTGGCGGTTGTACAATACCCGTTGCCATTCGGCAGGTGAATAATTATACTGGCGGGCGGTTTCATAATCGGGCATATCGTCTGTTCTTCCTTTTTCAAAACCCAGGAAGCGATAATCCATAACAGCTTGTGTACGCGCCACCGTTTCTTCCTTTTCTGAACAAAAGATAAAAACACCCACATTGGCCTGCGGCGATGCCAGTAAAGCAGAAGCCCTGAACCGCTGACGGTATTGCCTAACCGCTTCAGCACCACCAATGGGATTGATGAATTGCGCGAAACCCAGCGCCATCCCGGTATGTGCCGCCAGGTAAGCACTTTCACCGCTGCTGGTCAGCATCCACAAGGCAGGTACAGTATTAATTTTCGGAATTGCCCGGATTTTCCCCTGCGCATTTCCTTCGCCGGCAGTGTCCGTTAGAAAAAGCCGGAGGTCTTCGATCTGCTCGATGTACCGTTTCGGATCAAAATCGTTGGAAGGGTTTAAGAGGCGTGAAGTGAGGCGATCGCCACCGGGCGCGCGGCCAATGCCCAGGTCGATGCGGTTGGGATAGAGTGCTTCCAGCAAGCGAAAATTCTCTGCTACTTTTAAAGCACTGTGATTGGGCAGCATGATACCGCCCGAACCAAGCCGGATATGGTTGGTTTCAGCGGCCAGCCTGGCGATTAATATTTCCGGTGCAGCACCGGCCAGGCTCAGGGTATTGTGGTGTTCGCTCAGCCAATAGCGGGTATAACCCAGCTTTTCTGCGAGTTTTACCAGTTCTACCGACTCCTGCAGGGATTCCACCGCATCGCTGCCCCGGCGTATGGGCGTTTGATCAAGCACACTCAATTGTAACTGCATGGTTGAATAACAAGAAGAGCGGGGAAATGTTGCAATGTGTAAGTAAACGCAACAGTCAAAACGCAACATTCAAAAGCCCCTACGCAGCATGTCAGTGCAAAGGCTGCGGCGTTGTTGCTTTTTACTTTTGAATTTTCCTTCCCAAAATGGAATGGATTTTTCCCTAAACAGGAATAAGCAACGTATTTACGGCGCAGGCCAGCGCAACATTTAGCGGCATGGGTTTTGAAAAGCTATCAATGGTTTTTCATAGGATATTGGATTTAAAACGGGGCTGGATTTTTATCCTGGTCCCTTTTTTTTTGCTGCCAGCCCTCAGCTGTAAGCTGCCGGTTTTGCGAGCTATGATACTGCCAACTGAACCAATTTTCGGTATTAAAATTCCCGCGTATTTTTTTAACCTGCCTATCGGCTAAAAGCTAACGGCTATTAGCTTAGCGCTGCGCGCTACCGGTTATCAAATCTTCAATTTTAATTCAGAATTGTTATGCATTTTTGCAACCGATGAGAAAACATACCTATGCAAAATACCTTGCGGTATTTCAGCTGTTCTTATTATTAGGATTTTTGGCAAATGCGCAGGCAGATGCGCCGGAAATAAAGAAGCCAGGTATTTCCGGAAGGGTAACAGACGCGGTTTCCAAAGCCCCGGTAGAATATGCCAGCATTGCCCTGTTTGCCAATGGCAATAAGAAGCCGGTAAACGGCACTACCACCAACAACAAAGGTTTTTTTAACATGACTGACCTGGATACCGGCAGTTACCAGATAATAGTAGATTTTATTGGTTATGAACCAGATACCCTAACGGCCAAGATCAGCAGCAAACAGGCAGCCCTCCGCCTGAAAGACATCCTTCTTATTAAAAAAGCCCATACGCTGGAAACGGTTACCGTGGTAGCACAAAAGCCACTTATCGAGAACAAGATTGATAAAATGGTATACAACGCAGAAAAAGACGTAACCGCCCAGGGCGGCGTGGCTACCGATCTGCTGAAGAAGATACCACAGGTATCTGTAGACGCAGATGGAAATGTAGAACTGCAGGGCAATGCCAATATCCGGTTCCTGATCAACGGCAAGCCATCCAGCATATTTGGCAACTCGCTGTCGGAAGCCCTGCAGTCGATACCTGCCAGCCAGATAAAAAGCATCGAAGTAATTACCAGCCCTGGCGCTAAGTATGATGCGGAAGGTACAGGCGGTATCATCAATATTATTTTAAAGGACAGCCGGGTACGAGGCATTAATGGCAATATCAACCTGTCTGTGGGCAGCCGCCTGGAGAACGGTTCGCTGAACCTGCATGCCCGCAAGGGACATTTTGGCCTGAATGGTTATCTCAGCGGCAACGGCCAGCTGAACTCTACCACTATTAAAAGTTTAAACCGGAGTTCTGTTGACACCCTTTCGCAAACGCACAGTAATTTATTACAGGATGGATACAGCAAATTCCACCGTAGCGGAATGCAGGCCGGTCTTGGATTTGAATGGGAGATTAATAAACGCAATAATTTATCGGGTAATTTCGGGTACGATTATTTTGGCAACGAGGGTACTGGCATCAATAACCAGCAGCTGATCACAGAGACCCTGCAAAACCCCGGCGTACAGCAATCAATTGTAAAAAGCAGTTTTATACCCGATAATCATTTCAATGTTAAATCGTACGACTACAGCCTCAACTATAAAAAAACATTTGCAAAAGAGGACCAGGAGCTCACTGCCCAATTCAACAGCAGTTACGGCAATTCTAACCAGCATTTTACGCAGCAGCAATTCAATGCGGCGGGCGATACGCTAACCAGTGCCTTGCAGAGCAGCAACCCCGGCCGTGACCATGGTATGGAACTGGTGATCGACTATGTGCAACCCATTGCCCCGAATGTAAAATTGGAGACGGGTGCCAAAGCAGGCATGCGTGATATCCAGAGCGCTTCTGACGTATATGGATATGCGCCGCCGGCCACTGACTACAAATACGACAGTACGCAGTCGAATACCCTGCATTACCGGCGCCAGGTATATGCGGGCTATGCATCGCTGACTTTCCCTGTCGGTAAATGGCTGGAAGTTAAAAGCGGGCTTCGGTACGAACGAACCCAGACAGAAGCGGATTTCTCAAAAGCGGCTAATACAGCTGTTCCGGGTTACAATACCTTTGCGCCTTCTTTATTGTTTGCGCATCATTTTGGCGACAACCAGACACTGAAACTCAGTTACAGCCGCCGCATCCAGCGGCCCAATTACCAATTCCTGAACCCCTTTATCAACGCATTGGATCCGAAGAATATCAGCCAGGGCAATCCCAATCTGCAACCAGAAATTGGCGACAACGCCGAACTGGGATACAGCCGGAATTTTGAAAAGGGCGCTTCGCTGAATGTGAACCTGTTTTACCGTGGCTCGCGTGGCGACATACAACCTTATGTGGTGTATTATCCTTCCTTTAAAGTGGGCGATTCGTTGTACAGTAATGTATCGGTGAATACATTTGAGAACATCGGTACTGAACATGTATTCGGGCTGAGCCTGTATGGGTCTTTGCCAATAGGGGAAAAGTTTACGCTGCGCAGCAACCTGTCTTTATTTGATAAATATATCATTAACCGTTTTGTGAGCAACAGCAGCGCCAACAGCTTTAATTACCGTATTAACCTCAATGCCAGCTACCAGGCCAGTAAAACGCTGGTGGCCGAATTCTTCGGCAATTTCAATTCTCCGCGCAATGAAGTACAGGGAAAATATCCTTCTTTTACTTCCTATAATTTCGCTTTCCGGAAACTGATCTGGAATAAGAAAGGCAGCGTTGGTTTTACTACTACCAATCCCTTTAACAAATATGTGAAACAGGAGACCGAGGTAATTGGCCAGCAGTTTGTTTTGTACAGCCTGCGGCAACTGCCTTTCCGCTCTTTCGGGGTAAGCTTTACGTATAAATTCGGTAAACTGGAATTCAAGAAAGACAAAGAAGAAGGGGAAAGCCATGCGCCGGAGACGAACTAGTTTAACATGCTAGGTTCTGCGTTTAAAGTTTTGCGGCAATGCTTCCCAAAGCAACCGTAAACCTCCAACCTTACACTTTCAATCTTATATAGATAAGTTTGATGCCCTTCTTGTCTGTTTCACGCTCGTCGATATCAAATTGTCCCAGCGATTTTATCAGGGGTGTTAGTTTTACAAAGCCATAGTTGCGCGGGTCAAAATCCGGTTTTTTCTTTAGGAGCAGGGCACCTACTTCACCGAGGAAAGCCCAGCCATTTTCATCGGCCAGGTCGGCAATGGTAGCGGCTATCAGCTGTATTACTTCCTTATCGGCCTTTGGAGCGGCCGGCTTGGGTATAACCGTGGTCTCTTTGGTTACAGTAACGGTTTCGGCAGAAAAGGTAGCAATGATTTCCAGGTAAATGAATTTATCGCAGGCCACAATAAAAGGATGGGGCGTTTTCTTTTGCCCGATGCCAATCACCTGCATACCGGCTTCGCGCAGGCGGGTAGCCAGCCGGGTAAAATCGCTGTCGCTGCTCACAATACAAAACCCGTCTGCCCGTCCGCTGTATAAAATATCCATGGCGTCGATGATCATCGCCGAGTCAGAAGAATTCTTTCCTGTTGTATAACTGTATTGCTGAATGGGTGTAATGGCATTTTCCAGCAGTACTGTTTTCCATCCGCTGAGGGTAGGCTTGGTCCAGTCGCCATAAATA
>CAXTMV010000169.1:2426-6306 GCA_964245425.1 uncultured Flavihumibacter sp. | reverse complement strand
TGGGGGTGCCGTATTTGGCAATCTCTTCCATCATGCCCCTCACATTGCTGTAAGGTATATTATCGGCATCGATTAATACCGCCAGCCGGAGTTCTTTGTTTTGCATCCGTAAAAATAAGGTTTTCAGACCTCACCCAGCCGTTTCCAGGAGAGGGGGTATGGGTGAGACCGCAAAAAAAAATGCACCCACCGGGTGCATTTTACTGTTTATACCTTGTTTACTGGTGTTTATTTAATGGTGCGGCCTGCGATGACGGCGGTGATGTACAACACGACGGTGGTGGTGATGCACTACGCGGCGATGCGCCTGTTGCGTACCATCGGCCGTTACAGTTGATGAAACTTCCTTTTTTTCAATAGGGGCGGCTTGTACTAACATGCCGGCACTAAAAATCAGCGCAGCTAATAAAACATATACCTTTTTCATACTTTTTTATTTGATGATAAAATTGAGCAATTATGGGGAGAAGGTATGAAAATAGTGCCGTAATAAATTGTTAATGCAGTATGCTGATAACCGGCTATTTATAATACAAGCGGCAACCAGCGCCCGGGTGGATGTGGAAAATTGTCTACTAAGTGATTGATTGTTTGCCAATATGGGACGGGTACTCAAATGGTTTTTGTTTGTTAACATTATAACAGGCTATCTTTATTAATTACCCAATACCAATAATATATGAAACGATTGTTGTTCTCTATGGCCATTACGCTTTGCCTTTCCACGGTTACGCCTGCGCAGGACCTGGTAGGTAAAGCCACGGCATTTATTACCACGCTCAACGATACCCAGAAAATCAAAGCATTGTATCCCTTTGATACGGCAGAGCGGTACCGGTTCATGTATGTTCCGCTGGATGATCGGAAGGGTATTTCCATGAATGAGCTAAATGAAAAACAGCGGGTTGCCGTCATCGATTTATTGAAGACCTGCCTGGCGGCAGAAACCATCAAAAAGATGCAGTTGATCATGCAGCTCGATAATGTGCTCAAGGAAATGGAACACCGTAAACCGGAAGACCATTACCGCGATCCCCTAAAATATTTTATTACCATCTTTGGTGTGCCGGCGGCCAAGAACATCTGGGGCTGGCGCTTTGAAGGCCACCATATGGCTTTTCATTTTTCTGCCAATAACAAGGAACTGGTAGCCGGTACGCCCTCCTTCCTGGGTTCTAACCCGGCCGTTGTATTACAGGGACCCCAAAAAGGCGAGAACGTACTGAAAGCAGAAACCGACCAAGGGTTTGATATGCTACAGGCCCTTTCTGCCGACGAAAAGAAAAAAGCCCTTATTGATACTGCTGCACCCGGCGAGATTATCACCGCCGCCAGCCGCAAAGCCATGATCAGCCATCCCAGCGGTTTGCTGTACAGCGAAATGAGCGCTTCGGCAAAACAAGCATTGCTGCAATTACTCAGCTTGTACATTCACCGGTATACCAAACTGTTTGCAGATAATATGCTGAAGGAAATACAAAGTGCCGGGCTAGACAACCTGCGTTTTGCCTGGGCGGGGTATACTGATCATGTAATGGGCCACGCTTATTATTACAGGATACAGGGGCCGTCTATCATTATTGAATACGATAATTCGCAAAACAATGCCAACCATATTCATACGGTTATACGCGATCTGAACAATGATTTTGGCGGCGATTTGCTATTGGAACATTACCGGCAGAGCCATTAGACTAAGCGAAGGATCCAAAAAAGGGCGCTCCTGCAGCTTGTTGCATGCCCTTTTCTCTTTGTTATTTTAGCCTCCAAAAAGATCCAATTGAGGCGTGTTGTTTCTTAACTCCTCCTTATCAAACAACAAAATTCTTCCATACAGGTTATCATAACCGGGTATGATTTTCTTTACCTGCCCGTTGCGCATACGGTCAATGCCTTCGCCCAATAATGGATGAAAGCGGGCAATATCTTCTACCGGCGCCTCATGCAATAAGGAGAATTCATTGCCAAAAGCGGCAATGGCTTTCCAAAACAGTGCGTTCACCTTTTTGCTGTCGGTTGCTTTTACCCGGTTTATTTCTGCCAATATTTCCGCTAGTGGAATAACATGGTAAAATCCTTCTTCTTTTGTTGCTGTTTCCGTACGCCTGCTGCCGGTTAACCGCTCCAGCTGGTGAAAGGCGCCAATGGTGAGCTGCTTTTTACAAACCGGGCAAATGGCACCAATATGCCTGCTTTGCTCGGGTGATAAACAAATGCCACAAGCACGGTGACCATCATAAGTGTATTTACCTTCTTCCGGAAAAAATTCAAGGGTGCCGCTGAAACCTTTTTTTGTTTTGAGCGCAGTAAACAACCCATCGTAACTGCATTCGGTATTGAACAGGTTTAGTTCCCTGCCCAGTTTGTGCAGAGAATGAGCATCTGAATTCGATATTAGGGCCAGGTGGTCCAGTTTATCCCAATGCCGGTTCATCGCGGGGTCTGAAGAAAGGCCTGTTTCGAGGGCAAAAATATGGGATGCCAGATCGCCATAACAATCCTCCAGGTTTTCATGGCCATTCTTGGATCCGAATACAGCGTTCCAGGGCGTCCACGCATGCGCGGGCACCAGGAAAGAACGGGAAGAGGATTCCAGCACTATTTCCAGCAGGCTGTGAGAAGACAGTATGATGGTAGGCCTTGCATCTGCGGTCAGGTCTGCATAAGCACCCAATTTCATATTTATCTTTTTTACCGTATCAAAATCAGGTGCATATAAAAGATGGTGCACCACCCTTTTCTTTCCCAGGTGAACATATTCTGTGCTCACTTCGGCCGACAAACAGAATTTAACGGGCCGCTGGCTGCTGCGTGTACCGGGTACGGCGGCCCTTGTTGGTGGATTTTTTAAATGGAAAAAGCCATGGCCATCGGGCTCCAACCGCTCTTTCAATTCTGCTAACCAAGCCGGGTGAGTAAAATCGCCGGTGCCCATTACATCGATGCCTTTTACCTGGGCCCATTGGTAAAGAGCGTCAAGTGTTAAAAAAGGACTTGTTTTAGTAGCGTAATGGGAATGTATATGAAGATCTGCGGTGTAAAACATGAGAAATGATGGTAGCTTTATATTGAATGAATAACGGCGGTTGCCAGTTTTTTACAGGAAGGATAATGAAATAACCGGAATGCGGTTGCCACATTTGTGGAACAGTATCAAAACATATTTTATGCCGGATTGTTGATCAAGAATGTATTAAAATATTTCCTATGAAAATGCAGGTTGGAAAAAGAGAATCTATTTTTTTGTTAAGGCATTGTTAGAGTAATAAGATTGTCCGCTGGCTGTCAAAACCTCCTTTTCCATTGTGCTAATTTTACCATTCAGAAAATCCAAACAACAAGTACTACGTATATGTTACATATTAAATCATCTTCTATGCGCTATTTTACTTTTATTTTAACCATATCGGCTGGATTACTGGTCGCCAGCTGTGGTTTTTCACAGAATAAAAAATATCCTGATCCGGCAACGGCAAAAAAAGGAACGGTTTACCCGGTTCAACTAAAAGACGAGGAATGGAAGTCGAAGCTGACAGCGGATCAGTATTATATCCTTCGCCAGCAGGGAACGGAAAGGGCTTTTACCGGCAAGTATGATCATTTCTATAAAAAGGGCACTTACTATTCTGCCGCTACCCTGCAACCTGTTTTCAGTTCAGATGCCAAATTTGATTCGGGTACAGGCTGGCCCAGTTTTTTTGCCCCTATTACGCCCGATGCTGTAAAACTGGTGCTGGATAACAGTGACGGCATGGACCGCTGGGAAGTGGTGGACAGTAAAAGTGGTTCTCACCTGGGCCATGTGTTTGACGACGGACCGTCGCCCACCGGTAAAAGGTATTGCATGAATTCTGCCGCGCTTATTTTTGTACCCGAAGGT
>CAXTMV010000169.1:0-2416 GCA_964245425.1 uncultured Flavihumibacter sp. | reverse complement strand
GGATCAGCACCCACCAGCGCAAAAGCAGCTAATTAAGTTAACCTGACTGACCTTTTTTTATTTTTTATCTTTGCATTTTGAATTTATAAATATGAAAGCATTAATTGTTGCCTTATTTTTTTCCTTTTCGTTAATGTCCTGCGTACAATCGCAGCCGGTTGCCAATATAGTAAAACTGGGCAATTCAAAGCCCGTGGCAAATGAAGCCGTGGCCAATTTTTCTGAGGGGTGCTTCTGGCATGCGGAAATTGTATTCCAGAGCCTGGTAGGGGTGCGCGATGCGGTGTCGGGATATGCCGGTGGCAAGGATACGCATCCCAATTACGAAACAGTGGCCAGCGGTGAAACCGGTCACGCGGAAACGGTGCAGGTATATTACGACCCAGCCAAGATCTCTTACGAAACGCTGGTGGCGGCTTTTTTTGCCAGCCAGGACCCCACGCAGCTCAACCGCCAGGGCAACGACCAGGGCACAGAATACCGCTCCATTGCTTTTTACAGGAACGATGCGGAAAAGCAAATCATCGAAAAGACCATCAAACAGTTAAGCGACGCAAAGAAATACAGTGGCAAGATTGTTACAGAAGTAGTGCCGTTTACCCATTTTTATCCTGCAGAAGACTATCACCAGGAATACATTTACCACAATCCGGATAATCCTTATGTACGCAATGTTTCCATACCCGATTTCCTGGAGTTCAAAAAAGATTTTAAGGGAAACTTTAAATAGGTTTCTATGGAATGATGTATTGAAATTGAGCCTGATTATTGAATATTGCGTGTTTACCGGGCAGAAACGTCCTATATTCAGTAATCGACGCTCAATTTTTAGTAAAGACCTATAATCTGGCGCCGGTGTTTCTCATATCATAAACTTTTTTTATCTTTATCGCATGGCAGAAAAAAAATTATCCCGGAGCATTATTTTACGCGTTGCGGAAACCGCACGCAACCCTAAAAACCGGCTGCATGTTATTTCACGCAATGGTAAATGGGTAGTTAAAAAAGAAGGCGCTAAGCGGGTACTGGGTATCTATCCTACGCAAAATGAGGCCATAGAGATCGCCACCGCCAGGGTAAAAGCAGGCAAAACAGAAGATGCTGTTGTGCACGACCTGATGGGGCAGCCCACGCAAAAAATAGTGTAAATGCCCTTTGAATCGAATGTTTTTATCAATTGCCCCTTCGATCGCTTTTATATCCCACTGCTGCACCCACTGCTCTTCACCGTCATTTACCTGGAGTTAACGCCCCTTATTTCTGAAACGAAATCATCCGGACAGGTAAGGGTAGAACAAATCAAAAAACTAATACTAAGGGCCC
This sequence comes from uncultured Flavihumibacter sp., assembly GCA_964245425.1. Taxonomy (GTDB): domain Bacteria; phylum Bacteroidota; class Bacteroidia; order Chitinophagales; family Chitinophagaceae; genus JACMLD01. Next base: position 1,093 of record CAXTMV010000169.1, on the reverse strand, counting down.
AGTACTCTATTCATGATATTTCCAGGAGTGAAATACTGGAAGGCAAAGACATGCCCCGCTTTAATATGCCTTTTGAAATGGGGCTCGACCTCGGTTGCCAATCGTTCGGGAAAGGCAAATACAAACTAAAAAAATGCCTGGTACTGGAAAAAACAAAATACCATTACCAGAAAGTCATCTCCGATATCGCCGGCCAGGACATAGAAACCCACAATGATAACCCGGAAGAATTAACCAGGAAAGTACGGAACTGGTTTGCTTCCGTACTCAATACGCACCAGCCAAGCCCTTCGCTGATCTGGGAATCTTACAATGATTTTTCAGACAGGATGAAGGAACAACTGAAAAAAGAAGCCTTCTCCAGCGATGACATCGCCAGCCTGCCATTTTCCAATTTTATTTTACTGACCAGGCAATGGATCGAATCGCATAAACTTCCCTGAGTATATTTCTAATGATAGATAATACACAAAGCCCGGCCATTACTGACCGGGCTTGTTTCAAACCTGAATGCAATCCAGAGGTTAACATTTTCTGTTTCACATAGCTATCCAGGTTTATTTACTATTCTTATTTGATTCCATCGTCGGTATTTTCTTTTCTGTTTTTTCCGCATCGTATACAGGTGTATCAGTGTCAGGTGTTGTTCCTTTATCATTATTATTATTATTCACCTGGTTACGGTTGTTGCCCTGTTGCTGACCCGCTGGTTGCTGTTTATTCTGGCTATCGTTGTTGCTGTCCCATTGATCGTGGGCTTTACCAATCTTTCCTTCGTTATCTACTGCAATATTGCTTTTCTGTTGCTGCCCCTGCGGAGATTGATTCCGGACTGAATCATTATTGCTATCATTGTTAAGATGGGCCGAAGAATTGTCTGTTTGATTTTTACCCTGGCCCTGGCTTGAATTATTGTCTTTAATGGGTTGTTTACCATTTTGATTTTGTTCATTTTTCATATAGCTTCGTTTTAATAATTAAATAATTAAAAACAATCACAATACTATTAATTATTAAAAAATGATGCCGGAAAACAAGTTTATAGATATCAGCGCATTACAAGTAATGTATTTATATAGGGGAATTTAAATAC
>CAXTMV010000168.1:0-12476 GCA_964245425.1 uncultured Flavihumibacter sp. | reverse complement strand
AACCACGTGGTAAACTTTGCACCGTAACACTGGTAAACATTGGCCGTAATATGCAAAACTCCTGAAGACGTGCAAAGATTCCGCCGGGAGATATATTAAACCTTTCACTACCCTTAATGCAAAAGGGCAAGAATTGCTTCAAAAACCGATGTTTCGAGAGTCGCCACTGCACAAACGCATCTTGGTTTTTTAAAGCGATTTTTTTGAGCATATGCCTGTTCCGCAGATTGGTAAAAAGGGACAGACTTTAAAGACGCCCGAACGGCTACCGCATTGCATTACGTTACCCGGCAAGCTATATTTCCCCATGCTTGGTATTTATAATACCTGGAGAGATCAAAATACCGGTGAAACCAAAGACACTTTCGCCATTGTGACAACCAAAGCAAATAGCCAGTTATCTGCTGTTCACAACAGTGAAAAGCGGATGCCGGTTATCCCAACAAAAGAACTTGCGAATGAGTGGAGAAACCCCAATATATCTGAAAAGCGCATAATTGAGATTGCTTCTTATCAGTACCCGTCAGAACTGATGACCGCCTACCAGGTGGAAAAGAACTTTCTCACTGCAGAAGATCCAACAGCGCCGTTGGTTGATGAGACACAATTAAGAATAGCAGTATAGTCATGTATGACACCGATTTTATTTTGAGATTAAGAGGCGCACGCGTGCAGAAAATATGCCGATTCAGGGTTGAGCTTATTTATGAATCCGCTACCGTTGAGCGCTACCGGTTAACCGGTGGAGAGAAAGTCATGATCCTGCAAAAGAACTTAGAAAGGCAGCATAGCTAGAAAAACTGGAAGGTTGTGGATGTAAATTTTGAAATAAAGGAAATTAACGATTGGACTGTAGCTACCCTTCATCACATCAATAAAATGATAGACGAAAAGAGATTTGGCCGGCAGATATTTATTTATCGCCTGCCTGCTTTTAGAAATGGCAAGGATACACTTTAATAAAATATACGCTATGCAGTTACCCATGAATGGCGTGTTCCAAATTAAAATATTCGTAGACCGTAATCCTATACGGTTAGTCTGTACCTGCCTGCATAAAAGCCTGTGGAATGAGCAGTGGCAGGTTGCCGCCTGGAATAAAACGCTTGTATTAGAAACCAACCGTCACGTATTGGAAAAACGCGGATTGAAGCACCGGCGCTGGGACTGGCATTTATTACGCGGGGAACTATCTAATATCAAAGTCAGGAACGATATCACGCTAGCTATGGAATATCATTTAAAAGGCATCCCGCCACCCCAGGACAGCACTACCCCTTTTGGTAAGGATAAAAGGGCTTAACTTTTGAACTAAAGTTTGCAGGACTAAAATGAAAGCATTGGTTATGCTTTAATCCAATATGCCAAAGTATTGGTCAAATTACAAAAAAAGTTGTACACGGCATTAAAAACAAATTAAAAAACTTGTTTAGCATTTACGGCCGCTTTCTGTAGTTAGGGTTATAAATAAGTGAACATCAGATTACAACATGAAATTTAAAAAGGTAGGATTTAAATAATTTGCCAAAATATTCTGCCCAAAAATCCGATTTCGAAAATATAATTTGGTGTTAACAAAACTTTGCAAATATATTTAAGGAGATATTTCGGCAACCCCTAACTGTTAACCCTAACTGCTTATGAGAATCAGGCAACTGGTTTTTGTAATACTACTTTGTATTGCATGTCCGCATTACTGTCTAGCTCAGGCACCCGATTCTACTTCTGTTACAGCGGTAAAGCTCACACAAAATTATATCCATTCCGTTTCGGAAAAGTCTGACAAGATTTCCAAAGATCTAGATGAACAGACAGAAAAATATCTCGCCAAATTGGAGAAACAGGAAGCTGTTCTCAAAAACAAACTCAGCAAAATTGATTCACTCGCGGCCAATAATATCTTCGCCAATTCTGCACAGCAGTACCAGAAAATCCAGGATAAAATAAAAAGCAAATCGGCCCAACTGTTGAAGGGAACGGGTCAATACCTGCCCTGGTTGGATTCTGCTGGTACTTCACTTAAATTTCTTGCCGGCAATAATCCAATCCTAAGTGCTGTAAATGGCAACGCTGCAAAAATTACCGGTGCATTGGGAAAGCTGAAAACGCTGGAGAATGAATTCAAACAAGCTGGTAATATAAAAGAATTTATCCGCCAGCGCAAAGAATACCTGGCGACGGCGTTGAAAAATTATAACCTGGGTAGCGATTTAAAAAAATACAACCAGACAGCGTATTACTACAATCAGCAGGTGAATGAATACAAAGAAATGCTAGACCAGCCAGAAAAGGCGGAAAGTAAAGCACTGGCATTATTACAAAAAATGCCCGCATTTCAAAAATTTTTCCATGACCATGGCGAACTCGCCGGGTTATTCGATGTGCCGCAAGATTATGCAACCGATATGACGGGTTTGCAAACCAAACAGCAGGTACAGAGTATTATGACCAGCCAGATACAGGCAATGGGTCCCAATGCCCAACAGCAGGTGCAACAAAGTATTGGGGAAGCACAATCAGAACTGACCAAACTGCGTAACCGGTTTCCTGCTGCAGGAAGCGCGAGTGATATGCCGGATTTTACCCCAAAACAGGAAAAAACAAAAAGTTTTCTAAAACGGATGCAATACGGCTTTAACATGCAGACGGTAAAAAGTAATTTCTATTTTCCTTCCACAACAGATTTTGCACTTTCGATTGGCTATAAATTAGGCGGCCAAAATGTAATTGGGATTGGGGGAAGCTATAAACTAGGTTGGGGTAAAGACATCAGCCATATTGCCATCACATCACAGGGTATGAGCCTGCGGTCTTTTGTAGACATTAAACTGAAAGGCAGTTTTTTTGCCAGTGGCGGCTATGAATACAATTACCAGCAGCCTTTTACTTCTTTGCGTGAAATCTATCGGTTAAACAGCTGGCAACAAAGTGGACTCCTGGGTATCAGCAAAATAGTATCCTTGAAGACAAAGTTTTTCAAACAAACCAAACTGCAACTGCTCTGGGATTTGTTGAGCTACCGGCAGGTACCGAAGACTACGCCATTTAAGTTCAGGGTGGGATATAATTTTTAAGTCTTAAACTAAGAATATATGAGTTTTCGAGTTACATCATGGATCATTTTATTTTTGGTTTTTCATCAATATTGCTTTTCTCAACCGACGACACCAAGTTCAGAACAGCAGTTAGCTAATTTGCGCAATGTAATTCCGCCTTCACCTAATGCATCAAGTTTAGGAAAATACGGTGATTGGCCGGTGAGTCTATACACGGGAGTACCTAATATTAGTATCCCTATCTACGAATTGAAAGGCAGAAGCCTTAATATTCCTGTTTCCATAAGTTATCATGCCGCAGGAAATAAAGTTGGAGAAATAGCGTCATGGGTAGGTTTGGGCTGGAACTTAAATGCAGGGGGAATGATTAGCAGGTCTATCCGGGGACTGCCAGATGAATCTGGATATTTTAACTACACGTCCGAATATTCAAGTCCAGATGATTTTAGTTCTACCGTTAGTACTGCTGATCGGGAAACGAGAAAAGTTGCAACTGCAAACAATACACAGGATTCAGAACAGGATATTTATTCTTTAAGCGCTTTGGGAAAATCGTATAAGTTCATGCTGAAGGCCGACGGAACAGTTTTAACGATACCGTTTAGCAAAGTCAGGGTTGACAAAAATCCCATTGTCGGTACTACAAATAAAAGCACGGATGACAGTTGGGTAATTACTTTTGAGGACGGCTCAAAAATGATTTTTGGGAGCACCGGATTTGTTGAAACAACATCTAATAACTCCATAGGGATTGCATATACATCGTCCTGGCTATTGAAGACTGTGATTTCATCAACGGGAGAATCCGTAAGTTTTACTTACAGTTATACAAGCGCTGATCAGGATTCTTATTTTTCTCAAAGTGATTGGATTCAATATTTGACCGGTACAAACCAAGCTTCGTATTGTTCTCTATTAAACCAATCACCCTCAATAGTTTCGATTGTTAGCAAACAAACTATCCTTACTGCGAGTTTAAGTTCGATCGAATCAGACTTAGGAAGGATTGACTTCCTTACTGCGTCTGGGGCCAGGCAAGATCTTAAAGGGGGAAAGGTTTTATCTGAGATAAAAGTTTTTTCGAAGCTTGCTGGGACTTATATTGATGACTATCTCTTCAATACTTCTTATTCGCAAGCAGTAAGTAGCTTAGAGCTGTCAGATGATGTCTTACCCGGAGATGGTGGGTATTACGAGCAACGCCTGCGACTGGATAATATACAAAAGAAAAGTATTTCCAACCCTTCATTACCTAATCAGGTTTGGCAATTTGATTATAATCCCCAACACCTGCCTTCACGCAGATCGTTTGCACAAGATCACTGGGGATTTTTTAACGGAGCAGTCCAAAATAGTTCTTTGTTGCCTACTATCTATATAAGTATACCACTTTACATGTCTGGCCTTGCAAATGTTGGATTCTCAGGCAATTCTAGCAGAGAAGGTAATGAAAGTTACATGCAGGCGGAAATACTAACTGCCATCCATTATCCAACGGGCGGAAAGTCACAATTTATTTTTGAGGGCAATAAAAAGACGGTGACCGAGGAACAATTTCAAGATGCTGGTATTGACTTAACATTGAATCTTGCGCCGGGCCAACCTACTTTTTCGACAGAAACATTTACTATCACAAAGCCGGAGATTATAAATTTAAATAACACGGTTATCATTACAGGTAATGTTTTAAACGATCAGCAATCTGCTAATGGAATAGCGCAGATTCTAAATTCAAATGGTGATCCATTGATAACCATAACAGGCACCGGTTCAAGCGTTTTAAACTTGCCAAATGCTGGAACATATACATTAAAAATTAGCAGTGTCAACGCTGATCCTTCAAATTTTTCCGGTTCTGACCATCTTAATATTGAGTGTACAGTTGGGTATCAACAATCGATAGGTGTTCAAACTGTTGACAAGCTACTTGGAGGATTAAGGGTATCATCTATTGCTTCGTATGATGGAATAAGTCCAACGGCTATCAATGTCCGGGCATTTACCTATGGGGATCCATTTGTAATTAACCCGATAGATCCAGCTACAGATTACCTTACCGAACAAGCTGTGCATACATCAACCGATTTAACTCTGGGTGTTGAATGTTACTATAACAAAGAAATCAGGAACTCCTCAACCAAGTTTGCAGCCGGATCAATTCAGGGAGGAACTGTTGGGTATGGAAAAGTGACAACTAAAAATGGATTAAATGCTGAGAATGGAAAAACTGAATCCTATTTTTCCAACGAAGAAGATGGGTTTGCATATGAGTCAAAGATATTCCCTTACTCAATGCCTGATTCAAGGGACAACCGCCGCGGCTTGTTGCTAAAGCAAATTGAGTTTAACGCGCAAGGCACTATGCTGAAAATAGATTCAAATTCTTATGATTTTTCGTTTGTTTACTCAATTATAGGCTTTAAGGCCGGCTATGCTGAGGTGGTACCAACAACATGGTGCTTGGATCAATACAGAGACTGCGGCATTGGTATGTCATATTCTTATACATCGACAGAACAGGTTAAACATCTTTCCACTACCCAAACTTCCTATGACCAATATGGGCTCAACCCGTTGACATCTGTAACAAACTATTTCTATGATAACCCGAATAACCTACAGGCAACAAGAACAGAGTTTACAGATAGTAAGAACAATGTAATGAAAGAAATTAGCAGAACTGCTCTTGAAAAATCGGATATTAATAACCTTGCGACATTAAGTGCTGATGCTTCAATAGCGATAGATACCATGTTAGCAAGAAACATGATATCCGCTGCAATACAGCATGATCATTTTAGTAATAATGTTTTATTAAACAGAAGCCTGACCAATTATAAAGTTTGGAATGCTAATTCAGTGACTCCTCAGAACGTACAATTGCAAAAAACAACCAACCCTCTTGAAACAAGATTGCAATTTTACAACTATGATGAATATGGAAATATGCTGGAACAATCTAAAGCGGATGACCTTCATGAGATATATCTTTGGGGATATAAAAGCAATTTACCCGTTGCGAAAATTACAAATAGCACTTATGCAGCTGCCAGCGCGTTGATTTCCCAGTCCGTATTGGACAATCCTACAGACGATGTTTCATTTAGGTCATATTTAAATATTTTGAGATCGCTTTCCGGCGCGATGGTAACGACGTACACTTATGCACCTCTTATTGGTATCACGAGCGAAACAGATCCTGCCGGTAAAACCACCTATTACGAATATGACGGCTTCAACCGGCTAAAAAATATCAAAGACTACCAGGGCAATATCGTAAAGAATTTTCAATACAATTATGCTGGTAGCTGCGGCGATCATTGTGTGGTGTTACCCATGCAAACTTTCACGAGCTATAACACGCCCGGTTACCCTGTTGGTGTATTCAACATAAACAAAAACTTTATAGACACCGCCAGAACACCTGCAGAATATGTTGCAAAATGGAATAGCAACGCAGGGAACCAGGCAATTGGTCTATTAAGCGCAAATGCGGATTCCCTGCATTTCAATTTGACATTAGCCACTGGCGCTGCAGCCCCGCCGGCGCTGTATGGTCTGCGGTATTATCAATGGGCCGGATTTACCCAGTCAAGCCTGAATATTGGTACTGACACATTATCCTATGTTGATTGGGGAGATGGAAACAACCAACTAGTAACAGCCCCACGTACAGGATATTACGATTCTATTCCTTATAGTTATGTGGATGCGTACCTTCATTTCGATCAGATTTGCCATTGGATACGGTTAGCGCACACTTATACCGGCAGCAGTCCCAGAACACTCACGGTATTTCACAACGAAACAACAGAGATAGTTGCTACCAGTTGCGGGCCCGATGACCTTGTAAATAATTCAGATTTTAAAGGAAACTACCCGGAAAAAGTAAAGTCCATCACCTATAACAATATGAGTAATGCTTCGGACCTTGGAATAGCCAATTTTTCTCACCTGACGGATGTGCTGGAAATGCATTACCAGTTTTCGAATTCCGGCACACTTCGGGACCACCAATGGCAAAGCATTAATAATTTTCATAACCTAAAATGGCTCAAAATCGATTTTAAGAATGGTCTTGAAATAGCTGGAAACATAGGCGTCAATTTTCCTTTGCTTAAATACCTGGAGACCCAGGGTTATAAACCGGATATCAAAGAAACATGGTCCGGCGCGGGATTCTCTAATTTGTATATACTTGCCATGGGTATGCCGTCTCCGGGTCTTACAACCACTGAAGCGGATTTAATATTAAATAAACAGGCTGCAGCGAATACAATCAGTCATGGTTTTATGGGCTCAGGCCCTACACCGGTAAGAACGCATTCCAGCGATACCGCATATAACGCACTGATCGGTAGAAACTGGACGATCCTGTTCACAAATCCTCAATAGAACACAATGAATTATATTATATATACAGGTTATGTCAAGGCAGGTATGATCAACCAGTTAAGAAAATTATTTCTACTGGTATGTATCATAGGGCTTGCGCATAATGTCGGTTCGGCCCAGGCTTCCAGCAGCCAAAACTATATTATGACCAATACGGTCAAACAGGCCGGTATTACCAATGAATCGAGCATCCCGGGTATTTCCATCGAGGTGCAGGGCAAATCTCAAACCATCGCTTATATGGATGGACTGGGCCGGCCCCTGCAAACAGTCATCACCCAGGGAGGTGCAACAAAGAAAGATATTGTTTCCGGCAACGAATACGATGCTTTTGGCAGAGAGGTTAAAAAATACCTGCCCTATGCGGACATCAATAATACGGCTGCTCCCGGGAGCTTTAAAACAGGCTGGCAAACTACCCAGGCCGCTTTTTACAATGGATCTTTGCAAGGTGTAGATGCGGATGCAGCCCCCTATAGCCAATCTGTACTGGAGGCATCACCATTGAACCGCCTAATGGCACAAGGGGCTCCTGGAACGGTCTGGCAGCCCAACATGAGTGATCCCTATGATAGCTCAAAAAAGACCATACAAATTAAATATGAGATCAACGCGTCTACAGACGGTGTCCGCATTTTTAATATTGATACGACTACCGGTCAAATCAGTTCCCCCGGGAACTATGGAACAGGGTTACTCACTATTAAAACAAGCATCGATGAGCACCAAGGCGTTACAAAAGAATTTACGGATAAAACCGGTCATTTAATCCTGAAACAAGTCTATAATACTTCAGACACCCTGCAGACCTATTATATCTACGATGATTTGGATTTATTGCGGTATGTAATACAGCCACAAGGTGTAGCCGCCATTCCGGCTACTGATCCCTGGACCCCTGACGCGCTGTTTATGAATAATTGGGTATTCCAATATACCTACGACCAGCGCAACCGGATGGTTACCAAAAAGGTTCCCGGTGCTTACCCGGTGCTGATGCTCTATGACAGGTACGACCGGTTGGTACTTACCCAGGATGGCAATGAAAAAACCGCCCACAACTGGCTTTTTACCAAATACGATGCATTGAACCGACCCATAATGACCGGTATGATCTTCGATACCCGTTTCTCTGCCAGCCTTCAGGCAGACATAGATGCCAGCACTAATCGGTTCGAGACAGTGAACACGGCTGTGCCGGAAGGCTATACTACAAACAATACTTTTCCATCGTCCAGTAATTACACCCTGACCATTTATAGTACCACCCATTACGATAGCTATGATAACCTGCCTTCCTGGAAATCAGGCTACGCCTTTACGAGCGAATACGGTGTTACCAGCTACAACAATAATTTGCAAGGCCAGGTGGTAGGCACCCAGACCAGAATTCTCAATACCAATGACTGGCTCAGAACTGTTCCCTATTACGACGATAAATACAGAAATATTCAATCTGCCAGCGATAATGCTGCCGGGGGTAAAGACCGCATGACCAACCTGCTTAGTTTTGATGGAAAGATTACCGAACAATACCATAGCCACACAAGCAATGTATATACCACGCCCCTACTTACCAAGAAAACATATAGCTATGATCATGCAGACCGGGTTGTAAAAATTACCCACCAGCTAGGCAGCGGGGAGGTGGTGACTTTGGCGGAGAACAGCTACAATGAACTGGGCCAGCTGCTGAACAAAAAATTGCACCAATCCCCCTCACACCTTACCGAACTGCAAAAACTGGATTATTCCTATAATATCCGGGGTTGGCTAAACGGTATCAACCAGCCCTATGCAGACGGAACAGGTTACGACGAGACAGACCTGTTTAATTTTAAACTGAATTACAATACCACGGATCTGTCAGGAAGCCAGGCACAGTTTAACGGCAATATTGCAGAACAGGTTTGGAAGGGCGGGTACGATGAATACCTGCGAGGGTATAAATACAGCTATGACAAAGCCAACCGCCTGAAAAGTTCTGATTACTGCTTTAAATTCCTGAACCGGAATACCAACCAGAATGAATGGGATTTTAGCATGAAATACAATGAGACCATTGGCGGCTACGACAGGAATGGCAATATCCTGGCACTCACCCGCTACCATGGCGCGTTGAATATTGTAGACCAGCTTACTTATTCTTACAACGATCCCTCAAACGGCAATATCAATGATGGCAACCACCTGCACGATGTGTCTGACTCGGTGGTTTATTCGGTAAATGCAGGGTTCTTCAATTATGAATCGGCACAGGGGGATTACTGGTTCGATGCGAACGGCAATGTCATTTTCGACAACAACAAGCAGTTTACCCTGTATTACAACCATTTGAACCTGGTCTATGAGGCAGAAAGCACCAATGGCTCAAAGATTGAATATTTATATGATGCCGCCGGCAATAAGCTGCAAAAGACAGTAACTGACAATAAGGTGTCCCCTTACAGAATCACCGTCACCAAATATGCCGGTGAATTTGTGTATACCAACAGTTACTCACTGGGCGATACCCCACCAACGGAGACCCTGGAATTTATCGGCCATGAGGAAGGCAGGATAAGGCCGGCAAAGATTGATACCACCCAGGGCCTTACCGCTGCCAATACCAATTATATCTATGATTATTTTATGAAAGACCACCTGGGCAATACCCGGATGGTGCTGACCACTGAACAGCAGGCGGACCTTTATGCGGCCACCCAGGAGCCTGCCAATGCAACGAAGGAAAACCTGTTGTTTAACAATATCAGCGGTACCAATGAGACCAAACCCTCAGGCTTTGACAGTGATGGCAGCAATACGATGGTGAGCAAGCTCAATGGCAATAATGCCAGCACCCGGGTAGGACCCAGCATCGTACTGAAAGTAATGGCGGGGGATGTTATCAGCATTAGCACCAAGGGCTGGTACCAACCGGGTGTGAGCCAGTCTACGGTAGCCAATTTAACGAATGCCATTCATGACCAGCTGTTACCGCTTATAACGGATGGCATAATAGCCAATGGCGGGTTACAGCATGGAGCCATTCCCTGGGAAGGGCCCGCAGGCGGCAGCTATTGGGATATCTATGACTTTCTTTTGAATAACCAGCCTTACGATAACAGCCGGCCGAAAGCCTTCTTAAACTGGATGATAGTAGATGAGGAGTTTAATAAGGTAAACAGTCCCAACCATTTAGGCGCCATCCAGGTACCAGCTATCTCAGGGGCGATGGAAAAGCAGAATATGACTGGCCCTGCAAATATGACGGTCCGTAGAAATGGCTGGCTATATGTATATTTGAGTAACGAAAGTACGCAAGATGTATATTTTGATGATTTGGTGATCAATCATGTAAGGGGGCCGGTAGTTGAACAGACAAACTATTATGCATTTGGATTGGAAATACCTGGACTCGCCAGTAAAGCAATAGGCTTCGGAGGCAGTAATGATAACCGTTATAAATACAACGGCAAGGAATTACAAAGCAAGGAGTTCTCTGACGGAAGCGGCTTGACGTGGGATGATTATGGAGCAAGGATGTATGACCCGCAGATAGGGAGGTGGCAATCCCCTGATCCTTTGGCGGAGAAATTTTTTGATATAACGTCATATAATTATTGCAACAACAACCCTATTGTTAATATTGATCCGGACGGACAGGAATATACTTTATGGTATAAAGATCAGGATGGTAATAAACAATCCATCCAGCTTAAAAGCTGGGACGATGTCGAAAAGCTCAAAGGAATGGAAAGCCAGAATGACTTTGTCAAAAATATGTATACGGTTCTAACCTATTCAAAAGGTGAGGATATTGCTGAGAAAGCACTTACAGGCGATAATATGGTGGAAATCGTTTTTGAAAAAGGTAATCCAGGCCAATTTAATGATAAAACTGGTAAGATTTCAATTGACCCTCTAGTTGGTCTCGAGCATGTTAATGACGATCAAATGAAAAAGCCTGCGCAAGATATGCAAGGGAACGGGAAAGTGACTTCTCCTGGATTAAACTTCTTTCACGAACTTGGACATTTTGTAAATTTCATGGAACATCCGGCGGATTTTTTGTTTAGGGCAAACAAAACGAAGGATCCATTATATACGACTAAAGAAGAAAAGAAGGTAATTAATGAGGTAGAAACTCCATTTGCGATAAAGAAACATGAATACACAAGAACAAATCATGGAGGTGTGGCAGTACATGTAGATAATCCTACGTCTACCCAAGGCAGAGGTAAAGCTTTTACAGATCGTGAAATCAAGCAACAGCTATTGCTAAAAGCGATTCACGATGCAACCCAAAAGAAGAATTAAATGAAGAAGTTATTTTTTTTAGGCATGTTTTTTTTGATGACAAAAACAGGGAATAGCCAAAATGTTATAATAGATAGCGTCAAGGTCTTTTGCATGCCTTTTTTTAGCGAATCTGTTTACAGAATTGATAGGAGCAATATTTTTATGTATGCTGATTCTATAATAATAAAAAATGATACTATTTGCAAGAAATTATATATAAATCTTAAGCACTTAGTAAAAAAGGAAAGTTTGAAAGATCTGCAAAATCTTCGTAAGGATTTTAGACCTAATTCAATTAACATCAGAGCTCTATTTATTTTTTTTCAACAATCCAATGCAATTGTTATAGGAGTGTCTCCTCAACCCATGATATTTATCGACAATTTGCTATATTCACGAAATGATAAAAAATTTGAAACCGCGGTTTTGCCTTCAAAAGATTTATACGATATTTTTTTTCCAAGTAAAGAGTAATTCTATGCAAACGCAAGGTGTACCGAGCATTAACTGTGGTGAGGTAGTTGAATGTTGTACAAAATGGTAGCAAGTTAAGTACTGGAAATAGCGTATCTCTCCGAGAGTCTGTGCAAAAACTGAAATCAATTCATGGCTGGCTAAAAATGGTTTGTGGTTATCGTTCAGACTGATTTATATTGCAATAGTGAGGTTATTTTTTCTAGGTGTTGAAGCGTATCCGTCCGAGCAAGTACATCTTGTTATAGCTATTAGGCTGCTATAATTTTG
>CAXTMV010000167.1:7053-12580 GCA_964245425.1 uncultured Flavihumibacter sp. | reverse complement strand
CTTGTATTTTACGCAGCAATTTTTACCACATTTGCCACATTTATCCCATTCTTCGCGCAACCGTACAGGCCATGTATCAAAACAGGGCACTTCTATTGGACTACGGAATATAGCCAACTGAACCACATATAGTTAAAGGCTGGCATTCTATTGGCGGCAGCTAAGGCAGGTACAGGCCAACCTAAAATAATAACTGATATGTTCCGGAACTATTTAAAAATTGCCGTTCGCAACCTGCGCAAAAACAAAGCCCATTCTTTTATCAATATCGCCGGACTGTCGGTAGGCATGGCAGTGGCCATACTGATCGCGCTGTGGATCTGGACAGAACTTTCTTTCGACCGGAATTTTGATAACTATAGTCGCATTGCCCAGGTAATGCAGACAGAAACCCTTAACGGGCAGGTAAATACCAATAAAGGCAATGTAATGCCATTGGCCGCCGCATTGCGCCGGCAGTACGGAAGCGATTTTAAATACGTGGTGCTGTCATCCTGGAGCATGAACAGCCTGTTGGGCACCGCCGACAAAAAAATAAATACCCAGGGAAATTATATGGAGGCAGATGCGCCCGCCATGCTAAGCCTGAAAATGACGGCCGGATCAGCCAACGCATTTACAACTGCCTCTTCGGTGCTATTATCACAATCAATTGCACTGGCCCTGTTTGGCAAAGAAGACCCCATTGGCAAAGTCATAAAAATAAACGGGAACCTAAACGAAAAAGTGGTGGGCGTATACCAGGACTTTCCACAAAACTGCTCTTTTAAAGAGGTTGCTTTTATAGCCCCCTTTCTTGATCTTAAAAGTTGGGTGACGGGCAATGAAAACAACTGGTACAATGAATCATTCCAGGTATTTGCGCAGATAGCCGACAATGCCGACTTCACAGCGGTTTCAGCTAAAATAAAAAATATAAAACGCAGTAAAGTAGATGCACACACGGCCGAATTGGAGCAACCAGCCATGCTTCTGCACCCAATGAGCAAATGGCATTTGTATGCAACCTTTAAAAACGGTATCGCCACCGGCGGTGCCATTCAGTACGTATGGATATTTGCCATTACGGGTCTTTTTGTCTTGTTGCTGGCCTGCATCAATTTTATGAACCTGAGTACCGCACGCAGTGAAAAACGCGCCAGGGAAGTAGGCATCCGCAAAGCCATTGGCTCATTGCGTATGCAACTGATCAGCCAGTTCTTCAGTGAATCGGTGTTAACGGCGGTACTGGGTTTTGTTATTTCGCTGGTACTGGTTCAATTGATGCTACCGGCTTTTAACAGCATTGCCGGCAAGCAGGCCAGCCTGCCCTGGCAGAATATATACTTTTGGCTCGCAGGCATTGGCTTCAGCTTGTTTACGGGGATAATTGCCGGCCTGTACCCCGCCCTGTACCTGTCATCCTTTCAGCCGGTAAAAGTTTTAAAGGGAAGCTTTAAAGCGGGCCGGCTGGCCGCTGCGCCCCGCAAGGTGCTGGTGGTATTCCAGTTTACGGTATCGGTGATGCTTATCATTTGCAGCGTGGTTGTCTTCAGGCAGATACAATATGCAAAAAGCCGTTCTACCGGCTACAACCGGCAGGGCTTAATTACCCTGGTTATGAAAACCTATAATTATCATAACAGTTTTGCCAGCATGCGCAATGATCTGCTGGAGCAGGGCGTGATAGAGGAAATGGCAGAATCCAATACACCCGTTACGGAAAACGATCATTTTAACAATGGCTTTAGCTGGCAGGGCATGGATCCGGAGTTGAGTGCCAAATTCAATACGGTGAGCGCTACGCAGGAATATGGAAAAACAGTCGGCTTTCAGTTTATCGATGGCAGGGATTTCAGCAGGTCTTTTGGAACAGATTCTACTGCCATCATCATCAACGAAGCTGCTGCCAGGTATACCGGCTTTAAAAAACCCGTGGGTGAAACCATCCGGCGCTATGCCAATAACTTCCATATCATTGCTGTCATAAAAGATATGGTAATGGAATCGCCTTATGAACCTGTAAAACCAACCATTTACTTTCTGGATTCCAGCATTGGTGGCATCCTGAATATAAAATTAAGTCCAAACAAGAGCACGGCATCGGCACTCGCTGCCCTTGCATCGGTATGTAAAAAATATTCGCCGGAAGAACCTTTTGACTATGCATTTGCCGACGAAGAATACGCACATAAGTTCATGGACGAAGAAAGGGTGGGTAAACTGGCCAATGGCTTCGCCGTACTGGCCATCTTTATCAGTTGCCTGGGCCTTTTTGGGATGGCTTCTTTTATGGCCGAACAACGTACCAAAGAAATCGGCGTACGCAAAGTGCTGGGCGCCTCGGTCTTTACTGTATGGGGCCTGCTATCTAAAGATTTCATCGTTTTGATTGTTATTGCTCTTCTCATTGCTTCACCGATTGCTTATTATGCTATGCACAGCTGGCTGCAGCATTATGAATACCGTGCCGATATAAGCTGGTGGATTTTTGCTGCTGCCGCGATGGGCGCGCTATTAATCACCCTGCTCACGGTCAGTTACCAGGCCATCAGCGCTGCACTGGCCAACCCGGTTAAAAGTCTGAGAACGGAATAATCCCGCTGTGATAGCTGGCTGCCAGGCCCTTCAGTTGCGGAGTAATTTTTTTATTTCTGTTACCATCAGATCCATTTTGGCATCGTTGTACCCGGATGAAACATAGCGGATAATTCCTGCTTTGTCGACCAGAAAGCTTTTTGGGATGGCGCTTTTGCCGTATGCATTCCATATTGCCTTATCCGCATCAATCCCCGAATGAAGGATAAGGCCTTTTGTTTTCATGTTTTTAACTTCTGCCACCACCTTTTCGGCAGGTTCGCCGGTGGCGATGGTCAGGAATACGAATTCGCTGTTCCGGAAAGGCTGCAGAATTTTTTCGGGCACATCATACAGTTCGGTGATGCAGGGCGCGCACCAGGTTGACCAGAAATTTATCAGCACTACCTTTCCTTTGAGTGCAGACAGCTGTACGGCCGGGCCTTCAGTCATCGGAACCGTAAAATCTTTTGCCGTATCGTTTATTGCCAGCACATATTCATCTTCCTTTTTCAACAGAACAGCTCCCGGCTTATTTAAAGGCTGTGCAATTGGCTTTGTGCTGCTGCTGTCATTAAGCGTAATCATAATAATAAAACGGCCGTCTGTTCCGATAACATCACCCATTTTCTCCGTCAGCTGTTTCAGCTGTTCATCCGTTACCCCATTTTGCATCAATGTAATCCTGCCGGCCTTTCCATATTCTTCCGCCTTTTCCAGGCTTATGATCTCATTGTTGACAACGATAATCCTTACGGGCTTTTGCAAAGTCTTATTCTGCGCAGATAAAACGGCCGCCCATACAAGGAAGAGCAGCGAAATCATTTTTTTCATATCAGGACCGCTTTTTGATGGCTGAACAAATTACACAAACTAATGGAGAAAACCAGCCAAAGACCATCCGGTCATTTTTTTTACCGGGTTAATTTTCCTATGTTAGTACTCTTTTCAGTCATTCGCCAGGAAATCAGTACCACCGGTTATTGCAGGCAAGCACAGGCGTCAGCCCATCAAAACAATCATATTTTATTCATTCCACCATAAACAAAAACAAGTACTATGACCATTACTAAAAAAACGTTGCGGCCATTGCTGGGAACCTGCTTAACACTGGCATTACTTGCCTGTAACAACAGCGCCAACACAACAAAAGCAGGGGCGGACACCAGTAAAACGGATACGGCTACCATGGCAAAAGCTACTGACACAGCTACACCGGTCACCGCGGCCCCAGCCTTTGTACCTTTTGATGTTGCCGAGGTGTCGGAAACCGTAAAAGACTATGCCAAATGGAAACCATTGTTCGATTCCAACGCTGCCAGCCGCAAAGCCGCCGGTATTGAAACCATTGAGGTATCGCATATAGTAGACAAGCCCAACATGCTGCAGGTTGTTTACCAGGTGGCCGATGTTCAAAAGGCAAAGGCCTTTTATGCCAGCCCGGACCTGAAAGCAGCCATGCAGAAAGCCGGCGTTGTGTCAAATCCCGATATAGAATTATGGCATGTCATTTGGTTCAACCCCAATTCCAAAGAAAAACAATGGGTGGAAGTAACGCATAAGGTAAAAGACTTTGCCGCCTGGAAAAAAGTATACGATGCCGAAGGAGCGGACAAGAGAAAAAGCGAAGGCATGGTAGACGTGGTGGTAGGCCGTTCGCTGGCCGATTCCAATATGGTACAACTAGTATTCGACATTACCGATATGGACAAGGCAAAAGCCGCTATTGCATCCGACGAAAAGAAAAAGACGATGATGAGCGCCGGCGTGGTAGGTGAACCCAGGATCCTGTACTATAAACAGGCTGAATAGACTGCTGAACCGAAATAAAAGCCTTCTTCACCGGGAGGCTTTTTTTATTAATATGGTAAATGCCTGACCAGTTAAGCGCCGGGTGCGATGCAGGCCTTGTTGGCCCTGTGCGATTTCTTGGGTGCTACGCGCTCTTTTTCTCTGTTAGCCCTCTGCGACTAAAAGCCGTCTTTTTTTGCAAACTTCTTCCCAAAAAAATCTCCCTTGTTCCAGGCAGGCACGGCGGGGTCGTTACTGACAAGGTATCCAATCAAAAAATTAATCTTTACATGCGTGGTAGCCGCGGTAAAATCGAAAGGCTGGTTCATATCGTCCTGGGGAGTATGGTAAATGCTGCTGCGCCAGCCCACATCAGACTTGCTTCTATCTACCGTGTCTTGGGGAACCGTCATAAACCCGCTTTTTATAAACAGGGCCGGGATGCCTTTCCGGATAAAACTATAATGATCGCTCCGGATAAATACCACCTGTTCCGGGAAAGGATCGGGGCTGATCTTTAAACCCAGCATACCTGCTGCTTTTTCCGTCTGTATACCCAAGCTGGAATGATCGGCCCCATAGGGCACAATATCTAATACGGGGTGAAAGAAAAAAGGCATGTCGATGGCCAGGTTGGCTATCACTTTTCCATTGGGCATGGGTGGGTTGTTAATAAAATAATCAGAGCCCAGCAAACCCGATTCCTCACCGGTTACCACGGCAAAGATAACAGAGCGTTTAGGCGCTACCGGTAGTGACCGGTACGCCCGGGCTATTTCCAGCAATATGGCCACACCCGAAGCATCATCGTGTGCGCCGTTGTAGATGGAATCGTTTTTAACCGGCGCTCCAATACCAAAATGATCAAGGTGCGCCGTATATACCAGGTATTCATTCTTTAAGACTGGGTCGCTGCCGGTTATCAACCCTACCACATTAGCGCTTTGCACCGGGGTGGTAATCGTTTTTACCTGTATAGCGGCTGAAATATTCAGTGGGAAGGACTGAGAGGTCCCTGTAGCAGCCAGCGCATAAATTTGTTGTAAACTTACCGGGGCATTCACAAAAAATTTGTCTGCGTATTCATTGTTTATCACCATCACTGTTTTCAACCCTTCGTAACTATTGGCTGCCTCCTGCTCGTTTTTCATCCATTTAAAACTTCCCTGCCTGACCCTTT
>CAXTMV010000167.1:0-7043 GCA_964245425.1 uncultured Flavihumibacter sp. | reverse complement strand
CCCAGGAACTGCGCTTGTTGGAAGGCAGGCTGAAACTGATCACGCCTACCGCACCGCGCTTTGCCGCTTCGCCATATTTTGCATCGGCGGTGGTAAAGTAGGCCCGTTCACTGGTGGGAAAACGGGAAGGCGCATCGTTTATATAAACAACAATTTTGTCTTTTACGTCAATGCCCTTGTAATCATCGTAGTTAAACTCCGGCGCAGAAATGCCAAAGCCAACAAAAACCAGCGGTGCTGCAACGGAAGATTGTGCCGCAGCAAAATAAGGGCTCACCATAAAATGCTTACCATACAACAGCTGTTCTTGTTTTCCGTTCACTGTAAGCGTGCAACCGGAACCTGCCTCTTCTGCAACGCCTTTTTTCATCGGCACGGCCTGAATATAAGATCCATTGTTTGCACCCGGCGCAAGGCCCAGCGATATAAACTGTGTCTCCACATATTTAGACGCCAGCGCAAAACCCCTGGTGCCGGGTTGCCGCCCTTCCAGCAGGTCATCGGCAAGAAAACTCATGCTGCCTTTGATGGCAGTAGCACTTACCTGGTTCAGGATATTTTTAACCGGATCATTTTGCGCAGATGAACAGTTCTGCAACAGCAAAATCATCCATACCAGAACAAGGGAATTCTTTATCATGCTTGCTTATTTTATTTTGTACGCTATTCTTTTGCGGATACTTTTTTTACCACATGGAAAGGTTAGGGTCATCGGTTAACATCGGAAAATGTCTATGTGAAGCCATCTAACAATACCTATGCGGAAAGGCAGCGACAAACTTCACCAAATAAGCGTTACATAGCTACCTGCATACATCTAGTTGCGCCTGGTGTTTATGCGCCTATGGGGTGAATAGATGGGTGACGAACCATCACGGCATATCAAATACTTTTTCATCGATGGGTTTGTCGGTCTCGGCAGTGGTAAATTTTACGGTTTGAAACTCCTGACCATCCAGCTTCTGCGTATGGGTCATCGACATTTTAGCCCCGTTTACCTGCTTTACATCGGAATACCAGGTTTCAACATCTTTTGTCTGCCCCTGTATCTCTCTGGAAGTAATTGATTTAACAAGTGAATAGTCAGACGCATTAATATAGTAGGTGGTAGGCGCCAGCTCTTCTTTGTTCGACAGTTTAATCTTAAAGGTTTTTACGCCGTTTACGTCTTCCTGGCCCAGCAGCTCTGCCTGGCTGCCGCGGTGCTTGTAATCTGCCAGCGGGGGCACCAGCATTGATTGCATTTTAAGATCATACAGGTCGGCGCCGGCTAAAGCAGTTGGTGTGGGCGAGCCGGCAAAAGGATTTTGCTGCCAGGCTTTACCTTCTTTATAAGCACGGATGATGGAGGTGTTCATCGCAGCTATTTCTACATCTGTACGTACAGCGTGGTTATTAATTATCTGAATGGTAATAGGCAGGTCCATGCCCTGGGTGGCTACGGTACCGGTCAGTTTCAACAGCTTGATGTTGTTATACGCGTCAACACCACCGATGGCGGCCGTAAATTTTGAGATGACATCATCAGCTGTTTGCGCGTGCAGGACCACAAAAGAAAAGCTGAGCAGAATAGAAAGGATCTTACGCATGATAATTTTTGTTGCTGAAGCTACGAACTATTTTTCGCCTGAAAATTCTTTTGCGCGGCAGGCCCGTTTAGTCGCGCGGCGGTTCTTGCTGCCATCCCTTCAGCACAAAAAAAGAGCGGGTAGTAGAAACCACCCGCGTATAACATGAGAAAACTTACATCACTGCCTTCAATAATTCGCCCCGGCCGGCAGCGCATAGTGAGACTCCGGGAAAAATAGCTTGCAACCCTGCCTGTTTCAGACATAAGTCCGCGACAAATGCAACGGGTATTTATAAATAATGTTCAATAACAACCTGTTAATATCGTCTTCCCGGTAATTATACCTGATTTCTGATTCCTTAACATGCAGGTACAGGGTATTCTTGTTCATCCCCCTGAACTTAAGCAGGCGGTTACGGGTATTGCCCCAGAAAAGACTAATGTCATCGTTATGGTAATTTTTGCCGATGCCTGCGCTGGCGTCTACGCGGTACAGGCGCCATTCGTCAAAATCGGCAATGGCCTGGTAGCGGACCAGTTCATCGAAATACCGGTATTCCTGGCGGTGCAGCAGGCTGGCTTGTTGCAGGGCGCGGATACCCGATTTGTCTATTGCATGCAATTCTTCTGTAAAAACATGGCCGTTCAGTTTATAGAAGCCGTAATACATGTTGGCATCTTCAGTAACAGCCATACTGCGCTGCAAGGGCCCGCGCTGTTCCGGTGCTTTGCTTTTGTCGAAGTCGGCAGCGCTTTGCTCTTCGCAATGCCTGGCAATATGCGTTCTAATCAGTTTCAGGTAATTATTAATGGTTACCCGGCTCACATTGGTAATTTCGGCAATCTGCGTTGCTGTTAAATCGTCTGAAAAAAGCTGAATGATATCGCGGCAGGTCTTTTCAGATAAATGGGATCGTTTAAGCATTTTATTTTTCATTGCAGCATTCTACGAATTTGTTCGCAGTTAAATTGGCGTATTAAACCGGCAGAAAAAACACAAAATACACCTGCGGGTTATTTACCTGTTGAACGCGAATCACTAGATTAATTGAATAGTGTATACCTGGTTGGTTGCCATGCACCTTATTACACAGTAAGAGACATCTTAAAGAAGTAAAATGTTACAGCAAAAGGATCAACGTTCTAAAAACAAGCTGAGCGGCAAATGGATTGTTTATCTATGGCATGGTTACCAAACTATTGTTGGCACATCAATGATGCAATAAGTTATCGATAACTGTTTTTACTTTATCTGCATTGGGTAACATCGCTGCTTCAAGCGCTGTGTTCAGTGGCACGGCGGGATTGTTAAGGGCGCCCATCACTTCTACCGGCTGGTCAAGAAAACGAAAACATTGCCGCGATATCCTGCCCGCCAGTGATTCTGCAAAAGAATTGTTTTGTTGTTCTTCTGTCAGCACCAGGCATTTGCCGTGCAGTGCAACAGTAGTAAAAACAAGTTCTTCGTCGAGCGGAAACAGGCTGCGCAAATCAATGATGGTTACCTGCCCGGGAAAATGCGCAGCAGCGGCCTTGGCCCAGTATACGCCCATGCCATACGTAATAATGCAGCAGCTTTCTCCGCTTGCAAGTTTGGCAGCATCGGCTTTCATTACCGTGTTTGCCTTGCCCAGCGGAATAATATAATCCCGGGAAGGTTCGGGTGTTTTTGCTTCTGCGGTGCCCGGCACTTTTGCCCAGTATAGGCCTTTATGCTCCAGCATGATCACCGGGTTGGGGTCGTAGAAAGCGGCTTTCATCAGCCCCTTCATATCTGCCGCGGTAGAAGGATACACTATTTTGATGCCTTTAACAGAGAGCAAAGTGGTTTCCACGCTTCCGCTGTGGTAGGGGCCGCCACCGCCATACGCACCAACCGGCACCCTGATAACTGCCTGCACCGGGTATTTGCCGTTGCTGAGGTAATAAGATTTGGCAATTTCTGTTACCAGCTGGTTGAGTGCCGGATAAACATAATCGGCAAACTGAACTTCTACGATGGGCTTAACACCGGTGGCGCTCATACCGGCCACCGAACCGATGATATAAGCTTCCTGTATGGCTGTATTAAAAACGCGGTGGTCGCCGAAGCGTTCCGCCAGCGTAGCGGTTTCCCGGAATACACCGCCCAGCCGCCGGCCTGCATCCTGCCCATACAGCAAGGCCTCCGGGTGATCTTCCATTATTTCGCGGATGGCAAAGAGGGCGGCGTCTACCATCATAACCGGCGCAGCGCCGGCAGGCACCCTTTGTCCTTTTTCGACTGTAACCGGGGTGGGCGCAAATATAAAATCCTGCACCGAACCGGGGTCGGGGTCGGCGGCTTTACAGGCCCGTTCAAAATCGGCCCTCACTTTTTCAAGCGCGTTTTTTTCTATTTGTGCCAGTTGCTCGTTGAGTATACCTATGCCGGTTAAGCGCTTTTTTAATTTTGGACCGGGGTCGTCGGCAGCATGCTTGTCCAGGTCTTCCTGTGTACGGTAAAATTCTTTCCGCACCCCGCTGGTATGGTGACCCAGCAGGCTTACCCTGGCCTGTACCAGGCAGGGCGCACGTTGCTCCCTGGTATATTTTAGTATGTCTTTTAAGGTGCTGTAACTTTCTTCAAAATCAGTACCGTTTACACGAACGCGTTTCATACCTGTAAAGCCGGCAGCATAATCATACGCATCCATCGCCCTGGTCTCCGCCGCGGTTGCACTGATGCCCCAGTTATTATCCTGCACCAGGTAGATAACGGGCAACTGCTTCAGCACGGCAAACTGGAAGGCTTCGCTCACCTCTCCCTCGGTAATGCTGGCATCGCCCAATGAACAAACCACCACCGGCCACTCGCCCTGTGGTCCTTTTTTAAAAAGCGGCGATTGGATACCGGCCAGGTATTGCAGGCCCTGGGCAATGCCGGTAGCCGGTATGGCCTGCATACCGGTTGCACTGCTCTGGTGTATCATCTGGGGCTTATCCGGCTGGCGGTTATTGGGGTGACTGTAATAAGACCTGCCGCCGCTGAAGGGATCATCTTTCTTGGCCAATAATTGCAGCATTAGCTCATAAGGCTCATAACCCATGCCCAACAACATGCTTTCATCGCGGTAATAAGGGCTTACATAATCAATGGGCAGTAATTGAAAGGCCAGCGCCAGTTGTATGGCTTCGTGCCCGCGCGAGGTAGAGTGCACATATTTGCACAATGAACGATTGTCTTCATAGGTGTCAGCCATTGCCCTGGCCATGCACATCAGGC
The DNA here is from genome assembly GCA_964245425.1 of uncultured Flavihumibacter sp. Classification (GTDB taxonomy): domain Bacteria; phylum Bacteroidota; class Bacteroidia; order Chitinophagales; family Chitinophagaceae; genus JACMLD01. The sequence goes on along the minus strand of CAXTMV010000167.1, from coordinate 2,229 downwards.
GGTACGCTTTTACCAGTATATTGGTGTCGATGGTGGCAGGCATAGACTGCAAATGTAGGAAATGTCTGATGGGATGACCGGTTGATGTCTGATTTGGCCCGACCAGCAAAATAAATCAGCCATTATTACAGCAGGCATAAGAAATTTAAAGACCATCCTAATAAAAAAAACCACCTCTATGGAGATGGTTTATGCTATAAAATCAGTCAACGCGGTTTATTTAATTTCTACTGAAAACAGGTTTTCTTCCCCTATAAAACCTTCCAGTTCGTCGCCCACCACACATTCACCTACGCCGGCGGGAGTGCCGGTAAAAACAAGATCGCCTATATTAACAGAAAAATAATTGGAGATATAGGCTACTATCTTGTCGAAACTATTGATCATCAGGTTGGCATTGCTCTGCTGTACCATTTCCTTGTTCTTGTAGAGCCCGAAAGGGATATCCTTTTTATTTTTAACCTCTGTAAAAGGAATCCACTTACCGATAACGGCTGAATTGTCCCAGCTTTTTGCCTTTTCCCAGGGCAATCCTTTTTTCTTCAGTTCATTTTGTATGTCGCGGGCGGTAAAATCTATACCGGTTGTGAGGGCATCGTAATATTTGCTGGCAAAACGATCCTGGATGTATTTACCGTTTTTTGAGATCCGCAATACCAGTTCACATTCATAATGAAGTTCATTGGTGAATTCGGGGTAATAAAACGGGGTATGCGCCTGCAGTAAAGCACTCTTAGGTTTCATAAAAATGACGGGCTCATCAGGAACTTCGTTCCCAAGTTCCTGGGCATGCGCTACATAGTTACGGCCTACACAGAATATTTTCATATTCAATAAAAGGATTTGGTTGTTTAAACAATCAAGTTAGCGGCGGCTTCAAAAAGCCAGGTCTTTAAAAAGGTATATTGAATATCAAAATAGCGGCTGTTGTAAAACAGTGCTTCTGCGAAAGTAACGATTCAGGTGAATAATTCATAAACTAAAGGATAATTTGTTAAACTGGTTCATTGCAGGGGCTATTCCCTGTAAAATATACGTTTCGATAAGTTCTGTACAAACCATGGTTTTTTTCTGCACCAAAGGGAATTCGTCCCGGTTCCATTTTCCCAGTACATATTCTACCTGCATTCCTTTGGGGTAATTATTACCGACGCCGAATCGCAACCGGGGGTATTGGTCGGTCAGCAGGCTGGCTTCAATGCTTTTTAAGCCGTTGTGCCCGCCGCTGCTGCCGGAGGGCCGCAGCCTCAATTTATCAAGGGGAAGCGCCACCTCGTCGAGTATCACCAGTATATGCTCTGTTGCAATACCTTCCTTGTCTTGCCAGTATTTTACTGCTTTTCCACTCAGGTTCATAAAAGTGGAAGGTTTTATGCAAAGAACCTGCCTGCCTTTTATTTTACATTCCGCTACTTCTGCCAAACGGTCAATATGAAAAGATATTGCTTGTTTCTGCACAAATGCGTCTACCACATCGAACCCGATATTATGACGCGTATGATCGTAATCAATTCCAATATTACCCAATCCAACAATGAGGTATTTATTCATGACAACAAAAATAAAAAAAAGTCCTGCCGGGATTGCAGGACTTCTATAACGATGTTTGGTATCACCTTTATTTCCCTTTGGCAGGAGCAGCGGCCTTGGCCGGGGCAGCTTTTGCCGGGGCAGCTTTGGAAGCGGCAGCCGGTGCAGCGCCGGCAGCGGGTGCTGCGGCTTCTTCCTGTTTTAACTGGCGGGTCAATACCACAGAAGCCAGCGGTATACGGGGTGAGTTCAGTATCTCATAATTTTCAAGCTTCACATCTTCTACCCTGATATTACCATTTAATTCAAGATTGGTTAAATCCACTTCAATATTTTCGCGGAGGTATTTGGGCAAGGTTTTTATTTTCAGCGATTTCATTTTAACAATGAGCTTACCGCCGTCTTTTACGCCTTTTGCCGTACCGGTGAATTTTAAGGGAATGGTAGCAATGGCTTTCTTCTCGTCTACCAATTCCATCAGATCCACATGGATCAGCGCATCGTTCACTTTGTCGAACTGAATATCTTTCAGGATGGTCTTGTAGGTTTTACCGCCCACTTTAACTTCTGCCAGCTGAAAGGCACTGGTATATACCAATGATTTAAAAGCAGGCGCAGGCGCATAAAAACTAACTTCTTCCGAGCCGCCGTAAATTACACCGGGCACCAGAGACTGAGAGCGAAGTTGCTGGGTGGCTT
>CAXTMV010000166.1:0-12613 GCA_964245425.1 uncultured Flavihumibacter sp. | reverse complement strand
TATTGTGTAAGGAAATTTATTTCCTGGTACTTACTAACCCATCCAAATATTAAAGCCCCCGATTCATCGGGGGCTTTTTTTTATGCCCGGCCGGCGTTAGTAGTCGGTAATCTGCCGTCTTTAGTCTGTAGGCTGTTTCTAAACTAATTACTTTACCTTGCTGAAAAACAGCTAACCATGTTAAAATCAATGACAGGCTTTGGCAGAGTGGAAAAAGCAGTAGGTGATAAAACCTTTTTGATAGACATCAAATCACTGAACGGCAAACAATTTGAGCTGATGCTGAAAATGCCGGCCTTCTTAAAGCCTTTTGAATTTGACATCCGTAAAATTATTTCCCGGCAATTGGGGCGCGGCAGCATCGACTGCAGCATCAACCTGAAGGAAAGCGGCGCCAGCAAACCGGTTAGCATAAATACAGAACTGGCAAAAGCTTATTACAAGCCCATTGCTGCCCTGTCTACAGAACTGGGTCTTGACCCATCTGCCATTTTAAGCACCCTTATTAAACTGCCCGAAGTAATAACGCCTACGGGCGAAACACTGACCGGTGAAGAATGGAGTGCGTTTGCGAAGATCATAGAAGCTGCCATTGCCGAGCTAAACAACCACCGGCTGGAAGAAGGTAAATCGCTGGAAAAAGACCTTTTACTCCGCATCAGTAATATACAGCAGCAACAAGAAGTTATTTTGCAGCTGGAACCCCAGCGAAAAATAAAAATCAAAGAAGGCCTGGTCAAAATGCTGGAAGAAAATGTAGGTAAAGAAAACTATGATGCCAACCGGCTGGAACAGGAAATTATTTATTATATCGAGAAAATAGATATCACCGAAGAACAGGTGCGACTGAAGAATCATTGCGAATATTTTAATAGCCTGTTGGAGGAAAACACAGACGAAAAAGGTAAAAAGCTGTCTTTTATATTACAGGAGATTGGCCGCGAAATCAATACCACCGGTGCCAAAGCCTATGATTCCACCATACAGAAATGCGTGGTCATGATGAAGGATGAACTGGAAAAAGCAAAGGAACAGGTGCTGAACGCACTGTAAGCTTGGTTAACTGGTTGATAAGTTGATTGGTAGCAGAGGTTATTGGGGGCTCATATATCAGACATCATTACATCAGACATCAGACATCTGTATTATTTTTGTTGCATGAATCCATTATTAAAATCCAGGAACGCCCTTTTTTTTTGCTGCTTCTTATTAGTCGGCTGTAACACAATTGGCGTGTATGAAAAAACAGTGGCTTTTAAAAAACAGGAATGGACGGGCACGGATAAACCAACCTTCCGTTTCAGCATCAGCGACACCACTGCATTCTACAATATTTACCTTGTTTTAAGGCATACAGACGCGTTTAATTATAATAATATCTGGCTGAAATTTACCCACGCAGGACCTGATACTAGTTATACCCAGCAGATAGACCTGCGCCTGGCCACCAACGGACAGGGCTGGCTGGGCACCGGCATGGACGATATATGGGAACACCGGATACCCATTACCCAATCAGCCACCCAATTCAGGAAAAGCGGTGATTATGACTTTACACTGGAACAGGTGATGCGGCAAGACCCTTTGCTGCATGTGCTGAATGTTGGGCTGCGGGTAGAAAAGATAAAATAACCCGGACGTCATTTTAATATCCGCTTGCAGTGTTAATTATGGGCATCTTCAAAAAGAAAAGACTGGCAGCCGCTACCGTTGTATATTGGTTCCTGCTATTCTACATTATCGCCGCCCTGGTATGGTGGTTTATTGCATTGAACCAGCAAAGCCACCAAATGGCCGTTTTCAAACTGGTGGCATTGAAGGCCGGCGACCCTGCTTACCTGCAAAAAATGGATGCCATCACCCTGGAAGAAAAAAGAAAAAATGCCCAGTTCATTGGCGAAGGTGCCATTTTTCTGCTGGTGATACTGATTGGAGCCCTGTTTGTTTACAGGGCCGTTCGCAAGCAGATCAAAATGACACAGCAGCAACAGAATTTTATGATGGCCATTACCCACGAACTGAAAACGCCCATCGCCATTGCTAAACTTAACCTGGAAACCCTGCAGAAACATAAACTGGAAGAAAGCAAACAGCAAAAACTGATACTGGCCACCCTGCAGGAAGCCAACCGGCTGAATACACTTACGAATAATATTCTCATCTCCTCCCAACTGGAAGGTGGTGGCTATGAAATGTCAAAAGAAGAGCTGGACCTGTCTTCGCTGGCAGACAATTGCGTACAGGATTTCCGGAACCGTTTTCCTGAAAGAAAAATGGATGGCCGCCTTGAAAAAGATATTGATATCAGCGGCGACCCTTTACTATTGCAGATACTGATCAACAACCTGCTGGACAATGCCTATAAATACGCCCCGCGGGCGTCTGTTATTCATTTTTCACTGCACCAAAAAAGCGATGGGATTTTTTTACAGGTAGCCGATGAAGGTCCTGGCATACCAGACGAGGAAAAGCAGCGAGTATTTGACCGGTTTTACCGAATCGGTAATGAACAGGTGCGGAGAACAAAGGGAACAGGACTGGGCCTGTACCTGTGCAAAAAAATTGCCCTGGACCACAGGGCTGGCATTGCCGTGACAAATAATCATCCTGCAGGCAGTATTTTCACCGTTCATTTTTATGTATGAGCAATAAGAATACGGCCATATTACTGGTAGAGGATGAAGAGAATCTTCACGAGGCCTTAAAATTGAACCTTGAACTGGAAGGCTACCAGGTAGTATCTGCCATGGATGGCATGCAGGCACTTAAAGTTCTGCAAGGTCAGTATTTCGATCTCATGATACTGGATATCATGCTGCCGGAAATGGATGGCATTGAAATACTGGAGACCATCCGCATACAGAACAATGAACTACCCGTGCTCATCCTGAGTGCTAAAACCAGCTCCGCAGACCGGGTGCTGGGCCTAAAAAAAGGCGCAGACGATTACCTGAACAAACCATTTAATCTAGAAGAACTGCTGCTGCGCGTACAAAAACTGATCGAAAAAAATAAAAAAATGCTGGATCGGGAAACCGTGGGAGATGTATACCAGTTCGGCAAGAATTCGGTTGATTTTAAAGCGCAGGAAGCCATTAATAAAAACGGCGAACATATTCAGCTCAGTAAAAAAGAAGCCATGCTGCTAAAGCTGCTGTTTGAAAATAAAAATGAGGTGGTGCCAAGGGAAAAAATCCTGCAAACGGTCTGGGGTTATCATGTATACCCCACCACCCGTACCATCGACAATTTTATACTCAGTTTCCGTAAATATTTTGAAGAAGACAGCCGCAATCCGCAATATTTTCACTCTGTAAGAGGGGTAGGATACAAGTACAGTGAATGAGTGGTGAGCCATGCGCTGTTAGCCATGCACCTGTTTTTGACTAATCATGAATTGTTTTCATGATGGGTGACTTGCGCTTACAACGGGTGATTTGCGTTGCCGCTCATAACTACCGGCTCGCTGCTTAGACCGCAGGGCTTTCGTTTAACAGCCTCTCCAGCCGTTCTGCCTTCTCCAGTGTCTGGCGCATATCGTTCTCTGTATGCACGGGGGTGTACAATGCCAGCTCACAGTCGTTTAAGACCTTTTCCAGCAATGGTATCATTTCTGCCGGCGCATTGCGTTGTTGCAATAACCGTGTAACTACGGGCTTGTTAAGCTGGCTGGACGTGAGGTTGAATTTTTCTGCAAGGATCTGCCAGATGGCCCTGCCGGTTTCTTTGTAAAAAAGCTGGCTGTTTACGGCTGTTAATGCATGACGGGCGCCTTCAAAATAATCAATTGGTAGCCGCAATTTTTCAACGGCTGGTGCTGTCGCCGCAACAATTTTATTACGGGCGGATGCATTTTTTTTCCGGCTGAAAGAAATAACCAGTAACAGCAATGTCAGTACCGGCAGCAGCCAAAGCAGTTTTTGCCAGTTAAAATGATTACTGTCTGCCAGCGGTGTATGGCCGTCTGTAAACAAACTGTTAGAGGAGGCTCTTTTCAATGCCTTGCCAGCTTCCGCTACGATAGAATCTGTATAAACCGTTTTATAAGCGTTGGCCGCCGGATCAAAATAAGAAAAAGCGATGGGCGGAATAACAAATTTGCCCGCATGCTTTGGCATAAATGAATACTCAAATAATTTACTTCCCGTTATAGGCGCCACGGTTTTATCAAGGTTTTCTTGTACAGAAGGTTCATATCCCTCTACATCTGCGGGCCACTGAACCTGTGGTGCGTTGATGAGGGTAAGATTGCCCTGGCCTTTTAAAATCAACTGCAATGCAGCTGTTTCGCCGGCGGTAATATCGGCTTTTGGCACCATGGCTGATACCGTGAATTTCCCAACAGCGCCATCAAAAGTTACCGGCTTTCCTGCTGTTGGCAGGGGCTTAACGGTAATAGTCACCGGTTTTGAGGACAAGGATACATGCTGCTCCTCCATTTTACCGCCGCTCAATCCGCTCATATAATCATCCTCCAGCTGTTGCAGGGTAATTCTTTTGTCGTTGCCTTCCAGCCGCAGAAACTGGATGGTATTGTCTACCTCTACCGGGTCAAGATCAAAACTGCCATCCTGCAGCGGGTATAATTGCACTTTTCGGATGATATGTGTATTGTAGAGCTTGCCATTCAGCTTTTCTACAGACGGATTATTGGCTTCCGGCTGTACCATATCGTATACGCTGAACTGGCTGAGCGAAGGGCGTTTGGTAACCCTCGACTCTGATTTCAGCCTTGAGTACAGTTTATAGGTGGCAACAATGGGTTCACCGGCATAGCAGGTGGTTTTGCTGACATCCAGTTTTACCAGGATATTGTCCTTTATTTTAGCGCTGGCACTTTCGCCTTTTCTTAAAACATATTCTTCATTTACTTCGGGCGGTTCGTCTGGTACGTTTAAACCAAGAAAGGGATTGGCCGACGGAGCAGCAGGCCGGGGTGCTGCATTGGTGACCGTAACCGTAACGGCATTGGATCGCATTTTCTTCCCATCTATAATCGCAGTAGCACCTTCAATGGAAAATTTACCCGTAGACAGCGGCTTTAAAATATAAGCAACCGCCAGGTACCTGGAAACGGCGCCGTTCACAACGTTCACTACATTTTGCTGTGCGGGAGGAGAAGCAACCGAAAAATTAGTAAAGGCAGGTGCTGTAACAGATTCAACGGAAGTGGCATTCTCTACCCGGTATTCTACCTGTAAATAATCGTCTTTACCCACTTCCCGTTCGCTGATAATAGTAGAGAACTTTACCTGTGCCTTTCCGGCCATACAGCATCCAATCAGGAAACAGAACGAGAGTAAAAAAATCCGGCTATGCATTGATTAACTGTTCAAATGCAAATATAGTTCTTAGTTCTTTTGCGCTGCAAACAGTTCAAACTGCGAACTTCCGAACTTAGAACTGTACACCCAGAAAAAAGAATTATAGATCTCCCAATTGGGGGCGCAACACGATCTCTTCCACACAGGCCTGGGCAGACAAATGAGCCGCTGCGTATACCAGGGCCGCAACATCGCCGGCTTCCATAATGCGTTTGGGGTCGATGCCGCTGCCACTCCATGAATCGGTGTAGACGGCGCCGGGCAAAATGGCGGTTACTTTTATATTGTGCGGTTTCATTTCTTCGCGCAGGTTTTTTGAAAAACCATAGAGTGCAAATTTGCTGATGCTGTAAGCGCCCCCGTTTGGGTAAGCATGGAGGGAGGCAATAGAACACATATTAAAAATATGGCCGTTTTTTATCTGTATCATCGCAGGCAATAAGAGCCTGGTTAAATGATAGGCGCTGTACAGGTTGGTTTGTATCATTTCTTCCAGCGTACCTGCCGGCTCATTGTGCAGGCTGCCGGGTATAAAATGGCCTGCGTTGTTTACCAGCACGTCTACCCGGGGCGCCTGTACCTGCAGCCATTCTGCAAAATCATTGATAGCGGCCGCTTTACTGAGATCAGCTGCCTTTGCTGCAATTTTTGCGCCTGGGTAACGGGTCAGCAGTTCTTCCAGTGTCTTGTACAGATCGATTTCATTTCTTGCGCAAAGAAAAAGCTGGTGCCCCTGCGCGGCAAATATTTCGGCAATGGCTTTTCCCAAACCCTTTGAAGCGCCGGTAATAACAATAGTCATAGCATATACTGTATTAAAAAATAAAAGCGACCGGTAAAGATACCGATCGCTTTTTTAAATATTTCCTGTTCTGTTATATGTTGCCGCCCGTGTTTTCATCTGCATGCGCAGTGTTTTCTATGGCCAGTTCATCTTCTTTTTTCTTGCCGGTAAAAAATCGTTTAATGGCTGCAAAAGCACCCGCTACCGCCAGCATGCCCAGCTTCCAGAATTTAAGCAGTAATGCAAATACGCCTACTTTAGCCAGTATTTTGCCGGCTACCAGTCCGCCGATTGTCCAGGCTGCTACTTTATCGATACCGGAATCGAATTCATCGTATTTATATCCTTTATCAAACTGCGCCATTTTTAAAACTGCCGGTATATTCTTTTTTACATCGGCCAGCTGATCCATGGTGGCCAGTGCGTTTACGCTTAATACGCCTTTACGGCCCAGTATCCTGATATCGTAATTGAGGGTGGTGTCTTCGTCGCCGGCAACTGTATATTCCTTGGCCCAATGCAATACCTTATTTTGTTTGTCGTAGTAAGGGCTGGAGGCCCAGCCCACCAGGTGCATGGCATCATAACCAAGTTTGGTTCTTTCCAGGTTGGCTTTTTCCTGGTCTGTTTTCAGATCTTCCAGTAATTTATCGTACTTGATCTTGTCTGCATCATCGTCTTTTACATATCCCATCTCATCGTAAGTAACCATAAAAACCCAGTCGCCCTTCAGGCTATTCAGGTGAAAACTGTCTTTTACAATCATCCCCAGTACGTTGGGGTCGGGCAGGTTTTTCCATAAATGTTCCAGTATGAACTGGCTCTGCTGGCCGTCGATAAACTTAAAACCGGCGGGCAGTACCAGGTGGGCTACGTTGTTGCTAAGCGCAATATTGCCTTTTTGGTAATGGGTGCTTGTTTCAGCAGAATCGAGTGTCTTAAGCAGCGCCGTCAGGTGCTCGGCCTTTTTTTTGTCTTCATCGGCAACATTGCTTTTTGTACTGTCTTTGCCACCGGCAAACATGAATACGGATACACATAGTGAGGCCAGGAATAAGGTTGTTTTTTTCATGAGTGTTCTTTTGAGGGTTTTACGCGGACAAGATAGAAAAAAAACAAATAACCTCATATACCTCAATCCGCCCGATCTTATCGCTGCTGCAACGGCCAGGTATAAAAAAAATTTTGTTCTTTTACCGGATGAAGACCTACGCACATTTATTTTTTGATCTGGACCATACCCTCTGGGATTTTGAGGCCAATAGCCGCCAAACATTGGAATACATGTATGAATCCATGGGGCTAAAAAAAAGAGGAGTGGATGATTTTGAGCGGTTTAGCAATAATTACCAGGTGCACAACGAAAAATTATGGGACCGGTACCGGAAAGGCTTTATAAAATCGGAAGAGCTTCGCTGGAAACGCATGTGGTTAACCCTGCTCGATTTTAAAATAGGCGATGAACCACTGGCCCGCGAAATGGGCAATACTTTCCTTGAGCTGCTGCCCACCCGTAACCTGTTATTTCCCTATGCGATGGAGGTGCTGCAGTACCTGACCCAAAAAAAATACCGCCTGCACCTGATCACCAACGGCTTTGAAAAAACACAGCATGCCAAACTGAAGAATTCGGGCCTGCACTTGTTTTTTAATGAAGTGATTACTTCAGAAGGCAGTAACAGCCTGAAGCCGCATAGACCCATTTTTGATTACGCGCTGAAAAAGACCAATGCTTCTCTGGCAGAAAGTATTATGCTGGGGGATGACCTGGAGGCCGATATTGCGGGCGCCCGTGAAGCAGGCATGGACCAGGTATATATTAACCACCTCAACAGGCCCATGCCCACTATTACCCCAACCTATACAGTGTCTTCATTAAAAGAGCTGGAAGATATTTTTTGATGTTGGTATTGCTGGATCACTATTGTCCGGGTAAAAAAGATCGAAAAAAAACCTTTCCGTTTTGCGGAAAGGTTTTTTATTGAGCGATTCAATCAGTACGTTTTATTGCTGGCGATTAAGCCTTTTTAGACTCGCCCTTGCTGCAGCATTTGCCGCCTTTTGTACAGGTCTTCTTTGTTTTTTCTTTGCTTTTTCCTTTATCGCCATGCGCAAATGCCACACCAGAGAACAGGAAAGCAGCCGTAGCCAGTATCATGATTTTTTTCATATAACAATTTTTGAGTTTAGACAAAGCAAATATACGCGGATACCCGGAATATCCTAAGGCATGGCTATTAAAACTTGCAGGCCTGTTAAAGGGTGGCCAGCACCGTAACGCCGCCCTCTACTACCTGGTTGAGCGCTACATTTACTTTGGTACCAACAGGTAGCAATACATCTACCCGGCTGCCAAAACGAATAAAGCCCAGCTCGTTGGTCTGGGATACCCGCTGGCCTACCTGCAGGTAATTGATAATACGCTTGGCAAGGGCGCCGGCAATCTGTTTTACCAGTATTTCGCCTTTGGGGTGCCGGATAACCACCGAATGGCGTTCATTTTCGGTAGAAGATTTAGGGTTCCAGGCTACCAGGTATTTCCCCTTGTGGTATTGGTTATAAATCACTTCTCCGCTCAGGGGGTTGCGGTTTACATGCACATTGGCTGGACTCATAAAAATGGAGATCTGCAGTCGCTTCTCTTTAAAATACTCCTCGTCAAACATTTCCTCGATCACCACTACTTTGCCATCGGCGGGTGCTACCACTTTTGTTTCGTCTTTGGTCAGCTGCCGGTTGGGAATGCGGAAAAAAGAAATAATAAAAAGCAACAGCGCAAACAGCACAATAAAAATGAGCCAGCTCAGAACAGGCAGGCTATAGCTGATAAAATAAAAAGACAACAGGTTAAGCCCGGCGAAAATAATGGCTGCAATGGCGATGGGCTTGTATCCTTCTTTGTGTATGTACATTATCGGAAAGTGTTGAAAAGCAAAAATAAGGTAAATGCGGGTTACAGTGATGGCTGCTGCAGCTGCGCGGATTAAGCTCCTTTCATAAAAATTTCAACAAACAGCCACACAAACGGCGTGGCCAGCAACAGGGAATCAAAACGATCCAAAAAGCCACCATGCCCGGGCATGATACTACCACTGTCTTTTACATTGGCCATTCGTTTCAGCTTGCTTTCAAACAAATCGCCTAAAACGCCAAAAACAGCGGCAATGGCGGCAATGGCAATCCAGTCAGACAGCTCAAAGGCATCAGACCACTTACCCAGCAGGGCCACCACCACTATACAGAGCAAAGCCCCGCCAATAGTGCCTTCCCAGGTTTTTTTGGGCGATATTTTTGAAAAGGGTGTTTTACCGATAAATGAACCAACCAGGTAGGCCATTGTATCATTTATCCAGATGGCCACCAGTATGCCCAGCGGCAGTACAAAACCAAAAAAATCAAAGTGCTGGCCAGGTGCTTTCAGAAGCATACCGAAGCACCGCAGGTCCATCATCAAAGAAAGGCTTAGTGAAATATACAGGAGCCCGAACAATGACCAGCCAATATTTTTTAGCTCGAGCTGTTTCGCAAATAATAGTTCTGTAATGGGTAGAACAAATACAGCTATCAGGCCCAGCCACCAGCCAATGGCATGCAGCTGTATGCCGCCGATGCTAAAAAGATCATTGGTAAAATACAGCATTCCGCACCAGCCGGCGATCATAACGCCGTATTTGTGAAAAGGGCTGATGTTTTGGTATCGCGGGTCAATCAATCCAACCAGTTTCTGGTATTCTGTCCAACAGCCAAAATGAATGATGGAGAAAAGGATAAAAAAGGTCCAATGGCTCCAGAGTATGCCGCCCAGCATCACCACCACAAATATGCCCGCTGTGGCGGCCCGCGTTTTAAATGTTTGAATGTTAAGTGCCATAAGTTGGTATTGCCGGGTTCAGGTAGGTTTATACAAGCGTCGATGTAAAAGAAGGTCCGTCCATCGGCGGTATTTTATGAATGCTTCTTTTAAAAGAAAGCTGCCGGAAAAAGCGAAACAGCAAGACCAGTGCAATTAAGGCGGGCAGCGCTATCCAGATAGGGGAATTGTCATCAAAAGCATCTTTTACAGGCTGGTGGTGAAGCGATGAATAATACATGGCGCCCACGGCCAGCGCATTGTTTAAAAAATGCAGCAGCATATTCAACCAGATGCTGCGGGATTCATAAAAGATCAGGCCCAATACAAAGCCGAGCGCCAGCCGGGGTAAAAACCCATACCAGGAAATATGCAGCGCACTGAATATGATACTGGTAACAACGATGGCGGCAATCGGTTGCCGGAACCAGGCTGCCAGTAATTGCTGTACCCCGCCCCTGAAAAAAGTTTCTTCAAAAACAGCCGGCAGCAAAGCCATCACAAATAAAGAAAAAATGAATTCGCTGGTTGACCGCATCGTAGCCAGGGCCTCGGCCTGCCGGGTATAACTGTCTTCCATCTTTTTTACGATGGTTTCAAGTCCGTGGCTAAGCGGGATGGCCTGGTTTAAAGCGCCCAGGGCACCTACCAGCGGGATGCAGGCGGCGAGAATAAGGATAACCGTTAGTAATTGCTTTCCATTGAACCCCTCCCTGTAGCCCAGCCATTGAAAAGGGCGGCGGCTCATGAGACGTGCAATGATGAAAGCGGGTAAAAAAAACATAAAAAAAACCGAGACAGCCTGCATTACCCTTGCACCGTTGGCGTACTGTGGGTTCAGCATATCGGCTTCGGTAAAACTGCTTTTCCCTGTTATGGCTATCCAGGCACCCAGGCCTGCCATATAGCCCACGATCAGGCCAGCACCCATTAGGCCAAACAGCAGAAAAAAGGCTGCCGAAGGTGAAATGGTTCTCTGTTCATATTCTGTCATAGACTTCCGGATAATTTTTTTAAATTTGCGGTTCTTTCAGACCCATGGTAACAATAGGCAAGATACAACTTCCGGACTTTCCACTCCTGCTGGCACCCATGGAGGACGTCAGCGATCCTCCTTTCAGGGCCGTTTGCAAAGAAAAAGGCGCCGATTTAATGTACACGGAATTTATTTCTTCCGAAGGGCTGATACGCGATGCCATTAAAAGCCGCCAGAAATTAGACATTTTCGACTATGAAAAACCGGTAGGCATACAAATATTTGGCGGCGATGAGGAAAGCCTGTCGCTGGCTGCTAAAATTGTGGATGCTACCAACCCCGATCTGCTGGATATCAACTTCGGCTGCCCGGTTAAAAAAGTGGCGCTGCGGGGCGCCGGCGCGGGCGTGCTCAAAGACATCGACCTGATGGTGCGTTTAACCAGCGCCGTGGTAAAATCTACTTCGCTGCCTGTTACGGTTAAGACCCGCCTGGGCTGGGACGATACAAACCGGAATATTGAAGAAGTGGCAGAACGCCTGCAGGATGTGGGCATCCAGGCACTGGCCATACATGGTAGAACCCGAACGCAGATGTACAAGGGCTCGGCCGACTGGACCCTGATTGGTAAAGTAAAAAACAATCCCCGTATTAAAATACCCATCTTTGGCAACGGCGATATCGATTCTCCTGAAAAAGCACTTGAATACAAAAACAGGTATGGCATAGATGGTATTATGATCGGCCGGGCTGCTATTGGCTATCCCTGGATTTTCGACGAGATAAAGCATTTTATGGCCACCGGCGAACACCTGCCATCCCCCACCATTGAAGCCCGTATTGCCGTTTGCCGCAAACACCTGTATAAATCTTTTGAATGGAAGGGCCCCCTGGTAGGCATTTTTGAAATGCGCCGGCACTACGCCAATTACCTGAAGGGATTACCCAATATAAAAGAATACCGGAACCGGCTGGTTACCCTGCCAACCGTGCCGGAAATTGATGCCGTGCTGGATGAAGTGGCCACCGTTTATGCCGGTTTTGAATTTGAAAAAACGCCGATAGAACTGATCAATTACCACGAGAAATGCCCAGTATAAGAAGTGTTAAGTTGTAAGCGATAATTGTCGAGTTGTTTTGGGGCGGTAAATCTTTTTCTTACATCATTCCCCAGTAATTATTTTTGGGTTTACCTTCTCAGCATCAGAAGATCCAGCCATCCCCGATTATTTATTTCCCGTTTAAGTGAGATTCAATTCCTTTGCTGTAGAGTTGCGCCCTTCTTTCAGCCGCATAATCTGCCACCAGGGTGATCAGCGCCATAATAGTAAGCGCAAGCCCGAAGCCATACCAGAATGCTTTGTCCGCATCGGAACGAAAGAAAAATATTAATACCAGCCCGGTTACCACCAATGCCATCTCTACCCATTTTATAATCGAAAAATTTTTCAGCACTGTTTGCATGCGCGGCAGTTCCTCGTTTTTAAGCTGTTGGGGGCTCATATCGTATGCATAAACATTGCGGATGCGATCGGGGTCGCTTTTTTTATAAATGGAAAGGCTGGCCAACAGCTGTACCAGCCCAATCAGCAACAGGGGCAGGGCAGCGCCATTGTAGAAATTTTCTTTCAGGAAAAAGAAAAGTATAACGGCCAACACGATTGCTACCGAGCCCACAA
>CAXTMV010000165.1:2050-12861 GCA_964245425.1 uncultured Flavihumibacter sp. | reverse complement strand
TCGAACTCCCGTCCAAACATATTCGCCGAAAGCTTTCTACATGCTTATTTCCTTATTATTTTTCGACTACGCACAGGAAAAGAACAAACCAATGCGCGGCTTAGCTGGATGGTCTTAAGCAATCATCACAGCCTTTGATTGCAGCATCCCGTATTTGTTTTGAGTCGGCGGCGGAACAGGTAACAGGCAAACCTGTTCATGCGGCCCTAATGACTACTTAATCACTGATTAGGCAGCCATGGCATACTGAGTATTGCCATTTGAAGTTTGTGCGTTCAAGATTAAAGTGCTGATCACACAATGCACTGCATGCTTACACCCTCAAAGATCTATGCTGTCAAAACCAATACAGCCCCATTACTGAGCCTGCAAAAATAGGAAACTAATAATTAATAATTTCATATTAGTTTCGCCGCATGGACCACAAAAGCTTCCCGCGGGCGGTATATGAGGCGCAGATGGCTGAACAGCACGCCCTGCTTGGCCTGCTGAAAAAAAAGAAAAGCCGTATTGCATGGGTCCGGCTTCTGCTGGTGGGGCTTATCGTTGTGTTAGCCTGGTATCTCTCCGCATTCGGCACCTTGTACCCGGTACTATCCAGTCTTGTGCTGATCAGCCTTTTTATACGTTTGGTAGTGCTGGCCACCAATAACAATGAGGCCATTGAAAACAGCCAGCGCCTGTTCAGCATCAACCAGCAGGAACTGACCATCGCTGCCGGTCATTACACACATCTACCCGATGGTGCGGCTTTTCTTACGCCCGATCATTCTTATGCAAACGACCTGGACATTTTTGGCCGCGCATCGCTGTACCAATACCTCAACCGCAGCCAGTCTGAGCAGGGCAATGCCAAATTCGCCGGCTGGTTGCTGGCGCCGGCCGATATGGAATCCATTGTTGCCCGGCAAGCCGCTGTCAAAGAACTGGCCCCCTTGTACCAATGGCGGCAACAATTACAGGCTTATGGCATGGAACGCCCCATTGCTTTTGCCACCGAAAAGAAAGTGGGCAGCTGGATGCAGCAGGAAAACACTTTCAGCCAGAACAGGTTTTGGACCATCGCCCGGTGGCTATACCCTGCTTTAACCCTTAGCGCATTGGTGCTTTTCTTTACAGGCATCCTGTCTAACCTGTGGTTCATCGGCATTTATATTCTTGAGCTGGTGATTGCCAACCTCACCGGTAAACTGGTTGCGCCGCAATACGACAACCTCGATAAAGTGGTGCCTGAAATAGAAGGCCTTTATAACAGTGCGCGGTGGATAGAATCGCAGACTTTCCAGGCAGCCCGGTTAAAACAAGTGCAGGGATTTTTTTTCCAGGGCGATGCGCCCGCCGCTGCCGCCATTAAACAATTAAAAAATATTCTCGGTAAGTTCGATGCCAGCCTGAACATGGCCATGACCTTATTACTGAATCCCCTGTTGCTTTGGAACCTGCAGCTGGTCTTTACACTGGAGAAGTGGCGGGCCGATAATAAAACCAACACCCTGCAATGGTTCAATGCATTGGCAGAACTGGAAGCGATGGCATCGGTGGCCAATTGTCATTTCAATCATCCCAATTGGGCATTCCCGGTTTTCGATGCTGCTCAGCACGGCAGTTTCCAGGCGGCTCATATGGGGCACCCGCTGATACCGGAACATAAAATGGTATATAATAATTTTTCCACCCAGGGCAAAGCCCAGGTAGCACTTATTACCGGCTCTAATATGGCAGGCAAAAGTACTTTTCTGAGAAGCACGGGGGTAAACATCGTACTGGCCATGATGGGTGCGCCGGTCTGTGCCGCTGAGATGCGGCTTTCGCCCATGCGGATCATCAGCAGCATGCGGGTAGCCGATAACCTGGAAGAAAGCACTTCTACTTTTTATGCCGAGCTCAAAAAACTGAAATCGGTTATCGACTGCATCAACGGCCACGAAAAAGTATTTGTGCTGCTGGATGAGATACTGCGCGGCACCAATTCGCTCGACAGGCACACAGGTTCAAAGGCCCTGATAAGACAGCTCATTCAAAAAGAGGCGGTGGCCATGCTGGCCACACACGATGTAGAACTCGCACAGCTGCAGCAGGAATTTCCAATGAGCATCCATAATTATCATTTTGATGCCCAGATAGCCAATGAAGAATTGTATTTCGATTACAAACTGAAAGAAGGCGTCTGCCAGAGCATCAATGCTTCTTTGCTGATGCGCAAGATTGGAATAGAGCTTTAATCGAAAGTTACATATGTATCAGCGAGGCTGCAAAACTCCTGGCTTCGCCGTCTGTTTCAAAATACTCTTCAAGTGTAGGATGCTGTATAAATGTTATCTTATTCATGGTCTTTTCAATCAGGTCGGTCATATCAAGAAAACCCAGCCGGTTCTTCAGGAAAGCATATACGGCAATTTCATTGGCGGCATTGAGGATGCAGGGCAGGTTACCGCCTTTGTACAATGCGTCACTGGCCAGTGAGAGATTCCGGAACGTTTTTATATCGGGCTCTTCAAAACTGAGTGCGTTGGGTTTTTTAAAATCGTAGCGTGGCAGCGTATTGGGTATGCGATGCGGAAAGGCCATTGCGTACTGGATGGGCAGTTTCATATCTGGCAATCCCATCTGTGATTTGATGCTGCCATCTTCAAACATCACCATGCTATGGATGATGCTTTGAGGATGCACCACTACCTGTACCTGTTCAGGCTTCAGGTTAAAGAGCCATTTGGCTTCTATCATCTCCAGCCCTTTATTCATCAGCGTGGCCGAATCGATGGTTATCTTGGCGCCCATGGCCCAGTTGGGATGCTGGAGCGCATGATCCCGTTTTACATTGACCAGGAAATTGGGTTTCTTTCCAAGAAACGGCCCGCCGGAGGCGGTGAGGATGATTTTTTCTATCCGGTTACGACCCTCGCCCACCATGCATTGAAAAATAGCAGAATGTTCACTGTCTACCGGTATTACCGGCACGCGCTTTTCAACCGCCCTTTGCATTACAATATCACCCGCTACCACCAGGGTTTCCTTATTGGCCAGGGCGACCATTTTACCGTTATCAATGGCCTGCAGGGTGGGCTTTAGTCCGGCAAAACCCACAATGCCTGCGAGCATTATGTCATAACAATCCATGGCCGCCACTTCTTCCAGGGCTTTTTCGCCCGTAAAAACTTTTACATGGGTGGGGGCCAAAGCTTCTTTTACCTTTGCGTATTTCTTTTCATCTCCGATGACAACAATATGGGGGTTGTGCTGAAGGGCCTGCCTGATGAGCAGTTCGTCATTGCCCTGTGCGGTCAGCACTTCGGCAGTAAACAGGTGAGGATTTGCAGCAATCACTTCCAATGCCTGGGTACCAATGGAACCGGTGGAACCAAATACCGCGATTCTTTTTTTGTTTGTTTCAGACATGTGTAATAAAGTTCTTTACAAGCCTACGCGTTACAAAAGAGGTGTTGAATACGGTTACCGGTCTGGCAGGTGCCCATTGGCCAGCCAAAAACCTGTGAAAGGGCAATTTATGACAATAATTGCTCCAATGCACGTTCCACTTTACTAAAGTTAAAGCTATCCAGTACCTTTTGCATCATTCCTTTTATTTCTGCGTTGCATAAATTTCCAATAGAACCTTCATGCGTATGCTGCAGTACCGGGCTGTAATGAAATTGATTGTTGTCGATGTCCATCCCTACTTTCTTATACGCATCCCTGAAAGGAAGCCCCTGCAATACCAGTTTGTTCACTTCTTCCACACTAAACAGGTACTTGTATTTTTCATCTGCCAGGAGATTATGTTTAACCTCGATATTACTGAGCATCAGGCCGGCCATTTCTATGCAGTTCCGAAGGATAGCAAAAGAGGGAAATAAATGTTCTTTCAGCAACTGCAGGTCGCGGTGATAACCCGATGGCAGGTTGGTGGTCATCAGCATTATTTCATTGGGCAGCGCTTTTACGCGGTTGCAGTAAGACCGGATCAGCTCAAACACATCCGGGTTTTTTTTATGCGGCATAATACTACTGCCCGTGGTCAGTTGCGGTGGAAAACTGATAAACCCGAAATTCTGGTTTAGGAAAAGACAGGCATCCATGGAAAGGCGGGCGAGTGTATCGGCTACATTGGCCAGCGCCATGGCAACAATGCGCTCGGCCTTTCCCCTGCCCATTTGCGCATAGACAACATTATAATTAAGAGCGTCAAAGCCGAGCAATTGAGTGGTAAGGGTTCGGTTGATCGGAAAAGAAGAGCCATAACCGGCAGCCGAGCCCAGCGGGTTTTTATTAACTATTTCATAAGCGGCCTTCAGGGTGGTTACATCATCTACCAGGCTTTCTGCATAGGCGCCCAGCCAGAGTCCAAAAGAAGAGGGCATGGCCAGCTGCAGGTGCGTGTAACCGGGTAATAAATCATTCTTATACTGTTCACTGAGTGTTTGCAGCAACGCAAAAAAAGGCTGGATGGCCAGCACCAGTTCCTGCAGTTCATTGCGGAGAAACAGTTTAACATCTACCAGTACCTGGTCGTTGCGGCTGCGGGCGCTGTGAATTTTTTTTCCTGTATCACCCAGTCTTTCCGTCAGCAATAATTCTACCTGCGAGTGAACATCTTCCACCTGCGCCTGCAGTTCAAAGCCTCCGCTTTTTATTTGTTTGTAAATATCTTTCAGCGCGGTATGTAACTGATCCTGTTCTGTTTTTGTAAGCAGCCCGATTGTCTCCAGCATCTGGGTATGTGCCAGCGAGCCCAGCACGTCAAAAGCAGCCAGGTACAAGTCCATCTCACGGTCGTTACCAACCGTAAATATCTCCACTTCCTGCAGCGAGGTAATCGTTTTCTGCCAGAGCTTCATCAGCAAATAATTTAAAAGATGCGTTCTAATAATTTAACATACGTCTCAATACCTTCTTTAATTTCTTCAAGGTAGATAAATTCGTCGGGTGTATGGCTGCGGGCACTGTCGCCGGGCCCCATTTTCAGCGCGGCAAAGGGCATCAGGGCCTTGTCTGATGTGGTTGGCGACCCGTAATAAGTTTTGCCCATCGCAATGCCGGCTTTTACCAGCGGGTGGTCAAGGGGTATCGAGGTCGATTTCATGCGTGTGGTACGGGGCTTAAACTGGCTGCGAAGGTTTTGTTTCAGGGCTTCCAGTATTTCATCAAAGGTATACAGTTCATTTACCCGAACATCTATCACATATTTACATTGGGAGGGCACTACATTGTGCTGCTTGTTTTCCGTTTCAATAATGGTGGCCGTCATTCTTGATTCGCCGAGTAAATCACTTACTTTTTCAAACCGGTAGTTCCTTATCCAGTTGATATCGTCGATGGCTTTGTACAAGGCGTTTTCACCTTCGTTGCGGGCGGCATGGCCGGATCGGCCGGCGGCCGTACAGTCGATAACCATCAACCCCCGTTCTGCCACGGCCATTTCCAGTTTAGTGGGTTCGCCTACAATACCAAAATCTATATTGCCCAGGTAAGGCAATACCAATTCTATCCCGTTTACGCCACTGATCTCTTCTTCAGCACTGGCCGCAAACACTACGTTGTGGTTAATATCGGACCGGTCATAATAATACAAAAAAGTAGCCATCAGTGATACCAGGCAACCGCCTGCATCATTGCTGCCCAGGCCAAAGAGTTTACCGTCTTTTTCGGTGGGCGTAAAGGGATCCATGCTATAGCCCTTGTTGGGTCTTACCGTGTCGTGGTGCGAGTTCAGAAGAACCGACGGCTTGCGCTCATCGTACTGTGCGTTCCGGGCATACACATTATTACCTACCCGTTTATAGGCAATGCCATTCTGTTGCAGGAACAGGGTGATCAGCTCTGCGGTATCATTCTCTTCTTTTGAAAAGGAGGGTGTGCTGATCAATTGCTTTAATAAAACAATTGCCTTTTCAAACAGGTCGCTGGTAGCGTGGTTCATGGTATATTATTATTTAATCAAAGTGCCGGCAACCCTTTCCGAAACATTTAATAAAAGATCTTTTGCATCGCCGATGATCACTTCCTGCACCCCTTTATCGATGGCGGCAAAAGCATTATCGATCTTTGGCAGTATGCCGTCGAACAATTTATGATGGCCCAGCAAATAGGCGTAAATTTCTTTTGTAATCAGTGTTACAAGGGAGCTGTTGTCTGCTACATTTTCCAGCACCCCTTTTTTTTCAAAACAATACAGCAGTCGCACCTGGTATTTTTCTGAAAGCGCCACTGCCAGCGCGGAGGCAATGGTATCTGCATTGGTATTTAGTACCTGGCCGTTGCCGTCATGCGTTAATGGCGCAAATACGGGTGTAAGGCCCTGTTCCAGCAAGGCCGCCAGGGTGCCGGTGGCAATGGCCGTTTCTTTTACATCGCCCACAAAACCGTAGTCGATCTCCTTTACCGGTCTTTTTGCAGCGGGTATAATATTGGCATCGGCACCGGTAAGGCCGATGGCATTGGTGCCTTTTGCCTGCAGCTGCGCGACCATTTTTTTGTTGACCAGTCCGCCATATACCATGGTTACCAGGTCGATGGTGGCAGCATCGGTGATGCGGCGGCCATTGATATAATGAGCGGCAATGCCCAACTGATCACCGATTCGGGTAGCAATTTTTCCGCCGCCATGCACCAGTATTTTTTTTTCTTTGATGGCTGAAAGCTCCTCCAGGAAGGCTGAAAGACTGGCCTCGTCGTCAATTACGTTGCCGCCTATTTTTATAACAAATAGTTGCTGTTTGATTGTTCCTGACAGTGATTCCTGCATATTGACGATAAATTACATTAGCTGAGCATGCGCAGTTTTGACTTATACCTTTTTACTTGTTCATCAGTATCTCTGCCAACACCGCCTGTGCGGCCCAAACCCTGTTGGCCGCCTGTTGCGTAACAATGCTGTTGGGGCCATCCAGTATCTCATCGCTCAATTCCACGTTTCGTCTCACCGGCAAGCAATGCATCACTTTTGCATTATTGGTGAGGCCCAGTTTCTCGTTGGTCAGCATCCAGGAGGGATCATTGCAATAGATCCTGCCATAATCTTTAAAGGTGCTCCAGTTTTTTACATAGACATAATCAGCCTCTTTCAGGGCGGCATCCTGGTCGTGGGTAATGGTTGCACCCTTTGTAAAAGAGGGCATCAGTTCATAATCTTCCGGGTGGGTAATTACAAAATTTGCCGCTCCCCAGGCATTTACCCATTGCGAAAAGCTGTTGGCCACGCATTGTGGCAATGGCTTTACATGGGGCGCCCAGGTAAGCACAATTTTTGGTTTGCGTTTTTCCCTGAATGTTTCGGTAATGGTAATAATATCGGTCAGGCTTTGCAGTGGGTGCAGGGTTGCGCTTTCCAGGCTTACCACGGGTATACCGGCGTATTTGATAAATTGCCTGATGTACAGCTCTGAATAATCTTCTTCGCGGTTGGAGAGGGAAGGAAAGGTACGGATGCAAAGAATGTCAAAGTATTTTCCCATTATCGGGGCTGCATCTTTTACATGCTCCACAGTATTGCCGCTCATAATGGCTTCTTCTTCAAACTCAAGTGCCCAGCCGTCTTGCCCGGCGTTGAATACAATCGCTTCCATACCCAGTTGCTGTGCGGCTACCTGGGTACTTAAACGGGTACGCATACTGGGGTTCAGGAATAACAAGCCGATGCGTTTGTTATTGCCCAGCGTTTTATCTTTTAACGGGCTGGCTTTATAGGCAAGCGCTTTTTGCACCAGTGCGTTAATATCGCTTACGTCTTGTACGGAGATGAATGTATTCAAGCAGCAGTATTTATTTTTTAAGAATAATTTGTCCAGCCATTGCAGCCGGTCACCTGTAATAGCCGCGGTTACGGGTCAAACGATTATTACTTACAGCTTATACTAATGACTAACGACTATCGACTCAATTGCCTCCTGCAACGCTTCCAAAAATTCGTCGGTTTGTTTTTTGCTGATGGCCAGTGATGGCAACAGCCTGATCACATTGGGCTTGGCTTCACCGGTAAAAATGTTGAAATCGTAGAGCAAATTTTTCCGGAGATCTTTCAGCTCGGGTGGTACATCAAAGCCAATCATTAAACCCCTGCCCCGGATATTTTTTATGCCTTCAATATTCTTGAGCCGGTTCTTTATATACATGCCGCGTTGCCGGGCCATTTCTATCAGGTTTTCTTCCTCTATTACTTCAAGTACAGCCAGGGCGGCCGCACAGGCCAGCTGGTTACCGCCGAAAGTAGTACCCAGCATACCGTGTTTGGGTTGTATATGCGGCGCAATCAAAATACCCGCTACCGGAAAACCATTGCCCATTCCCTTTGCCATAGTATAGATATCGGCATTTACGCCGGCCGCGTCATGAGAAAAAAACTGGCCGCTTCTGCCATACCCGCATTGAACGCTGTCTGCAATATAAACAGCATTGTACTCGTTGCATAAAGAACGTATTTTTTGCAGGAATGTATCATCTGCCACATTAATGCCCCCCACACCCTGTATCCCTTCAATGATAACAGACGATATCTCCTTTCCATGTTCAGCAAAACATTTTTCCAACGCTTTTTCATCGTTGAAAGCACAAAAAATAACATTATCGGTTTCATTTACCGGTGCTACAATGGCCGGGTTGTCTGTAACTGCCACGGCCAGCGATGTTCTGCCATGGAATGATTTTGTAAAAGCCAGCACTTTTTTCTTTCCGTTGTGGAAAGAGGCCAGTTTAATAGCGTTTTCAGTGGCTTCCGCACCGCTGTTGCAAAGGAAAAGCTGGTAATCATTCTTACCGCTTATCTTGCCCAGTTTGGTGGCCAGCTCCTGCTGCAGCGGAATGTGCACGGAATTGGAATAAAAAGCGATCTTGCCCAGTTGTTCCTCAATTCGTTTTACCCAATGCGGATGGGTATGCCCGATACTGATCACGGCATGCCCGCCATACATATCAAGGTATTGTACGCCTTTGTCATCCCATACATAAGATCCCTGCGCTTTTACAATGGTAATGTTGTTGAGCGGGTAAACATCGAATAAAGTCATAAGTTGTAAGTTATAAGTATTAAGATGCCTGAGGCCATTCGTACCAATCCTATTTACATGCTGGGTATAAGACCAGGTTATGCCGGCACCTTATTTGTCAGGTTTATCAGGATGGCTTTTATTTCATGGATAGAATGATAATAGTATCTCAACTGATTCAGGCGCCAGGTATTTCAAGTCTTTTGACAGTATTAATAAATATTCAGCTTCGTTGGCAGTTCCCCGATTTTCCCTCACCTTCAAACCTGTATCATTTTGCATACCGCAAACGTAGAACTTACCAAAACCTACGGCCAAAACTTATTACTCAAGACTTAAAACCCGATCCCTTTTACCCGCAATCCCATCGTTTCCTCCAGGCCAAATATAAGATTCATATTTTGTACGGCCTGCCCGCTGGCGCCTTTCAGTAAATTATCAATGGCGCTGTGCACCACCAGCTTGTTGCCTGATTTCTCCAGCTGCAGCACGGCTTTGTTGGTGTTGACTACCTGCTTCATAAAAATCGGATCTTCACTGACCAGCGTAAATGGATGCCCGGCATAAAATGCCTTGTACATGGCCGTCAGTTCGCCGATGGGCAGCTGGCTGGTAAGGGTGGAGCTGATAAAAATACCCCGGGTAAAATCTCCCCGCCAGGGCACAAAGCTCAGGTCTATTGTACCGGCCGGTTGCAATTGCATTAATGACTGGCCAATTTCGCTCAGGTGCTGGTGAGTAAGTGTTTTATACGCCTGTATATTATTGGCCCGCCAGCTGAAATGACTGGTGGCACTCATACCCTGACCGGCACCGGTAGAACCGGTAATACCTGTTGTATATACTTCGTTCAGCAAACCGGCCTGGGCCAATGGCAATAAACCCAGCTGAATGGCAGTGGCAAAGCAGCCCGGGTTGGCGATATTGTGTGCCTGCTTTACCTGTTCTTTATTCAACTCCGGCAGACCATATACAAACCGGCGGCCCTGCAGGACCGCATTGGGTAACAACCGGAAATCCTGCGACAGATCAATGACCTTAACTTTTTCTCCAATAACATGGGCTTCCAGGAATTTTTTTGCTTCGCCATGTCCCACGCATAAAAACAATACGTCAATATCATCGTGCAGATCTTCCGAAAAGCGCATCTCCGTTTCACCCAGTAAATCCGCGTGGATGGTTGAAACAGCATTGCCTGCATTGCTCTTGCTATTGATAAAAACAATCTCTGCCGCCGGATGCCGGATCAGCAAACGGATCAGTTCACCACCAGTATAACCAGCGCCGCCAATGATCCCTATTTGTATTTTTTCGCTCATTCTTTTGTATAAGTCTGTAGTCGGTAGTATATAGTCATTGGTCTTCAGCGCCCGCTGGGAAAGGGGCTAAAGACTACCGGACTGTATCTGATTGTAGATCATCGTCTGGTTACCAAATATTTTACTGAATCCCCGTACATCCTCACCGCTCCAGCCATTGTTCATTTCACCGTATTTTCCAAACCGGCTGCTCATCAGGTCGAATGCAGATTCTATACCGGCTACCATAAACCGGTAAGGATGCAGCTGCACAAATACGGTGCCGGTTACATGTTGCTGGCTATTGATAAAGAATGCTTCTATGTCGCGCATCACAGGGTCCAGTATCTGTCCTTCATGCATCCAGTTTCCATAAAACTGCGCCAGCTGATCTTTCCATTGCAGCTGCCATTTGGTAAGCACATGTTTTTCAAGTGCATGGTGTGCTTTTAAAATGATCATGGGCGCAGCAGCTTCAAACCCTACCCTGCCCTTGATGCCGATAATGGTATCACCCACATGTATATCCCTGCCT
>CAXTMV010000165.1:0-2040 GCA_964245425.1 uncultured Flavihumibacter sp. | reverse complement strand
GCGGCCGATTCCATATGGACCTGCCAGGCGCTGTACCTGCTGAATGGCTTTTACGGGATGATCGAATCGCTCACCATTTACGGCAAACAATTCGCCTTTTTCAAATCCCAGTTCCAGGCTGGCAGGTTCAGAAGCCGTTACCTGCGTGGGCCATGCTTCTTCTGGCAACATGCCCTTACTGCTCAATGTTTCTTTACCACCTACGCTGGTGCCCCATAAGCCTTTATTGATAGAGTAAACGGCCTTGTCGAAGTTCATGGATACGCCTTTTTCCTTCAGGTAGCTGATCTCTGCCTCCCGGCTTAATTTCAGATCGCGGATGGGCGTTATAATTTCCACCCCCGGAATCAGGATGTTAAAGATCATATCGAACCGAACCTGGTCGTTGCCCGCGCCGGTACTGCCGTGCGCCACCGCATCGGCCTGTAATTTTTTAACATGCTCTGCAATGTGCAGGGCCTGGCTCAACCGCTCAGCGCTTACACTTAAGGGATAGGTATTGTTTTTTAAACAATTTCCGAAAACAAGGTATTTGATGATGCTGTTATAATAACTTTCCACCGCATCTACGGTAGTATGACTGGCCACGCCCAACTGGTAGGCATGCGCTTCTGTCTTTTTTAATTCTTCTGCGGTGAAGCCACCGGTGTTTACAATAACAGAATGAACTTCATATCCTTTGTCTTCAGCCAGGTATTTTACGCAATAGGTAGTATCCAGACCGCCGCTAAAGCCGAGTACAACTTTTTTTGCCATTATTTTGGATTGAGAAATTATAAATTGAAAAAATGCTGCAGCAAAGATCCCGATTTTGCCTTTGGCTTGCGCTGGCTGTCGGGGGCAGAAAAGTCTTTTTTTGTAAACCACTGCAACAGCTTACTGTGCTTTATTTTCATAAAGCGTTCATATAATTTGGAATGGGTGCTAAAATTCTCAGAGGTTTCGTGCGGCTCATAATGATCTTTGGGATCATATAGCATCGCCGTGCACATACAGTTCTTCCTGTCTTTGCTCATCAGGATATCATAATTCACACAGCTTTTGCAACCGGCCCAGAAAGCCTCGTCCTGCGTAAGCTCAGAATACGTAACCGGCTCATACCCCAGTTCGGAATTGATCTTCATGACCGCCAGCCCTGTGGTAAGGCCAAATATTTTTGCTTCGGGGTATTTCTCCCGGCTCAGATCAAAAATTCTCTTCTTGATGCCTTTGGCCACCCCGCTTTTCCGGAAGGCGGGCGATACCACCAGGCCGCTATTGGCTACATACTCTCCATGTCCCCAGGTTTCTATATAACAAAACCCTACCCAGGCGCCGTCATGTGTTACGGCAATGACGGCCTTTCCTTCTTCAATCTTTTTGTCGAGGTACTCCGGGCTCCGCTTGGCAATGCCCGTACCACGGGCTTTTGCACTGCTTTCCATTTCTTCGGTAATTGTAGAAGTATATATTTTGTCTGAAAGGGTGGCCACCCTTATTATGATCTGCTGATTGTCCACGGTATATAGTATTAATAAGCTGGATGACCAATCCATATAAAGCGTAAAAAGATCCGGGGGATATTTTCACTGATAGGGGCCTGGTGAACGGCTCGTCCTATCAGCAACCACGTCGCGGTCGGGGAGTAAAAAAACAAGCCCTGGCCGGGAGGGCCTGGTTGTTTTCTGATGCGGTATGTGGTGCTTTGTTTGTCAACTTTAGTTCAAAATTTAATGGTTCGGGTATTAAAAACGCAAAAGTATAATTTTTGTGTATAAATCCACGAAAAAAATATTAATACTTTGTTATGCTTTGCCGTTGCAGGCGATTGTACCAGCGGCAGTTAACCCGTTTTTGATCAATCCCGCCCGGCAGTCGTTACCGCAAAGGTCCGCAAAGCGCCCTGCCATCATCCGCCGGAAAGGCCGGCCGGCAGCGCCAAAAGCCCGGTTTACGGGCCTAAAAAAACCTTTTCTTCGCGGTATTTTGCTATTCCCGGTTCAGTTGCAAAACCCTATCTTTGCCCCTCTTTAAAATTTTGTAAACAAAACAAAGAAACTC
>CAXTMV010000164.1:0-12906 GCA_964245425.1 uncultured Flavihumibacter sp. | reverse complement strand
ATCAATTAGTAATATCATATTTTATCAGGGAAAATTATTACTAGTTGGCTGCAATTTACATACTATTGGATTTCAATTATTAAATATAAATGATTAATAATCAAAAAAGGGCAAAATTGCCCCCAATTTAGCATGATACCCAGCATTGTCTTCTCCAGGCAACGAATCCGATAATAAAAAATAGACCTATGATAGTTAATACAGGGAAATAATAAAACTCTCATTCTAATGGAGAGTCATGACCTGGATATACCGCGTTATTGTATTCAGGCAGGTTTTTGTGGATCAACCAATACTGAATCCGTATGAGGATAATAGTTTAACTGTAATAAGGTCGTTATGTAACGACTGGGGACTGGCATATTGCCATCGATGAAAATAAAAATGACTTTGCAGTTACTTCAGTGTTATGAAATCCATGAAGCTTTACATCTTTTAAAAAAACATTCGCGCGGGTGGCAGCGGGAGGATTAACCTTATGCGTAAGATCTAAAATACATGCAATCGAACAGGATTTTTCAGTAGCAGCAGAGTAGGCCGTTCCTTGTTTCTCATAAGCTGCCATTATTTTTTCACGTTCAGATAATTTTCCTTCCACTTTCAATTCAGCTATATCCTTTATAATTAATTTCAACGCCGCCACCCGCCAGTTCACCTTCTTTGAAAAGCTGACCGGCTTCAGTCAGCCTCGCCGATAAGTAGGCAATCATTTTATCCCGGAACACCACTTCTGTCATCTCTAATTCTTTCCTGTACGTACCATACTGTGCACAATAACCCTGGTAATTTAATACTGAAGAAAGCAGGAACAAAAATCAGACAATGATGTTGTATTTAGTCCAGGCATCTGAGTCATCAGATCAGTCATTATATCATAAGCTTTGTTGTTCAATGAATGGTATCCGGTCTGAAAAGGAAAGGATTCTGGATTTGTGACTCTGGCAATAATCTGGTCGTATCCTATAATGGCCGGTAAAAGTGGATCCTTACGCTGCTTTTAATACACTGCCATCAGTTTGATTACAATTGGGGGATCCAGCAAATTTTGCGGCTGTTTCACAATAAACCGCCCGTTAATGCTAATTACTTTTTCATTTATTTTCTTTATGCGTGGCAATGATACCGGATACCAACTATCATCTGTAGTAGTGACAGGTACCAATTCCAGTAAATGATATCCTTCAGGCCAGATATTTATTTCTACCTGGCCGGTTATTCCATATAAAACATCCGGTTTAATAATTTGTGGATTGGCTAAAGGTTTAATGCCCAGGTAAAGCAGTACTACGACTACAGGTGTGACTTCCTTGATTACCGAATCCCGATCTTTATTATCCTTCGGATCATTCATTTGGTCTTTTTCCAAAAATGTGTAAATAACAGGAAACAAGGTTGCCCGAATTGAAGTTAATATTGATTCTAAAGCAGGCAATTTATTACATTGCTAGATATTACCTGTTATTGAAAGAAATGCCTGCACCGAGAATCTTGTTTGATCAGTCTTCTCAAAACTCGTATTGGCTAATGCAGCATTATGTACAGACGAGGCTTTTATTTCTATGTGTCCCGGTCGTCCATCTGAAAGTTGTTGAAAATATTCGATCAGTTGAAATAATGCCAAGAAAGACAACCGAATACCTATGAAGTATACCTTTAAGGGTGTTTCATTGGTATCCGATAAACGATGTAGCGCTGACAATATTTGCTCTTTTTTAGCCAAGATTCCAGCGAGTTCTGTTCTATGGAAGTCAATTGTCAATCCGGTTACAGATTGGGTGAGTTCCGCCTGGTCAAGTAATTTTGATTTTTCAAAGCGCCTGGATTCCGTTCTTTATTTCTTGTAATAGTGAGTCTTGCAGAATTCCTGTTGAATTTTTTGTAATGAGCTTCGAAAAATTTAATAGTAGTGAACAGTGATCACGGAAATTTCTGGTAGCGGCATTAATAGCAATATTCGATAATTATTTTTCCGCTAGCCCTATTACTTGTTCATGCAATTCGGACCATGCCAATATACTCAGAATATTAATAATGTCAAAAGCATCCTGGACGGCATCCCTGCAATTCATTAGTCCGTCGAACAGTGATACGTTGTTTCGGATGACCTCGGTACTAATGGTATACATATTACTAAAAATAGAAGAACGGTTCCGGTTGTCATACATGGATGCCCTTGTTTTGTTTAACATAATAATGGCCTGTTTCAGCCAGTCTTCTTCAAATTCAGGATGTTTGGAATTAATCAAGGTCAAATGTTTAAAAAAATCTTTGCGGATACTGTCATCCTCAATGTTACAATACTTTACTATATGATTTCGAACGACCCATCTGTATGCCCTAGGAAAGCTTTTCGATAAATCCGCCAGTTGCCAAACGACTTTTGCACAAAAATCCAACTTCTTGCTGGTGGCGTACGCTCTTTCCAGCACAATCAGGCTTTTAAATATTTCATCTCGTTGCTGATTATTGATAAAAGGCGCAATTGAATCAATAAGGGTAACCGTTTTTTGCTGAATATATTCACACCTGTCTGTGAGCGACATTATTATATTGCCTATATGGCTGGCCGTTAACCTTTCGGGCATTCTCTCAGCTATGGTACCAAGGATCATCATGGCATTGGCTTTTGTTACTGGCGATGTATCAAATGAAAATAAATCGATAAGGTCAAGCAGGATTTCGGTTATTACTTGCGGATACTGATTAACAATACTATCCAGCATTTTCATTGCCGCTACCCGGATGTTGATTGAAATTGGATCCAGCAGGTTATTATATAAGTCAGGTAATTGTTTGGACATTAATACCGGATCGGTAACGGATTCTTTGATTATATTTATAAAATTGACTTTGGCAGCTTCGTTAATATCGGAGTCCAGGTTCCGCATCAATTGCCTGAGTGGTGTAATCCAATGGAACTGGTCTGTCGTTATAACATTTTTAATAATATCACTTACACTTCTTTTAATGGACGACAGGTGCAGCGCTAAAATGGATATCAGCGTACGTTTGACCAATCAGGTAGTTAAACGTAGTTTGCTGGTCAGGGGCTTTATCTGACAATTCTGACTTATACCGATTAAATATTTTTTCCTCTTCTTCTAAATTCACCAGGCACCCGAGGAAGGCATCAAAATGATTACAAAACAAGCCGGGGTAGTCATTGGATAAATATTCAAGTTCTTTAATCCCTTCATTGTTTCTTCAACCGGCGGCTAAAATAGCTTTAATAAGATCTGAAACAAGTTGCTGGCAGAATGCAGGTTGATTGACTCTGAACGTTTCATTTTCCAAAATGATTTTAGGAAAATCAGCAACCGCCTTCTGCGCTGCAGTGCTTAAGCGACTTGCCATTTGCGTTATCCGGGAATATTCTGCAACCGGGTTACCCTGAATAATTAAGGTGAGTGTGATCAGCGCTTGGTGGTCTGCAGAATCAGCGATGGATTCGTCTTCTCCTTTAAGTGATAAAACAATTTCTTGCATAAGCCCTTTTACGAAAGAAGGATGAAACCCATACAACTCCTGTAATACTCTGTTCGCATTGATACGGATGCTGGTATTAGTTTCCAATATGATATCCTTGAAAATTTCAGCCACCACCACTGTGCTAATATGTATTAGGGAGGAAAACAGTTTAATTACATGGCCATAATTTGGATTCTTGGTTTCCGGATCCTAATGAATACGCTCATAACGGAACTGGCGTAGCATATTTTTTATTACGTATGTATGCTCTGCTATATTTTCGGCTGTTATACAGTTTTTTAGCAGCAGGCAACAGGGATTAAGGTGCAAGTTTTTGCGGATAGTATCCAACATTGCGTCCAGAACATATTGTGGTTTATCTTGAGTGTTTTCGAGTACATGCCCCACCATCTCCATGCATGCCGCTCCAATTTCACTTTCGTCAAAATAAAAGCACAATCGCTGCAATGCCAGATCTGAAAAAATGATGGCTTAAGTGCTGATGCTTCCTTCAACAGTGATACAATCTGATTTTGTGTTTATTCTTTTTCCAGTGCCTCGACATATTTTAAAACAGAGAGTTCTGTTATTCCTGCTTTGGGTTTCAGGGCTGAGCTAAGTGTTTTAATTTTTCGTTTTAAATTTTCTTTTAAAGTGGTTTCAAGCGATTGTTATTGAGTATGAGCACGCTCCTATTCTTCTTTCTTTTTCGGTGCAAGAACGCCGAGATTGTCCACAGTGAGTGGCGAATGAAATGTACAGTTTATGCAATTATCAATGATAAATCCGCTTGCGGTGTCTTCCAAAGTCATACTTGCCATGCTTCTGGGTGCATGAGGACAGGCGATATGTACCGTTAGTGGAAGCTTGTATATGGGTGCGAATAATCCTCCGCTCTGGTCAGTCAACAAGGTGTTTACACCAATTTTGAACGGAAGGCATAATCTTTTTATTCGCTTCTCCAAGCGAAATTACTTTTTTCAACTGGACCTGTGTCTCAGGTCTTTTAGCCATGTTGGTACAAGGTTTGTTCAGTCTGCACTTGTTACTTCCGAAAGAAACTTTGATCAATAATTGTTCAAATTACTTCAAGTTTTGCAGATTCAAGTCCTATTCCATCCCTTATTCGCTATTTAAGTACTGGAAAATCTGCAATCAATTATAGGTCATAAAAATGTGTTAATGCAACAATCAACAGAGCATATATTAAGTGTATAAATCAAAATATGTTTCAATCGATGATAATCTCACACATCAGCATCTTTATCTCGTCAATGGTTTTATTTAATAAGGAAGAAACTTCCCCAGATTAGAGCTGGGAGTAATTGACAGTATAGTTTCCTACGAGATCGACGGCGATACAGTATTTGGGATTTAGCGTGTATTCTTTACCATATTGGTTCTTCAAGTAGCGGGAAAGAATGTCTGCAAACATGCCCATTTCTTCAATTTTGTAGCCGTCTTTTTTTGCAATGAACCAGATGCGCCGATTTCGGTTGATTCGTCTTTTCCGAAAATATAAACATGCTGCGGGGCAGATTCAACCAGTAGATCCCTACCCGTTAATACGGCCTTACAATTTTTTTCTGTATGGATCTTAGAATTTGGTGTCCATTTCTTAAAATCAAATTTTTAGTATTCACCTAGGAATGCAACCCTGCATAATTGGGGACTCATTCTATATCAGTTCTTAACTATCTTTGAAAACAGATGCCGCCTCTGATGCAGTTACTAAATCCAGTTTACACAAAATATTTTATACTCTCTTTCTTCATCAGAGAATGACTTGCATCCCGGATATTTATTGCAATACACACATTCCATTGAACCGCGAAAAGAGGTCATTTCTTATCATACCAAACATGGACAGATTTAATATTATTTATATATCAAAGACCCCGCGGTTCAATAACGAGTTTTGATTCAAACTGGGTACTTTGGTTAATAGTACAATACAATTCCATTCCCTGGATAATTGCAAACTGATTGGCTATCCAAAGGCCCAGACCAGAACCTTCTCCGTGAATGGGTTTTGAATGATAAAATTGGTTTTTAAGATCTGCAACTTGCGGATTAATATCGTTTCTGATAAAGTTTACGATTGTAATCGTAATTACGTCATTTATTTTTGCAATGCTGCAATCTATGATTGACTTTGAGGCCGAATATTTGACTGCGTTTTCAAATAAGTTGCCGAGAATGATTTTTAACTTTTCTTCATCTGCGATAACGTTATAGTTCTCATCAATAGGATGATATGAAATTTTAAATAAGCTGTCTTTGTTGATTGCTTTATCCCGGTAACGAATAGCCAATTCTAAAATAAACTCGGGTAAATTAATTAAGGCAAACATTATATTGATTTTTCCGCTGCGCAATTCGCTCAAAAGCAAAAAATCATTTACCATCTTATTCAGTTGCTTTACATCTTTGAGCTGCCCTGCGTATAATTGCTTTACTGCATCGTCTTCATTTTGATCGTGGAGCAAGACCTGCAGTCTTGTTTGCATAACACTTAAAGGCGTACGTAATTCATGGGATGCTGACGCGAAAAAAGCTGTTTGCCTGTCGGATTGATCTTTGATACGCATCAGCATTCTGTTAAAAGACACAATCAATTCTTTGAGCTCGTTATTTGCAGAAGGTTCATCCAGTAATTTTGTATCGTTGTTAAGGTTAATAGAATTGGCTAGATTAATGACCTGCCTTACTGGTTTTAGTAATCTTGAAGAAAGCCAGTAAGCAATTGCAAATGCCAACAGGCTCCCTATTGGCAACACGAGCCATATGACCAGGCTTAGCATTTTTATTTTTCGGTCAATAGAATCGGAAGGCAAAGCGTAAATTACTTCAAGACTGCCACCGTTCTCTAAAACATGTTTACTTCGGAAAGATCGCCAGCCATTGCCCGAGGCAAAACTGTCTTGGCCCGATGGATAGACAAAGGAAATTCTTACGGGCTTGAATAATGTGTCAGGTATTCTATTGCTTGTATAAAGAATGGTAAATGATTCCAGGCCCTGTGGTAAGGGAACTATCCTTGGCTGTATATTGGTTCTTTCTGCTATTAAATAAGCCCTTGCCCTTATCTGCTCGTCAAATGAGGTAATCAACGCGCTCGTAAATCTGTTTAATAGCAACAGACTGACAAGCATCCATATTAATAGAAAACTGGCAGCAAAATACATTGCTGCGCGCCCACGTAAAGTGATATGGTTTACATTTATCCGGATAGGATATTTTTAGCAGGTCATTTTTTTAGTCCCTTCAAAGTATAGCCCAAACCAACCACTGTTTCAATTAAAGACGTATCAAATCCTTTATCAACTTTTTTGCGCAGCTGGTACATGTGAACTTCGACAATATTGCTGCCGGGATCAAAATCCATTTCCCAGACATTTTCCATAATCTGATTTTTACTGACTACGTGATTGGCGTTTCTTGCCAGGTATTCAAGCAACATAAATTCTTTTGCGGTAAGTTTAATATCATTTTCCCCGCGACTTACTTTCCGGCCGGTTAAATCAACCGTTAAATCACTAATATGAATTTTTGAGCTCTCGTTACCACTTATTTTTTTTTGTAGCACTCTTATCCTCGCCAGCATTTCCTCCCATTCAAAAGGCTTCCTGATATAATCAACTGCACCCAAATCAAGTCCTTTCACTACTTGTGCAGTATCAGACAAAGCGCTAATTATGATTACAGGCGTCTTTACTTTGAAAGAACGCAGATTATTTAGAATGTCGAATCCGTTTGTCCCGGGCAGCATCAGGTCAAGCAAAATCAAATCAAATTTTTCCGAAGCAGCTTTCTCAAGTCCCTGGGCACCATCACTACAAAACTGTGTTGCATAGCCTGCCTGCTGCAACCCCTTGCTTATAAAACGTGCCAGGCTTTGTTCATCCTCAATTACTAAAATTTTCATAACAAGTAATGTGTTTTATCGATTGTAATGGCAAATGGCTTTACCAAAACAAAACTACTGGTGTTCACAAAGCCATCAGTTGCACTTCTTTCGTATCCTTTCACAACAATTTTTTTAGCAACTTTCAGCAGTGGCACAATATTTTGCTCCATATGCTTTGGAATTTCAATAATATACTTATCGATAACAAATCCGGATATTGATCCCTTTTCATCAAACCTGTATTCAGCTATTTTCCCGGTAACTTCTATTTGCCTGCCGTTTGCCGGTGCTGGCGGCGGTATTGAACCTGTTTTAAATGAGCTTTGACTGGTTTGGATCACTATGAGATCATGTATGGGTTTTTCGTCTCCCGCTTTCCGGTTCGTAATGTCGAATGAGGCATCTGCTGTGGTATTTTTTGGTGCTACAGCCATAACATACCTTGCAGTATGCGGCGGAAAGTGCAGCCAGGTCGATTGTCCATGGTAATCAAACAATAGTTTGTCAATATCTCCTATCCTGTTAAACCCGTAGTCAATTACCCTGATGTGCTCAAATTGTACACCTGGCAATTTTCCGGAATCAGGCGGCATTGGCTTTTTTGTTCGCAGTTGGGCAGCATATATGTATAATAAGATCGTTCCTGACACAAGAAAAATCGTCCAGGCAATTTGTTTGATATGTGGCGCTACAGGCAAAATATGATATTGCTGATCTATAATATGTAAAGTAACATAAACGACGGCAAAAACGAGCAATACCTTTAGAAGATGCGTCTTTTTAAACTGCATATCCGGCCATTTTACTTGAATTATTTTCAGGTGGGCAATTATTGGTCTCTTTCATAAACATAGTATACAGTATACATCCAGTTGCAGCGACGCCGCTCAAAAACAGAAAGGAGGTGGTGATTGAGTAAGCATGTGCAATAAATCCGGCCACCACCGCGCTCAATGATGCTCCTATTCCCACTGCAGTTGTTAATAACCCTATGGCAAATTTGAAGCGTCCGCTTCCCTTTGTAATGTCAGCAATTGTCAAGACGGAGACTACACCAAAAATTCCACCCGCCAAACCGTCCAGTACCTGTATGGAGGTAATATAAAAAGGATTTGAACTTAATGTATATAACAAGCCGCGTACCGGTAATGCCGCGAAACAAATAACCATTAACGGCTTTCGGCCGAAGCTGGCCCTCTTGCCGCATATGGCAGCAACCGGCGTCATCACCAGCTGGGCTATAATAATACATGCCGACATGTAAAAGGATGCATTGACATGATTTTCAACTGCGATGTATTGCCCGGCCAATGGCAGCATGGCGCCGTTAGCAAAATGAAAAAGTATAGAACACCCGGTAAAGATCATGAAGGCATTACTTTTGGTGAAATTGAATGTTTGCTTGTTATTGGCCGTTGCATCATCTTTGACCTTACCCCTAGCAAGATCATGGTCAATTGCTTTCTTATCGATAAGACTTAATGGAAATACACAGATCAGTGATAAAAAGAAAGTAAATACAAATACTATTTGTAACCCCAGGTAATAGCCAATCAGCCCGATAGTAAAGCGGAAAAAACATTAACTCCATGATTAAACATCTCATTCCTGCCCATGCGATGTTCCAGATGCCTGTATCCAATGGCTCCTAACGTCATGGCTGTAATTGACGGTCCTATAAATGCGGCAGCCATCCCAGTAATAGCCTGGCTAAGACTAACCACGATAAAATTTGTTTCAAAAATAATGGCTATTGTGCTGATTCCAAACAGCAGTGTAGCAATGATAACGATAGCATGTTTATTCCTGTGCTTATCAATAAATGACCAGCAGGTGTCTGCGCAATCACACCTGCAAAAGTCATAATAGAAGTAACGATGCCGATATCGCGCAGGTTCCAATGACGATCTGATAACAAATAAATTCCAAGAAAAGGTCCAATCCCGTCCCTGACATCTGCTAGTAAAAAGTTGAGATAATCTAGTCCTTTACCAACGGTATTTGAATTGCCTTTTTCCATGGTAGAATAACATTTAAAATAAAGTTAACCTCCGGTTCAATAAATAGTAAGTATCATCATTTCTTAAAAATAAAATAAACGGCCACTACCAGAAAGCAGAAACCTATGATAAGATTGAGGGTAAAGTGTATGTTTTTGAAAAAAACCAATGAAAATAACATAAATACAATCAATGTGATGGCTTCCTGTATTACTTTCAATTGTACCAGCGAAAATGGCCCGCCATTT
Source organism: uncultured Flavihumibacter sp. (assembly GCA_964245425.1). Classification (GTDB taxonomy): domain Bacteria; phylum Bacteroidota; class Bacteroidia; order Chitinophagales; family Chitinophagaceae; genus JACMLD01. Next base: position 3,280 of record CAXTMV010000164.1, on the reverse strand, counting down.
TCTGCAAATCCAATTCTGTTTGCCGGAACCTGGAAACAATATTCAAAAAAAGCAAGCCCCCAGCTAATCAAAACAATTATCCATAACGCAGCCTGGTGGCCATTCTTTCCAAAAAATTTTAAATGTCCATACCAGGCCATTGTCATAAATGCATTGGAAAGAAACAATAACCCAATAGTCGATAAATATTTCGCCATGTCGGTTTATTTACTGTCATTATCTATTGTAAAAAAAATTCAGCAATAATTTTCACATCATTGCTGATTTAAACTATTTCTAAATTTCAGATCCGGCTGCTACAGTCTTCATCCCCCATTCAATCACCTGCAGGCACATTGTGTAGGCAAGTAACTCATGCAGGGGAGCTTCCGAAACCGCATCTATGACATGGTTTTTGTTAGTTTTGTTACCAAGGTTGACAGGAATGTCAACCGGCATTACCACTGCTTCCCCTTCATGTGTTTCGGATTCTACACTATTACCTTTTTGTAACGAAAAAACGATTCCTGAACTTTTTTCTATCGTTTTGACCAATTTGTACAAACGTTTCAAAAGAAGGGTTGTAAGTACTTGTTTATGGGGAGGGCCTTCATTACTGATTTCTTTGATAACCCATTTTTGGCAGCCGGAATCTTTAATCATCAGTTTAACCAGCTCATCAGGTAATCCTATCAAATCTGTTCCTTTTCCTTTTTTGTGTTGCTTAGGCATAATTATATGTTTATTTAAATATTTAACTTTATCTTGTCAGATATTGTGTGCCGTTTACCGTGATGGTCTGGCAGTGTACAATGTTATAATTTCCAATGGATACTTCCCCATTGTTTACAGATTTTTTAATGCCGCTATAAGAAACTGCCGCACCGGAGGTTAGTAACGTGTTTAATTGCATTACAACATGTGGAGGCACACGTAAAATAGTTTTACCATCAACAAAGTAACCATTCACTTCACCTCGTTTGTTTTTCTGGAAAGCTGTGATTTTTCCAGTACCATTTATTTGTGTATCTGTGACTGTCTGTGGTGCTGTGGCTAGAGGAATATCAGTTAATGTTTGCCCGTTTGCTGCGATACTTATCAGCCTTACTTCTTTTTGACCTTCTGGAGTTAATTCTTCGACCCCGTTAATTGTGATTGTAGCGCCAGTTGTTATGTTTTTTGTAAGCTCGCTACCCATATGCGGGGAGAATTTTACCAGGTATTTTGCCTGGGTCGTTTGCAGGTAAAAGCCATCATAAATATAGTCATCATTGATTGTCCACTCACCGGCCTGACCATTGAACGTGGTCACTTGCTGAAGTGCCTGCCTGTGGATATTTTCAAAGGGGCCTGGTGGAGGTAATTTGTGGGGGTCTGATTGGGCCATGCATTGTGCAGAAAGAGCAACCGACAGAATTATAACGGCGGCAAATAATGTTTTTGATTTCATAATTGTATGTTTTTGTTTACAGAATTATTTCTAGTGTAAAACTGCACTGGCTGAATAAATACTGTATGAAGAGGAGATGAAGATTTCTTTATCAAGATTAAGGTGAGATGAGGCAACAATAAATGTTCGAAGAATGGTCAATTTAAACTGCCATTGCTTAGAAGATTCAATTGGAAAATGTCTACTTTATTGTGCTCAGCATTTAGTAGAAGGCTTCATTGTTCTGAATATTGATAGGATAATTCCCTCTAATAATGACTTTTCATTGACCAATTCCAAGACGAGTTCATGGGACACAAAGTATATTTTTCAATATGAATTTGTGCTGTATCGATTTTTTAAAGATTCAGGATGTCATTAAACGAGGTAAATGGTGTTTTAATTCATGACTAATCATATTGAGAAAATCATTTTTTTCGCTCAATTCTTTTGTGCTGACAGGTAATATTTAAATAGGATCATAGATGCCTACTTATCTGACCGTCTTCATTTGATGCATTATTCCCTTTGTTAAAGAATGACGTTATTTGGCATTTTTGATCAGGCAGCCGGAATCCATAAGAAAAAGAAGTATTATGTCAGTAGCAGAACTGGGCATCTGCAATATGATTTTTTTGATCCGCCGCGTGAATGCATCTGTGCAACACTGGCTTCCCAGTAATGAAGTGGTATCTCACATAAGCGCGTACAGGCCTTAATAAAAATTTCATCGTTTTTGATGTGAAGCTTTACCAATGTATCCATGACTTTCAGCGATCATCCGGAATCGCGTATCATTTCCTGGTAGTTGCTTGCTTTGATCAGCGAGGTAGGTTGTTTATTTCTAAGGGGGGTAATAAGCTTTATTAAATTTTCATTTTTTCAAAGGAGTTCGTTAGTAAGTTCATCAAACCCGTGCATTAAATTTCTGCCCAGTCTGGCATTCAGAATTTGTTCTGTCATACTCCCATGTTCAGCCGTTAACATCTCTTATTGCAATATAACTAAGTTAAATCATGAATCTTCAATAGTATTATTTTGAATTATTGGAGCAACTTGGTTCTTTTACGCGATATGGATTCAAAATCGCTATACATGTCATTGATCAATGGATTAATTTCAGCCTGTAGTATGTTTAGCATTTTTCCTTTCCGGCCTCAGAGTAAAATGTTTTTATCAAGTTAAAAAATTGCCCAGTAAATAGTGGTACAAAATTAGATATAAGGTGACCCCACTTCAACAACATTGAAAACGAGCGTGCAAGAACCCATTTAGTATAGTAAATAAACTATGGATCTATGTTCTAAGATCGACAACGGGCATATTTTCCTGTAAAAGCGTGAACAGCAATACCTATGTTTTCCCCTTTTCGCAAAAATGGTTACCGCGGTTGGTCGGGGTTATTTTTATCCATGGCAATATATAAAAAAATTGGGTTGAAAGATCATCTCCCTAATAGGATTGTAAATTAAAAGTTGACCTATACTGGCACTAAAATTACTTATTCAAATATGATTGCACAGCTTTCAAGAGAACGGGTAGATCGAATGGTTTTTCTAGATAAGAATCAGCGCCAAAGTCAGCGTAAGGCAAAAGCCCACGCCGGTTTGCCGAAATAAGGACCACAGGGATATGCCGATGTTCCGCCTGGGCTTTTATTGTGCGGCACATAATCCTGCCATCTGCATTTCCGATGTTTATATCTAAAAGGCCAAGATCGGGTTTAAAGGAATAAAAAATGTCCAGGCCTTCATCACAGCTAAGCGTGGTACGTACTTCGTAACCTTTTCCCGAGAGATAGGTTTTGAGGACAAATAATATATCTTTTTCATCATCTACAGCTAAAATCTTTTTCATTAATTGATGATATAG